>JANNTE010000183.1:0-6013 GCA_031403365.1 Betaproteobacteria bacterium | reverse complement strand
CGCGAAGCGGTGCGCCGCATGTCCACCCGGCACGGGGGCCAGGGCGGCGGCATCGTCAACATTTCCTCGCGTGCCTCGCAGATCGGGTCGCCGGGGGAGTTCATCGATTATGCGGCGTCTAAAGGTGCGGTGGATACGCTCACCATCGGCCTGGCAAAGGAAGTGGGGGAAGAGGGTATCCGCGTCAATGCCGTGAGCCCCGGATTCATTTATACCGAAATGCATGCCAGCGCCGGTGAACCGGACCGGGTGGAGCGGGTCAAGGTCTTTGCGCCCATGAAACGCGGCGGCACGGCCCGGGAAGTGGCAAATGCGGTGCTTTGGCTGCTGTCTGACGAGGCATCCTATACGACTGGCGCCATTCTCGATGTGTCCGGGGGAAGGTAAAGGGCTGCGAATCCGGTGTGCAAAACAGGCACAAATTGTTCATGGAAAGGCGATAATTGACCCTGCTCTGAGCCGGAAACCCTAATTCGACCCTATTGAGAGGTGACAGATTGGCCAAACCAAATTACTCGTTCGAAAAACGGCAAAAAGAAATCGCCAAGAAAAAGAAGCAGGAAGAAAAGCGCCTGCGCAAGGCATCGGAAAAAGCAGGTACGGCACCGGAGGCGGGCGATGGCGCTGCTCAACAACCGGGCGAAGGAGATACACCGCCACAAGCCTGAACAGGAGACAGGCGCATGCGCATCTGGGTTGATGCCGACGCCTGTCCGAATGTCATCAAGGACATCTTGTTCCGCGCCGCCGTACGGGCGCATGTGACCCTGACACTGGTCGCCAATCAGGCCGCGAAGGTGCCGCCCTCGCCATTCATCAAGACCCTTCAGGTGCCGTCCGGCATCGATGCAGCCGACGACAGGATTGTCGAACTGGTTGAAACCGGCGACCTGGTGATCACCGCTGATATTCCGCTCGCCGCTGGCGTCATCGCCAAGGGCGGTCGCGCTCTCGACCCGCGCGGCGAGTTCTATACCGAAGACAACATCAAGGAACGCCTTGCCATGCGCAAGCTCATGGACGAATTGCGTGGCGCAGGCGTGGACACCGGTGGGCCGGCCAGCTTCAGCAATGCCGACCGCCAGGCGTTCGCCGCGAAACTGGACCGCCTGCTGATATTCAGGCAGGGGATTGACTGACCGGCCTGCAAACCGCAGTATTGCGTCCATGGACAAAATACCCACCGGCGCTTTCCGACGCCGCAATGCGAGCCGCGCAATGCGTTCGCACGGCCGACGACGATTCTGATGCGCTGACCATGAATAGAGAAAGGCCGCATTGTCATGCGGCTTTTTTGCTTCTGATCTGACCACGAAAGGATTGCAACATGAAATTCGACGACTTTCCCGCGAACGCACTGATGGAGATCACCACCAGACCGCCGCTGGTGTTCGTGCGCGGCGAGGGATCATGGCTATGGGATCACGAGGGTAAACGCTATCTCGACTTCGTTCAGGGCTGGGCCGTGAATTGTCTGGGGCATAGCCCGGAAGTCATCACCAGGGCGCTTGTCGAGCAATCGCGCAAGCTGATCACACCCAGCCCTGCGTTCTACAACGAGCCTTCCATGCGGCTCGCACGCCAGATTACCGGGCATAGTTGCTTCCAGCGCGTGTTCTTCACCAACAGTGGCGCCGAGGCCAACGAAGGGGCAATCAAGCTCGCGCGCAAGTGGGGCGGCAAGAACAAGGGCGGCGCCTACGAGATCATCACTTTCGAGGATTCATTTCATGGGCGCACGCTGGCCACCATGTCGGCATCGGGCAAACCGCAATTCCGCGATTTGTTCGAGCCCAAGGTGCCGGGTTTCCCGAAGGCAAAACTCAACGACCTCGCTTCGGTCGAGCGCCTGATCGGCGAAAAAACCGTCGCGGTGATGCTCGAGCCGATTCAGGGTGAGAGCGGGGTCATTATCGCCACCGATGCATTCATGCACGGTCTGCGTGATTTGACGAAGAAGCGCGGGCTGTTGCTCATCGTTGATGAAATTCAGACCGGTGTGGGACGCACCGGAAAGCTGTGGGGCTATGAGCATTCGGGCATCGAGCCCGACATCATGACGCTCGGCAAGGGCCTGGGCGGCGGCGTGCCGCTCGCCGCACTGGTGGCGAAGGAAGCGGTGTCCTGCTTCGAAGCCGGTGATCAGGGCGGTACATTCAACGGCAATCCGCTGATGGCGGCGGTCGGGTGCGCGATCATGGATGCCATGCTTGCCCCGGGGTTCCTCGGCAGGGTCGAGGAAGCCGGCGCCTATCTGATGAAGGGACTGGCGCAACTCGCGCAGCGTCATCAACTGGGCGAAGTGCGCGGGCGCGGACTGCTGGTGGCGCTTGATCTGAAGAAAGACATCGGATCGAAAGTCGTGGATCTGGCGCGTGCCGACGGATTGCTGCTCAACGCTCCGCGTCCCAATTTGTTGCGCTTCATGTCTGCGCTCAATCTTTCACATCAGGAAATCGACACCATGCTGGCGATGCTGGAGGACGTCCTGCGCCGCGTAAAAGAATAGAAGCATCGGCAGGAGGCTGCCAGTGCCGGGGGTAGCGGACCTGCAGACCGGCTCCGATGCCGTATCATCCCGCACAGATCAAGAACAAGGGAGGGGCGGACGATGTTCACGTGGCTTAAGGAGCTCGATGGGCGAGAACGCAAGACGCTGATCGCCGCAGTCGGAGGATGGGCGACCGACTCGGTGGATGTGATGGTCTTTGTGTACGTCGTACCCACGCTCATGGCGCTGTGGAGTATGTCAAAGGTCGAAGCTGGCTGGATCACCACGGCGACCGTAATCAGTTCCGCCATCGGCGGCTGGCTGGCCGGAGTGCTGGCCGACCGGTACGGCCGTGTGCTCATCCTGCAACTGGCAATCGCCTGGTTCGCGCTATTCACTTTTCTGTGCGGCTTCACCAATTCCTTCGAGCAGTTGCTGGTGATGCGCTCATTGCAGGGTCTGGGTTTCGGAGGCGAGTGGGCCGTGGGTTCGGTGCTGATCGGTGAAATGATCCGCCCGCAACACCGCGGCAAGGCGGTCGGCACCATGCAAAGCGGATGGGCGGTCGGCTGGGGAGTGGCGAATCTGCTTTTCCTGCTGCTCTATTCGGTGTTGCCGGAACAGTGGGCCTGGCGGGCAATGTTCTGGTCCGGCATTCTTCCCGCGCTGCTTGTGCTCTACATCCGGCGCAACGTGCCGGAGCCGGAAGTCTATAGCGCCACCAAGGAACAAGCCCGGGAGCGCGGCAGCCATTTTCTGGAAATCTTCTCGCCGCCGTTGTTGAAGACCACGGTGCTGACCAGCCTGATGATCACCGGCATGATGGCCGGTTACTTCGCGGTGTTTTTCTGGTTGCCGACTTTTTTAAAGACCGAACGTGGATTGTCCGTACTCAACACCGGCCTCTACACGTTCGTGGTGATCATTGGTTCCTTCGTCGGTTACCTGGCGGCGGCTTATGCGTCCGACCATCTGGGGCGCAAGAAAACCTTTTTCCTGTTCGCGGCCGGCTCGGCGTTGATCGCCATCGTGTACACCCAGATACCGATCAACGACACGCTCATGCTGTTCCTCGGATTTCCGCTGGGCTTTTTCGTGTCGGGCAATTTCAGCGGCTGCGGGCCATTCCTGACCGAGCTGTATCCAAGCCGGGTGCGCGGATCGGGGCAGGGCTTTGTTTACAACTTCGGGCGCGGGATGAGTGCGTTTGCGACGCCGCTGGTCGGTTATCTGAGCAACACAATTACACTGGGTAAAGCCATCGGACTGGTCGCCATTGTCGGATTCTCGGTGGTCATCCTGGTCGTGTCTCTGCTGCCGGAAACGCGCGGCAAGGCGTTGCAAGTCTATGATTGAAAGGACGTCGCAATGACCATGCTTCAGACCCGCTCGGGAGCACTCTATTACGATCTTTGCGACGTGGTGCCGGCGTGGGTCGAAAATCCGCAGACGATCATTTTTCATCACGGCATTGCGGCCAATACCCATATCTGGGCCGAATGGCTGCCTGTGTTGGCGATGCGTTATCGATTGCTGCGCTTCGATATGCGCGGGTTTGGCAAGTCGATGCAACCGTTGGGCGACTACCCCTGGTCCTTTGACGGACTCGTCGATGACTTGCTGGCAGTTGCCGATGCAACCGGCACGCAGCGCTTTCACCTGGTTGGCGAATCGATTGGCGGAACAGTGGCCATCGCCTGCGCATTGAAAGCGCCGCAACGCCTGCTGAGCCTGACGCTTTCCAACGCCGCGGCACGCGGCGGCCTGGTAGCCAATGTCAAAGGCTGGCGCGAGGTGTTGGCGCAGCAAGGCCAGTCCGGCTGGGCGAAGCTGATGATGGAATCGCGCTTTCATTCCGATGCGCTGGAACCGCAGGTGCGCGCGTGGTACCAGCGGGTGCACGAAACTTGCTCGATGGATGCAACACTCGGGCTCGCAGACCTTTTGCTTGGCGCCGATCTCACCCCGCGGCTTGGCGAAATCACCATGCCGACATTGCTGCTCAGCCCGCAGTCGAGCCCGTTCATTCCGCTGGAAGTCATGGCCGCCATGCGAGCAGCAATCCCCGGTGCGCAATTGCAAGTCTTTGCCCATTCCAAACACGGCTTGCCGCTGTCTCACGCTCGCGCGTGCGCTGAAACCCTCGCGGCGTTTCTGACGCGCCGCGCTTGACTGGAAAATCAATCGTGAAGCTCGAATTCAAAGGTGTATTCCCGGCGCCACCCACGCCGGTTTCGGACGACGGACGGGTCAACGAGAAAGCCCTGCGAGCGCTGCTCGACGACAATATCGCCCACGGTTGCGGTGGATTCTGGATGGCCGGGAGCACCGGAGAAGGGCCGATTCTCAGCGAAGATCAACGCGATGCAGTCGCAAGAATCTCCGGGGAAACATGCAAGGGGCGCGCACTGGTCATCATGCAAGTGGGCGCCATGAGCACTGCGAGCGCGGTGAAAGCAGCGCGCACTGCCCGCGCCGCGGATTGCGCCGCGGTGTGCTGCCTGCCGCCGCTATTCTTCAGAAGCAGCGAACGCACCATCATCGACTATTACAAAGCTGTGGCCGATGCGGCCGGCGGGCTGCCGTTTTTCGTCTACAACCTTCCGCAGCTCACCCAGGTGGAATTTTTCCCAGGCATGATGGAAAAACTTGCGCGTGAGATTCCGACGCTCAAGGGCTTGAAGCACTCGGCGCCGGATTTCACCCAGATCCGGCTGTTCGCCGACATGGGCCTTGCCTGCTTCTCGGGAAACGGCGCGCTTGCGCTGCCCGCCCTCACCATGGGTGCGGTCGGCACCATCGATGCGCCGCTCAGCCTGGCGCCCTGGCATTACGCCGAGCTCTTTGCCGCGTGGGAGTCGGGCAACATGACACTTGCCCAGTCCCTTCAGGACAAAGTGCGAGCGTTTGTGAGCCTGGTATGGATGTTTGGTGCGCCGGTCGACGTCTGCAAGACCGTGCTCTCGGCCAGACTGGGTATCGATTGCGGTCGCCCCATCCCGCCGGTGAATCGACTGACCGATGAACAACGCAGCGAAGTGCTGCGCGTCGCGGAGACATTGGAATTGACCGTGGCACGCCCGGTTCGAAAAATTCGATAACTGATTTCTTTTGCCATCAATCCCGATCAGTTTCTCGTAGTGTCTGGAGCGCGGTCCAGGTACGGATGGCTGGCCGCCCCGGCCAGCGCATCGACGGCGGTGGCGGCGGAGTTCCGCAGTTCACCGAAGCCTATGCCGAAGCCATTGCCGCGCAGGTCGGTGGCGTGACCGCCGTTGCGCCATAAAGCTGTGCCAACGTCACCGTGGTGGCCAACGGCGGCAACGTGGCCACCAGTGTCAGCGGCAGCACCAATGAATGGTTCAAGATCGGCAATCGGGAGCTGACCAGTGGCCGCACCGGCGCGCTGGACGGCGAGGTGCTGCTGCTGTTCCTGATCGAGGCTGGGGTACTCTCCGCGCTGGTCGGTGTGGCGGGCACTGCCATTGCCGCGGTTGCGTCGTACGGCGGCGCCATGCTGAT
>JANNTE010000182.1:0-5783 GCA_031403365.1 Betaproteobacteria bacterium | reverse complement strand
CGCGCCAGCAGGTCCAGCAATTGTTCGTCTGCCAGCAGATCTTCCATGGCTTGCGAAACAGCCGTATTGACCAGTACTGTGCTGTCTTTCTCGTAAGGCGGCACAGCCCCATTTTTGCGTGTCCTGACATTGAATTGCCGGTCGTAAAAGGCGTCCGCATTGACCGCATGCGCGCTGATCTCGGCCCGCAGCTCGGTTTCGAAGGTCAGCGCTGTTTTCTGGGATTGAAGGGTGAGGCTGGCGACGGTTACTTCGAGCCTGCGATCCATGCCCTCGCTGTACGGTTCTACCAGGAAACCCTGTTGCATCAGCGCGCTTTTCAGGCGCCGGTAGATTGCAGGGCTCGGATCCTCATCGACCCGGACATCCACCATTGTTCGGTCAGGATCTCCAACCTCGCCCAGCTTCTTGTCCTGCCGCGCATCGGTGACCAGAAGGCCCACTGTCTTGCCATTGCCGATTTGGGCGTCCTGCACTTTTATCTCCGGGTCGATCAACAAGTGCTGCGGCTTGAGGGTGCAGCCCTGTGCGATGGTGAGCATTGCAATCATGGCTGTGATAAGCAGAATTTTCGTGTTCATTCCAATCTCCTTGTGTCTGAAATGGATCGTCGCAAACGCAAAACACGGGCTTGTGTGCGCGCCTGACGGGTCAGTTCGCCTGTGTGGTCAGGATGTTGCGGTCAGGATGTAATTGACCGATGTATCGCCAACCAATGTGCAATTCCTGGTCAAGGGGTTGTAACTCATTCCGGTCAGATGCTCGACCTGGAGTTCCGCGCGGCGGCAGAAGCCGGCAAGCTCAGCCGGGGTAATGAATTTTGCGTACTCGTGCGTGCCTCTTGGAAGCAGGTTAAGCAGGTATTCCGCGCCCAGTATCGCGAAAAGATAAGACTTTGGATTGCGGTTGATGGTGGAGAAAAAACACCGGCCGCCAGGCTTTGTCAGCCGTGCGCAAGCCTGCACGGCACTGGCGGGGTCTGGCACGTGTTCGAGCATTTCCATGCAGGTGACGACGTCGAACGAGTGTGGCTGCTCAATGGCTAGTTCTTCGACCGTGATGTTCCGGTATTCGACTTCGAGGCCGCTTTCAAGCAAATGCAACTGCGCCACCTTGAGCGGCTTATCACCGGCATCGATGCCGGTGACGGTTGCGCCCAAAGCCGACATCGCTTCTGAAAGAATGCCGCCGCCGCAACCGACATCGAGGACTCGTTTACCTTTCAGTCCAACGCAACGGTCAATGTGACCCAGGCGCAGCGGATTGATGTCGTGCAGCGGCTTGAATTCGCTGTGCGGATCCCACCAGCGATGCGCCAGATCGCTGAATTTTTGCAGTTCGACCGGATCGATATTGACCATTGCAATCACCGTGTTGCCGGCATTCACGCCGGCTGGGAAATGCGCGCCCGCCACTCCCTGGCCTTGTGTTTCACGCCGTCTTCATCCATATGCAGGAGCCGACCGCCGCCAACCAGATGTTTGCCGGCAACCCAGACGTCGCTCACGTCCTCGCGTCCGGCCGCATAAACCAGATGCGAAACCGGATCATAGCAAGGGGACAAGCCGATCGAGTCGAAGTTCACCGCACACAAGTCGGCAAACTTGCCCGGTTCGATCGATCCGACGCTGCGATCAAGGCCCAGCGCCTGCGCCCCATTGAGCGTTGCCATGCGCAGAGCCTGGTGCGCGGGCAGGGTTTCGGCGTTGTCGCCGCATGTCTTGGCCAGCAGAGCGGCCATGCGCATTTCGCAGAAAACATCCAGGCGGTTGTTGCTGGCTGCACCGTCAGTGCCGATGCCGATATTGATTCCGGCGGCGAGCATTCTGTCCACCGGAGCGATGCCGCTCGCGAGCTTCAGGTTCGACGACGGACAGTGCGCAACCGAGCAACCCAGCCCGGCAAGCAGTGCGATTTCTTCCGGGCCGAGATGCACCGCGTGCACTGCGATGAACGATGGTCCCAGCAATCCAATCCGCTCCAGTCGGGCCAGCGGACGGACGCCGAACTTGGCCAGGCTGTCGTTGATCTCGCCCTGCGTTTCGTGGATATGGGTATTGATGGGGATCTGCAATTGCTCGGACAAGGTCAGTATCTGCTCGAAGCTCTTGTCGCTGACGGTATAGGGCGCGTGCGGCGCCATGCAGAAACTCAGCAGCGCTTCGTGTTTTAGTTGGTCGCGCATGGCCAGGCCATTGCGCAGGTAGTCTTGGGCGTCGCGCGCGTAGGCGGTGGGAAAGTCAATCACAATGATGCCCAGCGCAGCCCGCATGCCGGCATCCAGGGCCGCGCGCGCGGTCATTTCCGGGAAGAAATACATGTCGTTAAAGCAGGTCACGCCGCCCCGGAGCATTTCGGCGCAGGCATGCAGCGTGCCGTCGTAGACGAACTGGGCCGATGCGTGCTTCGCTTCCGCAGGCCAGATGTGCTTGGACAGCCAATCCATCAGCTTCAGGTCGTCTGCCAGCCCGCGCATCAGGGTCATGGCTGCGTGGCTGTGCAGATTGATCAGACCGGGAATCAGGGCATGAGACTTGAGTTGACAGGTCTGCGCGGCAGCATAGCGCGCGTGCATGTCCTCGCGCGGCAGCAGCGCGATGATCTTTCCGCCGGTTATCGCGACGGCGTGATCCTCCAGCACAGTTCCATAAGGTACAACCGGAACAATCCAGGGGGCTTCGACTACCAGGTCCGCGGCAGGTCGTGTTGCTGAATACGGCATCCGGAATCCTTAAAAAAAAGCCCTGCAACGGCAGGGCTTTGATAGTGCGGCAGAAGACAGAATCAATTCGCGGTCTTGGTTGCTTCGACCTTGACCTCAACACGGCGATCCGGCTGCAGGCAGGAGATCAGCGCCTTGCCGCGGGTATTGCTGCAAGTGTCTCCGGTCACCGGCTCCGATTCGCCGCGACCCTCGACCTGGATCTTTCTGGACGGAATGCCTTTCTTGACCAGGTATGCCTTGACTGCGGCGGCGCGGCGCTCCGACAGATTCTGGTTGTAGGCCGTCTTTCCGATTTTGTCTGCGTGACCCACGATCGAAATGGATTCGACCTTCGTGCCACTCAGGCCCTCGACCAGTTCATCAAGCTTCGTTTGCTGGTCGGAGCGAAGGCTGGCCTTGTCGAAACTGAACAGCGGTTCGGCTTCGGCGCTGAGCGTCAGAAACTGGGTTGAACCGACGACGCTGTTCGTTTGTGCCAGTTTTTGCTCGGGAAAACTGGCCTTGCCGGATTCGTCGGGCTGGGTGCCGAGATCTTCCACCGGAGTCTGGTCTTCGTCTTCGCCATCGAACTCGGCGGTCCCGGCAAGCGAACTGACCGGTGCAACCGGCGCCTGAGCAACGGAAACGGATTCATCAGGCTGGGTGCCGAGATCCTCAACTTCTACCTCGTCCAGCCCGTCGTCGAATTCAGTGGTTGCGACAACTGAGCTTTCTGGTGCAAGTGCCGCCGCTTGTTCCTCTGACACCGACTCGTCGTCCTGCGCGCCGAGATCCTCGACTTCGTCCTCGTCCAGCCCGTCGTCGAATTCAGTGGTTGCGACGACTGAGCTTTCTGGTGCAAGTGCCGCCGCTTGTTCCTCTGACATCGACTCGTCGTCCTGCGCGCCGAGGTCCTCAACTTCGTCTTCGTCCAGCCCGTCGTCGAATTCAGTGGTATCACCCACCGAGCCCTCTGGCGCAAGGGCCGCCTCTTGTTCCGATGAGACTGATTCGTCTTCCTGCAGGCCGATATCCTCGACATCCCCTTCCGACTGGTCTTGCGGCAATTCGTATGTGGTAACCGGAAATTCCGCAGGCGCCTCGGTCGGTCGAGTCACGGCGGCCGGTGCGGGCTTGGGTCGCGGGCTTTCGTCGAGAGGTCGGTTGATGAACTGGACCGATTCCTGGTCGGGTTGCGAACGGTTCTGTGCCCCCCCCCCGGAACTGCTGCGATCGGTTTGGCTGGCACATCCGGAAATAACTGCGCCTACAAGCAACATCAACAGCCGGTTGGTCTTTGGTCGCATTGCCGTGTCTCCTGAGCGTGGGGGTGTTCGGATGGATTATTGCGCATTTCTTGACGGGTTGATAACGTCAGGCGCGCCATTCTAAACCAATAAGTAAAGTAGGAAACCGGCTTTTACACACCGGGATCGCTGGCAAAAATTCCCGCCGTCGCGCTGAATTTCCGCAGCTAAACAATGCTTCGGGAAGAGGCGCCATGATAAACTTCGCCTCTTATGCTCGTCGAACGAGGCATGGCGTGCCGGGTGCGCTTGCCGTAGTCAGCGCCTCGGAATTTAGTGATGGTTTGCCACATAAAAATCGAATTCCCCTGATGGATCAATTCGCCAAAGAAACCCTTCCCATTAGCCTTGAAGAGGAGATGCGACGCTCCTACCTCGATTACGCAATGAGCGTGATCGTGGGCCGCGCACTGCCGGACGTGCGCGACGGCCTGAAACCGGTGCACCGTCGCATTTTGTTTGCGATGCACGAGGCGAACAACGTCTGGAACCGGTCGTACGTGAAGTGCGCCCGCGTGGTCGGCGATGTCCTCGGAAAATATCATCCGCACGGCGATTCCGCGACTTATGAAGCCCTGGTGCGCATGGCCCAGGACTTTTCCATGCGCTATGTGCTCATTGACGGCCAGGGCAATTTCGGTTCGGTCGACGGCGACTCTGCGGCCGCCTACCGTTATACCGAGTGCCGGCTGGAAAAAATCTCGTCCGAATTGCTCGCCGATATCGACAAGGAAACCGTCGATTTCGTCCCCAATTACGATGGCAAGGAGCTGGAGCCGAGCGTCCTGCCGACCCGGATCCCGAACCTGCTGATCAATGGTTCTTCCGGAATCGCGGTGGGCATGGCAACCAATGTCCCTCCGCACAATCTGGGCGAAATCATCAATGCCTGTCTTGCCATTCTCGAGCGGCCTGACATCAGTCTGGAAGAGCTGATCGATCTGGTTCCGGGACCAGATTTCCCGACGCGCGGAATAATCTATGGAACTGCCGGGGTCAAGGAAGGCTACCGGACCGGACGCGGGCGCATCGTCATCCGTGCACGCACTCACGTGGAAGACCTGGAGAAGGGCAACCGCCAGGCGATCATCATCGACGAGCTGCCCTACCAGGTAAACAAATCCTCGCTGCTGATCAAGATCGGCGAACTGGTGCGCGAAAAGCGCCTCGACGGCTTGTCGGAAATTCGCGATGAATCCGACAAATCCGGCATGCGTGTGGTGCTGGAGCTCAAGCGCGGGGAGGTTCCCGAGGTCATCCTGAACAATCTGTACAAAGAAACACAGATGCAGGACACCTTCGGCATGAATATGGTGGCGCTGGTCGAGAACCAGCCGCGGCTGCTAAATCTCAAGCAGATCCTGGACGCCTTCCTGCGTCATCGGCGCGAAGTCATCACGCGGCGCACGGTCTTTGAACTCAAAAAGGCGCGTGACCGGGGCCATGTGCTGGAGGGCCTCGCGGTCGCGTTGTCCAATGTCGATGAGATCATCGCGCTGATCAAAGCGGCGGCGGCGCCGTCCGAGGCCAAGCGCGAATTGATGTCGCGGACCTGGCAATCGCAACTGGTCGCCGCCATGCTGGTGCAGACTGACAGCGGGCGGGCACGGCCGGATGGCATTTCCGCAGACTACGGATTGCAGGCTGATGGCTACCGCCTGTCGGAAGTGCAGGCGCAGCGCATTCTGGAAATGCAGTTGCAGCGTCTCACCGGACTGGAGCAGGAAAAGATCGGCAATGGTGTCCATGACCTCCCGGTATTCGTTGACGAT
>JANNTE010000181.1:0-24826 GCA_031403365.1 Betaproteobacteria bacterium | reverse complement strand
GCGAGGCCGAACCTGCCTGCGGCCTCGACCAGCGAGTCGCGGAAGAATTGATAGTCTGCATCAGCGCCAAAGATGACCTGCCGGCTGTTGCCGCGCTGGATGATGTGCTGCGGCTGGCCGGGGATGCAGTAGCGAGGAAGGCGGGCCATGGGTGTTTTGCGAATGTCGTGTGGCGATCGTTGCGCAGAGTACCATATTCTTTTATCGTGTCTGACCCCATTATTCCGCGTGTGAGGTGGGACTGGTTGTGACGGAGAATAGTCGTGCGCTACTTCTTCATTTCCGTGGTCGCGCGCAGCCGCTCGGCGAGGGTCTTCAGCAGCGCTACGGCGAAGTCCGGCTTGGTCTTGACGAGATTCAGGAAATCGTTGCGGCCGATGGCCAGCAACTGACACTCGTTTTCGGTGCTCGCGGTCGCTGCGCGTACCGCTTTATCGACCAGCGCCATTTCGCCAAAGGTTCCGCCGGGTCCGACCCGCTGGACGACGGTTCCCTTGATTGACACTGCGACGGTGCCACGCACGACGATGTACATTGATGCGCCGGCATCGCCTTCTTTCATGATGACGCGGCCTTCCGGAAAGGTTTGTGGCGGTTTTGCATTGAACGCCGAGACCAGTTCTTCCATCATTTTCTTGTCGAAGACCCGCAATGCATCTCGATCATTCGCGCTTGCCAACGCGGTGCCGGGTTTCATCAGCGCGATTGTCAGGCGCAAGCGGTTGTTCATGATGTTCATCAGCATGAGCGCGAACTCCGGCGAGGTCGTTTGCAGGGCCTGCTGGAACTGTTCGGCATTCAAGACCCGCGCCTGGCAGAACTTGCGGGCCATTGCCGATGCGGTCCGTGGCTGTTGCGTAATGACCGCGATCTCGCCGAATATCTCGCCGGGTTTGACGATGTCGAGCGTTTTCTTGTTGCGAATCAAAGCGACTTCGCCTTCGACCAGGTAGTACATCTTGTCGCTGGTCTTGCCTTCGACAAAAATACTTTCCATCTCGGCAAAGTTTTCAGTGGTGCCAAGCGCTACAAAACATTTGCGCGCAACAGCCGGGTCGTAGCCTTCTTCCTGGGCGGTGGATTGGGTGAAGTCGAGGTCCATGAGATTCTGCGGTGAGGAATGTGGGGCGAAGGGGCGAGTGTTATGCCAGACAATTCTAGCAGCCTGTCGGACTTAGGATGATTCGGCTGCAACGGTGGGAGAGCGGTCCATAATGCGCCGATTTAATTCCTTACATATTCCCGACATGCGCGTCGAAATCGTCAAAATCTGTCCTCGCTCTCCCACCGTGTCGCTATCGAACACCTGAGTCCGACAGGCTGCCGGATGAATTTCAGGGACCGGCGAAGCGCGAGGAGTGATGGTTGACGATGACCCAGCGCCCGCCCTCCCGGCGATAGGTGAAACTGAAACGCAGGGGAGTCACGACTTCTTCGCCGTCCACCGGATTACGCGAAGTGTAGTAGCCCGAACTGGTGGCGATGTCGCCGTACAGGCGCACGTGGTGCTCGCCCAGAACCATGCGCAGCTTCGGACGTTTGGCCGAGGACTCCTGAAAGTACTCGAGTATTTCTTCCGGTGTGGTGCGAATGGTTTTGGACACCGTCCCCCAGAGTATTCCGTCTGGCGCGTAAAGCGCCGCGATGCGCTCCGGATCGCGGGTATTGAAAGTGGTGATCCATTCGGTCGTGGCGGCGACGACTTGCGCGCGGGCAGCTTCCTCGGTGTGCTCGCCGGCATACACGCCGTGTGCGAACAGCACGGTCAGTATTGAGATTATTGCTTTCAAATTTCGTATCCTTTCGGGGCGACGAAGGGTTGAAAATCGCGTTCCAGAAAACGCGCGGCGGCGATCGTTGCGAGGTCGCCGTATTGCGGTCCAACGATCTGCACGCCTATTGGCAGTCCTTCCCTGGTGAATCCGGCCGGGGCGACGGTCGAAGGCAGCCCGGCCATGCCGGGGAAGCCGGCCCAGAATAGTTGCGTGGTGGAAGGTTGCGGTTTGCCGTTGACCATGACCATGCGTTCCCAGCGTTCGCCCTTCTGATTGTGCGCGAATGCCGCGGTCGCGGCGGCGGGGCAGAGCAGCAAATCCCAGTCGCGGAAAAACGCTGCCCAGGTGAGGCGAATCTGCTCGCGCTTTTCGTGCCAGATGTGCCACTCGCGCAACGGCATGGTGTTGGCGCGCAGCAGCCATGCGGTGTAGCCGTCATCTCCCGGCGCCAGCTTGCCGGCAAGTTCGATCTGGCGCGCGAACTGTTCGTCGCTCAGCGCTGAGGAGGTTGCCCCGCGCAGCAAGTGGATGAAGGTGCGATGCGCATCGTGAAGATCGAAATCCGGCCGCGCGGTCAGGCTGACTTTCGCGCCCCTTTTTGAAAAAGCCATGGCGGCGGCATGCACGGCCGATTGCACACTGTCGTCGACTTCCGCGGTCGCGGCGCTGGTCAGCACGGCGACTTTCAGTTTCCGGATTTCCGCCTTTGGGCGCGCCAACGCAATCTTCAGCCCGCGTGCGTCCCGCTCGTCGGGCTGCGCGATCAGCTTCAACGCGATTTCGAGATCGTCGGCGCTGCGCGCCAGCGGGCCGATCACCATCATGTCCTTGACGCCCAGATTGGGCGGCAAATTGTGGCCGTGACTCGGACAGAGCGTGAAGGTCGGCTTGTGGCCGAATACGCCGCAGTAGTGGGCGGGATTGCGAATCGAGGCGCCGATGTCGCTGCCGAGTTCCAGTCCGGTCAGCCCGGCTGCGAGTGCCGCCGCGGCGCCACCGGAGGACCCGCCCGGCCCGCAAGCCAGGTCCCAGGGATTGTTGGTCGTGCCGTAAACGGGATTGAACGTCTGCCAGTCCGCCAGCATGACCGGTACGTTGGTCTTGCCGAACACAATCGCGCCGGCTCCTATGAGCCGCTGCACCGCGAGCGCGTTGCGTTGCGCGATGTTGCCTTTCATATCCGCGCGGCCCCAAGTGGTCGGCAGGCCGGCCAGATCGAAGGATTCCTTTACCGTCATCGGCACACCGTGCAGCGGTCCCAGCCAGTTTCCATTTGCAGCGGCACGATCTGCCTTGCGCGCCTGCGCTCGAGCACGCTTTGAGTCGAGGACGACGATGGCGTTGAGGCCGGGATTCCGATGCGCGACCCGCGCCAGGTAGAGGTCGAGCAGTTCGACACAGCCAATTTTTTTGCTCCGGATCAGGGCAGCAAGTTTTTTTGCCGGCAGCAAAGCGATGTTCATGTTGTCAGTACTCGCGGCGAATGGGCGGAAGTCCGTTAAGCACGTAATGATGAGCAGGCTGCCGGATATCCCGGACCTTTCCGCCAAAGCATACCCCAGGTCAGGCGTCGGCCCGGTTTATTGCGCCCCGGCGTACGCCGCGCTATGCCATCAGGAGACAGGCAAGGCATGCGTGAACCGAACCTATCTCGAAACGGGCGTGTTGCCGATACGGCTGAACGGAAGAGACAGCGGGCCGAAGCGCGTGCCAGCGTCGATCGAACCGGAAATCTGATACGCGATCTGGTTGCCGCGCAGCAAATTCATGAGCCCGAGGCCGACCGCGCGAGGCGAGATGGATATCGGAATATCCAATGTCGTCGCCTGGCCAGCCGCGAGGTTGACCGGATTCTCAAGCCGGGTGCCGCCGACATCCAGCCCGCCGAGAGCGAAGCTGACGCCGAGCCGGGTCAGGTCGAGTGCAAATTGGTTGGTATTCTTCACCTGCAGTTTTACCGAAGCCGTCGTCTTGTCCAGGCCCAGCTTGCCAATGGCGAGCGAACTCATTTCGACTTGCGGCACGGCAGGCACCGGCAGTTCGCCCGACTTCGACAGCGGCAGATTCAGCAGGCCCAGCACCGGGGCCTCGACGCCCAGAGTCAGATCCGCCTGATAGGGCAGGATTGATCCGGGTTTTACGTTCTTCAGGGTTTTGATCAGCGAGGCGAAGGTGATCCGCGCAGGCAGCCGCACGACGCTGGCGCTGCGCGCAGGCACCGACCCGGAGGGCTTGATGTTTCCTTGCAACAGGGTGCTGCCGCTGCTTGCCACGGAGTAAGCCAGATCCAGCAGGGGTAGTTCCACCGCGTAGGGGTTGGCAATCTCCACGGTAAAGACGAGGTCGATATTCTGCAGGGAGAAATTACTCAGCTCAGTGGCAATGATGCGCGCGGTAGGCTTGGGGGCGGCGTCAAGAATGCCTTCGAGACTCTGGCAGCCGCCGAGTAATGCAGCGCAAATCAGCGCTGGAACAGCCAGGTAGTGGTTGAATTGAGATCGCATGCTTGAATTGGCCAGGTAACGTGTCCCCATGCTAACTCGAAACGGCCATCGGATAGGCAATGTTGCGCCGCTCGTATATCGCCACGGCAATTCAATTCATTTCGGGCCTTGCGGCATGGGCGCTTGCCTTGCTCTCGGCACCAAATATTCGATATAGCGTGACGTATCCGGAATTGGCGATGGCCAAGCCGGGTGCGTCGACTATCTCACATCCTCCGGACTGAACGGCGGCTTGCGCCCTTGTCCGTTGCCTTGCGCGCCTTGTGCCTGGTTCTGCCCATCCGCATCGAAAATACTTTCCAGTTCCCTGGCGGCTTCTTTCGCCGATTGAATGAGCTGGGTTTCGTCGTGGTACACGGCATGCTGGCTTTCGAGCTGGTGTTCGTCGAAGCGGCGGAAGGTATCCGTCGCGTCGCGCGCCTCCCATTGCGGTACGCCCATTTCCTGCATGACGTTTTGAGCGAGTTCGAGCGAGGAAAAATAGGCTTCTCGCACCAGGTAATCCACGCCGACGTCCATCAACCGATAGGCATGAAAGCGATTGCGCGCCCGCGCGTAAATCTTCAGTTTCGGAAAATGCCGGCGCGCGATTTCGGCGGTGCGTATCGAGGCTTCCACATCGTCAATGGCCAGCACCAGAACCTGCGCCTTGCCGGCGCCGGCTGCGAGCAACAAATCAAGTCTGGAAGCATCGCCATAGTAGGAACGGTTGCCGAAGCGGCGTACGGTTTCCACTTGTTCGGCGCTTTTGTCGAGCGCGGTAAAGGCAATTTTCTTGGCGCGCAGCACGCGGCCGACAATCTGCCCGACACGGCCGAAGCCGGCGATGATGACGCGGGCGTCGGATTCCTCGATGATGTCGTAAGGTTTTTCCTCCGGCTTGCGCAGCCACCTGAAGAGCAGCAGGTCGTTGAAGACGAAGGCGAGCGGCGTCAGCGCCATCGACAGGGTGACCACGATCACCAGCGCATCGGTCAGCGTGCGGCCCATGATGGCGTTGTCCGCGGCTAGACCGAACAGCACGAAAGCGAATTCGCCGCCCTGGCACAACGCGACAGCCAGTCCGCGCGAGGATTCCCAGTTGTGCCCCGATACGCGGCCAATGCCGAGCAGAATCGCCGCCTTCAGCGTCATCAGCGCGAGCGTCGCGCCGATGATGGCGACCGGGTGCGCGACGATCAGACCGAGATCGGCGGACATGCCCACGGAGATGAAGAACAGACCGAGCAGCAACCCCTTGAATGGCTCGATGTCGGCTTCGAGTTCGTGGCGAAACTCGGAATCGGCCAGCAGCACACCGGCGAGAAAGGCGCCGAGCGACATCGACAGTCCGACTGAATTCATCAGCAGCGAGGTGCCAATCACCACCAGCAGGGAGGCGGCGGTGAAAATCTCCCGGATACCGCTGGCCGCGATGGCCTTGAGCACAGGACGCAGCAGATAGCGACCACCGGCAATCACGGCGACAATTACCGCGATCGCTTTCAGTGCGCCCAACCAGGCGCTGCCGCCTGCCGCCTGCGACGCGCCGGCGCCGAGCAGGGGAATGATCGCCAGCAAGGGAATGACCGCCAGATCCTGGAACAGCAAAACGGCGAAGGAAGAGCGGCCGTGGCGCATTGTGAGCTGGCCTTTCTCGGCCAGGATTTGCAGGACAAATGCGGTGGAAGACATCGCCAATCCCAGACCTATGATGAGCGCGGCCGCAAAGTTGATGCCAAGCGCCAGTGCTACGGCGCCAGCCGCCGCGCCCGTGAGCAGCACCTGGGCAGAACCGAGTCCGAATACCGAACGGCGCAGCACCCACAGCCGCGAAGGCTGGAGTTCAAGTCCGATGACAAACAGCAGCAACACCACGCCCAGCTCCGCGAAATGCAGGATGTTGTCCACCGCGCTGATGAACTGGAATCCGTGCGGGCCGATGATGACGCCGGCGGCCAGATAGCCCAGCACCGCGCCCAGCCTGAAGCGCCGGAACAGTGGCACCGTCACGACCGCGGCGGCGAGGAAAATGGCGGCTTCGCCAAGAAGGTTCATGTTGAAATAACCGGGGAAACAGGTGTCCCGCTTCTATGACTTGGCCGCGAAAAGAAGAAGGCCGCTACCGTTTATCGTGGCCGGATGGTCTGGCTAACGAGCGGTGAAAACCTTGGAGAGCTCGATATACAGGGACGGCACGATGAAAATCGTGATGACGATGCTGGCCAGCCACAACAGGCCCATCATGCGCCCGGACATGCGCATTTCCTTTGGCAAGTGCCGCAGCATGAGGTAGATCGTCGCGAACGAGGCGATCGGCAGCAGCGCCGCCTGGCCCATTCCGGTCCATACCACGAGTTTCACCGGCACCTGGCCGAAAACAAAATACAGCGTCACCGCGAGGATGCTGATGATCAGAATGTAGCGGTCGCGGTACCAGGTTCGTTTTCGGTAGTCGTCCTTGCGAAATCCATTGAGCAGTTGGGAAAAGTCCGCCAGCATCCGCGCATTACCCGCCGTAACCGCGAACAAGGTGCCATAAAGAATCATGATCGCACCGAAGTAAAACAGCCACAGCGACCAGGGCCCCAGAGTCTTGGTATAGACATTCGAGAGAGCGGGGATCATGTTGGTGCCCACCGGTATCTGGCCCATGCCGTGCAACACGCCCGCGCCGAGCAGATAAAACGCGATGGTTGCGAGCGTGTAGACAATCATCGACACCACCACGTCCATGTGCATGACGCGAATCCAGCCGTTGGCACGCCGGCGCCAGGCGGCGCTGTCATCGCGCGGGCCGGTGTAGCGTGCATAACCTTTCTCAATGCACCAGTAGGGGTAGATGCATAGTTCTCCGGACGCAACGCCGGTGATGCCGAATACCGCGATGGCAATGGCCAGGCCGTCGCCGGGCGGCAGGCTGGGGATCAGTCCGGCGGAAAATTTTTCCCAGGAAAAATATTCAGGTTCCGTCATCATCAAGATGGCGGAGAGCACGGTGATGGCGGTGAACACCGCGACTTTGAACAAGGCGATCTTCTCCACCCGGCTGTAGGCACCGCCGAGCAAAAGCGCCAGCGTGATCGCCAGCAGGATCATGACCCACCAGGTAACGCCAACCGATGGCAGCAGCGCGAACATGACCTGCGAGACACCGATGTACATGCTGGTCAATGCGAAAAGCACCATGACGGTGGCCGCAAACCAGGCCCACACCACCCAATTGACCAGAAACTTTGGTCCCGGCACGCGGGAGAAGAAAATCAGCGTGGTCTCACCTGTGGTAATGACGTAGCGGCCCATCGCAGCCTGCACGATGGACTTGATGAGGCAACTCACGATAATCAGCCACATCATGGTGTAGCCGAGCTTGGCGCCCATGGTGGTGGTGGCAATCAACTCCCCGGAGCCGACGATTGCCGCCGAGAGCACCAGACCGGGACCGATCCGCTTCAGAATGTTGCCCATGCCTTGCGGCGGTTCCACGACGTTGGCCGGATCAAGATGGTAAGGATCGAAATGCGCAGCGGTCTTTGTGGATGTTGTATTCACCTTGGCTTCTCCTCCGTCGTGTAATTATGTTCGGCGCGCATCAATGCCGCGCCGACTGAATTTCGGGCTGGTCCCTGGTCTTGGCCGTAGAAGTCTGCCGGAATCACCAGAAACACTTCCACATTGCCGGACTGCCGATAAACCCTGCTGACGGTACGCGATCATCGCCGCGCAAGGGCCAGCATGTCCATCGTAAATGCAACGCAGCCATGAGCGAGAACGCCGCCCGCGATCGACCGCGTACGCTGCGCCAGTTCGCCAAGAATCAAGCCGGCCACAATGGCCGCGAGCGCTTCGGGCAGGGGCTTGTGGTAGTGGATCATGCAGTAAGGAACAACGGCAACCCAGACCGCCAGCCTCCCCATCGACTGGCCCAATCCGATGGCCAGCACGCCGCGAAAAAAGAACTCAAGCGCGAGAAACTGACTGAGGTAGGCCAGCTCCCAGGCGACAATTGCGCCGAAAGGCGCGCCCGCCGCGCCGCGAAAAAACGGGTACACGGCAAGAAACGAAGCCTGATTCGCCGCAATCACAACGACCGGTGCCATGACAACCAGAATCCCTCCGTACAGCCACCAATGCGCAGGGGCGATGCGCAGGGTCCAGCCATAGTCGCGCAGGCTCTGTTTGAAGCCGAAGCGGATGATGAGCATCGGAATCGGCAAGTACAGCACGATGGTTCCGAATGCCCACCACAGGTGAGGATAGAGCCCGTTGTGCTCCGTCGCAACACCCGGAAATCGGGCACGAAAGAACGCCGGATTAAAAACGTACTCGATCAGCGTGAGCGCGATGGCTGCATAGACCAGCAGCAGCGCCGCGCGTCTGGCCGGTGCGTCAAGGGCCGGATGAGGACTCGCCGCCGAAGTCCCTAACCGTCCAAGTAGACTCAAGATTCCAGCGAGCCCGCGTTTCAGGCGCCGCCCCGTGTGCCGGCCGGGTTGCCCGGTTACTTTGCAGCGATGACGCGAATCTCGACTTTGTAAGCCGGCGTGGCGAGCTTCGATTCCACGCAGGCCCTGGGCGGCGTATTGCCCTTGGGCACCCACTGGTCCCACACCGAATTCATCTCGGCGTAGTCCTTGATGTTCGCGAGCCAGATAGTGGTCGAGACAATTTTGGTTTTGTCGCTGCCGGCTTCCTTGAGGTACTGATCGATCTTGTCGAGGATCTGGCCAGTCTGGCCGGCGACGTCCACGTTGGTATCGTCGGCGACGATGCCAGCGGTGTAAATGGTGTCACCGTGAATGGCGACCTGCGACAGGCGCGGGCCGACGTGCAGGCGTTTGATGCTCATGGGTTTCTCCGCTTATCAAAAGATCAGAACAGTTTTTTCAATTCGATGCCAAGCGCCGGCACCACGAATCCGGTGATCACGATTGCGCCCAGCCAGAGCAGGCTGGTGAGCCAGGCTGGTGCTTTCAATTCCGGTGGCAGGTGCTTCTGGATCAGAAACACCGTGCCGAAAGAAATAATCGGCAGCATCATGGCTTGGGCGATTGCGCCCCAGACCACCATCTGCACCGGCATTTGTCCGAAGATGAAGAAAAAAATCACCGGAATCACCGCCAGGACCACGATGAAAATGTCGCGCCAGCGCAGCCGGGCCTTGTAATCTTCTTTCTTGTACGCACCCTGCAGGCGCATGAAGTCGGCAAACATGCGCGAGTGCCCCGCAGTGGCGGCGATGATGGTTCCCCAGAGAATGACAATCGCGCCCACATAGAACAACCACTTCGACCACTCGCCATAGGTCTGGGTATAGATGTGGGTTAGCGTGGAAATCATCGCCTTGCCCTCGGGAACCAGCCCCATCTTGTTCAGCACACCGGCGCCGAGCAGATAGAACGCGACGGTGGCGATGGTGTAGATGATCATCGAGCCAATGACATCGAAGTTCATCACCCGGATCCAGCCGCGCGCGCGCCGGCGCCAGGCTTCGGTGTCCTCGCGCGGACCGGTGTAGCGGGCATAGCCTTTTTCCACGCACCAGTAGGTGTAAACATAGAGTTCGGTCGCCCCGACGCCGGTGATGCCGAACACGGCCACCGCGATCGCGAGGCCTGCGTCCGGAATCTGGAACGTGAAGCCTTGTGCCAGTTCGGCGGCATGAAAGTCCGGCGACATCAGTAACAGCGCGGCGGACATCAGCGTGATCAGCGTAAACAGCCCGACCTTGACCATGGCCAGTTTCTCGATACGGCTGTAAGCCCCGCCCAGCAGCAGCGCCAGCGTGACCACCAGGAAAATAATGACCCAGGCCGCGACCGGAACGCCGCTGAAGATGCTGTTCATGGTTTGCGATACGCCGATGAACATCCCGGCAATCTGGAACAGCGTCATGAATACCATCGCCGCCCAAGCCCACACCACCCAGCCCACCTTGAAGCGCGGCCCCGGGATGCGGTTCACCGCGTCGAGGCCGGTTTCGGCCATGGCGATGGTGTAGCGGCCAAGAAACGATTGCACCACCGCCTTGATCAGGCAGGAAAGAATAATCAGCCACATCATGATGTAGCCCACTTTTGCACCCAGCGTGGTGGTCAGGATCAGCTCGCCGGAGCCCACGATGGACGCGGCGAGCACGATGCCCGGGCCGGTCTTGCGCATGATCTCGCCAAAACTCGTCGGCGGTTCGAGGACGTGGGATGGATCGAGTTGATAGGGGTCGAAATGACCTTTTTGTACTTCCGTTGCCTCATCCACGCTCATGCTGCTCTCCCCATATTTTGTATTTTTCGGCTTGCCGTGGGCGTGTACGTTAGCACCAAAGCAGCGGCAAGATAAGCCTCAAATGCCACTCAAGCTGTGTGCAACGCACCAGACGATCTGCGTCCAAGGTCTTTCGACCCTGCAATTTTGTCGTTCAGGCGATTGCCGCGCGGGCTGTTTTCATCGTGACCAGTTCCTCGGCCACGGTGGGATGGATGGCTACGGTATCGTCGAAGTCGCGCTTGGTCGCGCCCATGCGCACAGCCACCGCAAAGCCTTGCAGCATTTCATCGGCGCCGGGGCCGATGATGTGGCAGCCGACGATTTTCTGTTCTGCGCCGGTCACCACCAGTTTCATCGAGCACCTGGTTTTTCGCTTTGTGAAGGCATGCAGCATTGGTGTAAACGAGGCTTCGTAGACCTGCACCGCGTCAGCGCCGAATTTGGCCACCGCGTCCGCTTCCGACAGGCCAACTGTCCCGATCGGCGGATGCGAGAATACGACCGTGGGAATGTTTTCGTAGTCGAGCTTGCGCTCTTTCATGCCACCGAAGAGCCGGTCGGCGAGCCGCCGACCGGCGGCGACTGCAACCGGCGTCAGTTCAAAGCGACCGGTGGTGTCACCGATGGCATAAATGCCGGGCACGTTGCTGGCCTGATAGGCATCGGTGGGGATGTCGTGCGCTTCATTGAATGCCACGCCGGTTGCGCGCAAATCGAGCCGGTCGGCGTTCGAGCGCCGGCCCACGGCCCAGATCAGCACATTGAATCCTTCAACGACCTTGCCGCCATCAAAATGAACACGCAGGCCGCCGGACTCGTTCTCCACCCGCGCAGCCTGAGCCTGGGTCATGATAGTTACGCCGTCGGCGCGCATGTGCTGCATCAACTGATCGCGCAACATGGAATCGAAGGAATGCAAGAAATGATCGCGCCGCAAAATCAACGTGACTTCGCTGCCAAGCGCGCGCAGCAGAACGGCAAACTCCACCGCCACATAGCCCGCGCCGATAATCGCGACTCGTTTCGGCTGCATCGCCAGATCGAAGAATCCATCAGAGGTTATTCCGAAAGCGGCCCCGGGAATATCCGGTTTCACCGGGCGGCCACCGACCGCGATGACGATATGTTTGGCGGAGTAGGTTTCCGCGCCAACCTTGACGGTCTGCGGTCCGACAAAGCGGGCGCTGCCGCGCACGATCTCCACGCCATTCTTGGTGAGCCCGCGCTCGTAGTGGCCGTTCAGATCCAGCACATGCTGATCGCGACGGCGCTTGAGCGTGGCCCAATCGAAAGAGTGCGCCGGAATGCTGAAGCCATAGTCAGCCGCATCTTCTATCGCGTGCGCGAGACTGGCGCCATTCCACATGACTTTCTTCGGAACGCAGCCGACGTTGACGCAGGTTCCGCCCAGGCGCTCCGATTCTATCAGCGCGACCTTGGCGCCATGACTCGCCGCGCGATTGGAAACCGCCACGCCGCCGCTGCCGCCGCCGATGGTGAGCAGATCGAAATGTCTTGCCATGTTGTTCTTGAGGAGCGGGTCAGGTCCGGATGGACTTCGAGTATAGCGGATGCCACCGCCGATATGGCTGTGAACAGCGGAATGCCGGGCAAGCGGCATGACCGATCCCATCTCGGGTTTTCCGCGAAATCGTGTCCACTAACCGAACCAGTGCGATTGTGGATAGCGCGACGGCTGCGGCCGGAATTTTCAGGCGGCAGTGATGCTCAAGACTTTCCGTCGCAACAGGCCGGTGCGCAGCAGGTTGAAGCCCGGGCGGGCCTGGCGGAGTTGCCAGGTAGTTCGGTCGGCGCCCGCGAGGGCAACGCTTTGACCGCAAGGGACCTGCACGGGCGTCCGTGTTGCCCTGGAGGCGATGGCCAACTCAGCAATCCAACCCCTGCGCGACAAGGTCGCGAACGTCAGCCTATGCGCATTCCCCAAAAAAAAGACCGGGCTGGCCGCCCGGTCAAATGCTGCATACCCTCAGATCCAACCCCGAGGGTTCAGACCTGCATCATCGGGAGATGACGGAACGGATACTACGCAGCCTTGTTCGCCCTGTCAGGGGAAAGTCTCTCGTCGTAACCGGGATACTCTCCCGATTCGGTCACTGGAAGCGCCCCCAGTTGCCCAGCCTCCAGAACGCCATTGCGGATGGCGAACTGCACTTACTGCGCGTCACTGGTGATCCGCCGCTTGCCGCGGCGAGCGTGCCTTAGAATCGCGGCCATGCAAGACAAAACCATAGCGATTCTCGAAAGCCGCTTCGGCGAGCATCTGGCCGGGATGCTTGTCAGGCATGGCGCGATTGCACTGCGTGCGCCCGCGCTGGCGGAGGAACCCGACATTGATCTCGATGTCATCCGCCGGTTGATTGAAGACTGGGCGCTGGAGCCGGTCGCGCTGACGATTTTTCAGACCGGCGTGGGCACGCGCGCCTTGTTCGATGCCACTGACCAGCTTGACCTGACCGGGCGATTTCTGGCACTCCTGTCCGCTTGCAAAGTCGCCGTGCGCGGCCCCAAACCGACCGCCGTGCTGCGCGGGCGCGCCGTGCGCATTGATCTCGCCGCCGCGGAGCCGTTCACCACGCATGAAGTGCTGGCCGTGACAAATCAAGTTGGTGTGCGCGGCAAGCGCGTGCTGGTGCAGCGTTACGGCGGCCCGAATGTTGATCTCGATAGCGCACTGGAAGCGCGCGGTGCTATGGTCACGGAACTGCCCACCTACCGCTGGGCGCTGCCCGAAGATCGCGGCCCGTTGCGCCATCTCATCGCGGAACTCGCCAAGGGGCGGGTCGATTGCGTGGTGTTCACCAGCGCCTCGCAGGTGCGTAATTTGTTTGCCGTGGCCCAGGAAGACGATGCGGCGGAAAGCTTGCGCGGTAGTCTGGGCAAAGTGCTGGTGGCCTCGATCGGCCCGGTGTGCAGCGAAGCGTTGATGGCGGCGCGTGTTCCGGTTCAGATCGAAGCCAGTCCGCCGAAGTTGGGGCCGCTGGTGGAGGCGCTCAAGCTGGCGCTGGCAAGCTGAGCTACGAAATACAGCAGGACGGCCATCGGACGTCCTGCTTTTCAAAAAAACCTCCTGCCAGCGCTCAGGCTTCCTCGCTGCCCTCGGCAACCTTGCCGAACCACTCCTCGATGCTGATCGGTTTGGCGCCTTCCCTGCGCGCGCGCTCCTGATCCTTCGCCGGCAGATCGCCTTGCAGCAGGTCGATGCTCTTCCATCCGGCGATCGGCGTTGCGCATTGCGGCCGCGGCACGTATTTCGAGGCTTTGACTTTCTGCATGCGGTGCACGTAGCGCGGGCAATTCGGGAAAATCGCGCTGACCGTGATCCGGATCACCATGACGGCTTCGTGAAATGAGTTCATCAGCGGATCGGTCTCGCTGATGGTGGCCGTGCCCTGCACACGCAGGCGGTTGGGGCGTTCGAAGTCCATGAACAGCAGGCCGACCTTGCCATTGCCGGCGACATTGCCAGCCGAAAAAAACATCCCGTTGCCGTCATACAACGGAAAGGCAATCGTCTTGCCATCAACTACTTTCACAAAGCCGGGATCGCCGCCTTTGTAGGAAACCGTCGGGCTGCCTTGCGCGTCCACGGAGGACAGCCAGAACATGTCGCGACTTTCGATGAAGGCTTTGTCCATGTCCGTGACTTCGGCATGCACCGCCACGGCTTCGATTTTGTCCGCGATGCGCCGTGTGTCGAAGCGGTCCTGAAAGGTGCGCTGGCGTGCGCCGTAAAGTGTACTCATGAGTCCTCCGAAATTATTGTTGGGCGGCGCGAGTTGCGCAGCGTTTCGAAGCTTAACAGGAAGAAAGTGGCAACGTCAGGGCCGGGCGGAAACGGACTCTTGCCAGGCTGATTGTCGCGTTTTCAGCCTGGAATCACTGGCTCCACAAGAATCGCCAATTGTGCAAGCGATTCCTGCCAGCCGAGATAACACATCTCGACCGGGATGACTTCGGGAATGCCTTCCTGCATGACGGTAAGGTCGGTTCCGCAAGACACCTGCTTCAAATTTATCGTTGTCAGCATTTCTCCGGGCAAACCGGGGTCGTCGAAGCGATCGGTATAGAGGATTTTCTCGAATGGCACGAGTTCGCGATACTCGCCGCCAAACGAATGACGTTGTCCGGTGGCGAAATTCACAAACGACATTTCATAAACACCGCCTACCTGCGCATCCAGGCGGTGGACCTTGCAGGTAAATCCATAGGGCGGAAGCCACTTGGCCATCGCTTCGGCGTCCAGAAAGGCCCGGTAGACGAGCTCTGGTCTGGCGCGCAGCACACGGTGCAGATGAACGGTTCCGGCGGGCATGGCAGGTTCTCCTTTCGTTCGTCATATGAGATGGATGGGCATTAAAAGAAGTGCCAATGAACTTCGATCGCGACCATGGCGCAGTAGCGCGACAAGTTGGAAAAATAAATCGAAGCGCATCCCGCCGATTCCTTGCGTGCGCCTGTCTTACTGGGGCATCGGTGGCCGGGTTTGTCGGGTGTCCAATCATTCAATCGGCAGGTATTTCACCTCAGTCACTTCCAGCTTCTCGTCGCCCCCCGGCGTCTTCACCGTTATGGTGTCACCTTCGCGGGCTTTGATCAGGGCTTTGGCAAGCGGAGATATCCAGGAAATCCGGCCGCGGGACACGTCGGCTTCGTCGATGCCGACGATGCTGTAGGTTTTTTCTTCACCGGTCTGATTCATCAGCGTCACGGTGGCGCCGAAAAACACCTGATCGGACGCTTCGCGCACGGCGGGATCAATGACCACGGCAATATCCATGCGCTTGGTCAGAAAGCGGATGCGGCTGTCGATCTGGCGCAGCCGGCGCTTGCCGTAGATATAGTCTGCGTTTTCCGAGCGATCCCCGTTCGAGGCGGCCCACTGGATGACCTTTACCAGTTCCGGGCGCTCCTTGTCGAGCAACTGCAAGGCTTCGTCTTTCAGGCGCTTGTAGCCCGCCGGCGTGATGTAGTTTTTCAGGCCAGCGGGGAGCGGGGGCGCGGTGGCGTCCGGCTCCTCGTCGTCCTGCTCGGATTCCCTGGTAAAGGCCTTGTTCATGCGGACTCGGACGCGGGGGTTGTACAATAAGATTGTCTCACTTCAATCAGTTCATTCAATCAAAATCTCGAGGATCAACCTATGACCATCAAAGCAGGCGACAAACTTCCTTCGGGCACGCTGTGGGAATTCATCGAAGACGAAACGCCGGGTTGCACCATCGGCCCGAATGCGTTCAAGGTCGAGGAGCAGGTACGCGGCAAGCGCATCGCGATTCTCGCTCTGCCCGGGGCATTTACGCCGACGTGTTCGGCCAAGCATCTGCCCGGGTTCCTGAAAATGGCCGACGAATTCCGCAAGAAAAAGGTCGATGAAATCTGGTGCCTGTCGGTGAACGATGCCTTCGTGATGGGCGCATGGGGCAAGGAGCAGGGCGCGAAAGGCAAGGTGCGCATGATGGCCGATGGCGGCGGACAGTATTCCAAGGCGCTCGGCATGGAATTCGATCTGGTCGCAAAAGGACTTGGCGTGCGCTCGCAGCGCTACTCGATGTTTGTCGTCGATGGCGTGGTGAAAAATTTCAATCTTGACCAGCCCGGCAAGTTCGAAGTCAGCGATGCCGAAACGCTGCTGAAGCAGGTTTAGCAGCCAAGGCGGCGGCTTATCCGGATCCGGCTGCAGGAGACTCACATGCGAGCATGGATGGTGTTGGCCTGGGCAGCGATGCTGCCGGGTTGCGGGCTCACCGAATCGGCGGCCACCGCGGGCGCCGGTGCGGCAGCCAAGGCGCAGGAAGCCAGGCAGGCGCAGCAGACCATGCAGACCATGCAGGAGAATATGGACCAGGTCAAGAATCTGTCCGGGGAGCGGGCGGACAAGGCTGCGGACGAGGCGGCGAATGAGTAAGCGCGGAAATGTGTCGATGTTGATGCACCGGAGTTCTCCGAATTGGGCAGGGATGGCCCGGCGATGGCTGCACACCGGGTTGCTTACGCTCTCTCTATGCGCCTTCGAGGCCGCTGCCGATGATCTGGCGGCCGCCGGAACTTCCCATGGCTTGCGCGCGGAACTGGAAAGCTTCATGCGCCAGCAAGGTATCGAAGCGCAGAGCACCGGGGAGCAGAGTATGAGCGCCGATGCGATGGTCAGACTGATGATCGACTGGTACCGGTTCGCGCAAATCAAATCAGCCGCTGATAGCGACGATCTTGTCTTTCGATACGGCGGCTGGTCGGAAGGCTGCGCGACCGCGTTCAAGTTCAGTTTGCTCAGGCGCGTCGCGGCTCGCGATGCTGCCACACCGGAGCGCCTTGCCGGCATCACTTTGATGTTTGAACCCAGTGCGCAGGCCGAGTTGCGGCCTTTCACAGCGGTTTCCTCGGACTCGCAATCCATCGAGGCGTTTGCGGCGATGATCGCAGGCACTCCGGCCTTCAGGATACTTGCGTCCGCAACGCCCATGGCGGTACTGGTCGAAAGCGGAGCAGTGCGTTAAGCCGACGGCCGGCAGGCAGCAGAAGGTGCTGGCGCGTAACCTCAACAGGAGATTCGCATGAAAGCATTCGATCTGTCCGGCCGCGTCGCGGTCGTCACCGGCGGCAATGGCGGCATTGGTCTGGGCATGGCGCGCGGGCTTGCCGCCGCGGGCGCCAAGGTGGTGGTGGCGGGGCGCGATGCCAAAAAAAGCGCCGCCGCGGCCAGGGAGATCGACGGAATCGCCATCGAGGCTGACCTGCTCAAGGAAGCCGACTGCCGGGCGCTGGCGCACAAGACCGTGGCGCAACTGGGGCGGCTCGATATTCTGGTCAACAACGCGGGTATCAATATCCGCAAACAACCGCAGGAATATACGCTCGACGAGTGGCGCCGGGTGATGGACAGCAATCTGACCAGCGCCTTTGTCTGCTCGCAGGCCGCCTATCCGCAGATGCTGAAGCACGGCGGCGGCAAGATCATCAACATCGGCTCGATGATGTCGATCTTCGGCGCTTCTTTCACCACGGCCTATGCCGCCTCCAAGGGCGGCATGGTGCAGATGACGCGCGCCATGGCCTGCGCCTGGGCCAAGGACAACATCCAGGTCAATGCGGTGCTCCCGGGCTGGATCGACACCGAGCTCACGCGTGGCGCGCGCGCGCAGGTCGAGGGGTTGAACGAACGCGTGCTCGCCCGAACGCCTGCGGGCCGCTGGGGAGTTCCGGACGATCTGGCCGGCATCGCGGTGTTTCTCGCCAGCGCGTCTTCCGACTTCCTGACCGGAACCGCGATTCCGGTGGACGGGGGCTATTCTGTCCAGGGGTGAGAAGCCTGCCCCGCGCACTTCGATACCAGCGCAGACTTGTACCGGAGCAGAAGCTGGCACGATGCGGCGGCCGGTCTGCGCGCGCTACCCGGCCGGTGCGATCAGAAATCCGGCGCGCGGAAAATGCACGACCACGTCACCGGCGCGCTCGTCTTTGCGGCGGATGGCGATGTGTTGCGCAGAGAGCGATACGATTACGCCTTCTACCGGGATCCTGCCGTAATCGTCAGGGATGATTTGCACGCGGTCGCCGGGCTTGCGGCCGTTGAGATCGCCGGAGTCTTCCATGGTGGCAGTCTGCGGCGTGGCCTTGCGAGCAATCTCCAGCGCGTCCGCCGGGGACAGCTCGCGCTCGCGCCGGCCATGCCCGATGGCTTTGGTGCGCTGCTCCCAGGCCAGCATGCGCGGGAAGCCGGCGAATAGTTTATCCGCGTCCGGCAGATTGCCGCGCACATACCAGACGTTCATGTAGACGCTGATGTCGGCAAGGCTGGGCTCACCTCCCAGCAACCAGGGTCGAGCATCGCCGAGTTGCGATTCAATCCAGTCCAGATGCGCGCGCAACTGGTCGCGCATCTGCGGGATGGCGGCCTTCATCGCATCGACATCGAATTTCGCGCCGCGCAATTGTTCGCGATCTTCGCGAAACTCCTTCGGCACCTGGTCTGCCAGCGAGCCGAATACCAGATTCACGGTGTTCTGAAAAAAAGACCGGTCGGTCCACATGCCCAACATCCACGGCAGGCCGGCATTTGTTTCCGGCGACAGGCTTGGCTTCGGGAAGCGTCGCTCCAGTTCGCGCAGGATGATCTGGGTGTCGCAGTAAATATCCGCGCCGATTTGGAGTGTCGGCGTGCGGCGGTAGCCTCCGGTCATCGGCATCAGGTCGGGGCGCGGCATGATGCGCGAGATCAGCACCGAGGTCCAGGCGATGTTTCTCAGGCCGAAAGTCAGGCGGATTTTTTCCGAGAACGGTGATTTTTCGAAGTGATGCAGGATGATCGGATGGCTGGTGTTCATGTTGACCTCAGGCAAAAAATGCAATCAGGTTGTCCAGCACTTCGTCAGGCCTCTCCGCCATCAGGGAATGCCCCGCGCCATCCAGTGCCGCCACTTTGACGCCGGGCAGCTTCGAAATCATGTCTCTGGCCACTTTCATCGGCGTCATCAGATCGCGCTTTCCGAGGATCATCAGTGTCGGGATTCGCACTTTTTGCGCGGCCTCGAGGCCGTTGGCGTAGGCGTTGCAGGCGCTGAAATCGGCATGCAGCACACCGTCGCCGGAGCGCTCCATCAGGCGCATCGCCGAACCCATCATCCACACGCCGGGTACGCGATTGCCTCCCAGTTGCGCGGCGTTGCTGTGCGCGAACACGTTGATCATCTCGTAAGCGGCATGGTCGTTTGCCTGAGAAGCATCGAGCAGGGTCCCGGAAACCGCCATTGGGACCGCTGTCCCGATGAGTGCGATCCTGCTGATGCGGGCCGGGTGGCGCGCGGCGGCTTCCAGCGCGATCAGCGAACCCATGCTGTGACCGACCAGATCGGCGGTGGGTGCACCAATCGCGTCAAGCAGGTGCGCCACCCAGTCGGCGGCGGCGCTGATGCTCGGGCAGGGCGGGTTCGCCGATTTTCCGTGGCCCGGCAGGTCAATGGCGAACGCGTTCCAGCCGTGATAGGCGAAGTAACGGCTCTGCAAGGCCCACACGCTATGATCGTTGGCCGCGCCGTGGACGAACACGATCGTGCGCTTTGTCGCGTCGAACGGGCGATTGGCGGTATAGGCGAAAATCTTTTTAGTCTTCGACGGTCAGGAACATGGCAGTCTGGTGAGCCTTGATGAATGGTATCAGGTCCGCATTTTCCGGCGACGCCGGTGTGTCGACACGCTGGTGTTCCGCCATGAAGCGCGGCGCCATTATTGCGAAGAACTCGTTGCGAAGCACTCGTCGCTGAATTGTCCGACGCCGGGCAGGGTGAATATCACGATGAAAAATAAGAGTCAATCCAATCCACGCGCCGGGATCAGTTTGTCCGGGCCGGTTCGAGTACACTTTGCAATCCGCTTTCCAACGACAATTAAAAGCGGGAATTCCAATCGCCCGCAGCGCTCTGGAATCGCCAGGGCGCCGGAAATAGCAGGAGGCATGTGGCAATGAAACCCAAAATCGAGCGAGTTGTAACCGGACACTATTTGATTCCATTGCCGGTCGTGCTCTCCGACAGCATGCACGGGGAGATGAAGGGATTCGAACTGGTTACCGTGCGCATGATCGATTCGGACGGCGCCGAGGGCGTTGGGTACAGCTTTACCGTAGGAACGAATGGCGCGGCGGTGTTCGCAACCATCGAGCACGACCTCAAGAGATTGCTGATCGGTGCGGAGGCGGACCGCATCGAACAACTGTGGAAAAAAATGTGGTGGCATCTGCACTATGGGGGCCGCGGCGGAGCCGCTTCACTGGCGATCTCCGCGATCGACATGGCTTTATGGGACCTGAAGGCGCGCCACCTCGGCACGGCGTTATGGCGCCTTCTGGGTGGGCATGATCCGCGCGTGCCGTGTTACGCCGGCGGGATCGATCTGCAATTTCCGCTCGATAAACTGCTGCGCCAGACGGACGACAACCTCAAGAAGGGTTTTCGCGCGATCAAGATGAAAGTCGGGCGTGAAAAATTGTCGGAGGACGTGGCGCGGGTGAAGGCGATGCGCGAGCACCTGGGTGCGGATTTTCCGCTGATGGTGGATGCCAACATGCGCTGGTCACCGGATGAGGCGATCCGCGCCGCGCGCGCATTTCTGCCGTTCAGCCCGGTCTGGCTGGAAGAGCCGACCATCCCGGACGACATCGAGGGTCATGTGCGCATCGTGCGTGAAGGCGGGTTGCCGGTGGCCACCGGGGAGAACCTGCATACCCTTCACGAATTCGCCAATCTGATGCGTGCCGGCGGTGTCACGTTTCCGGAACCCGATGTCACCAATTGCGGCGGTGTCACGGTATTCATGAAAGTGGCGCATCTGGCAGAAGCCATGAATCTTCCGGTGACGTCTCACGGAGCGCACGATGTGACGGTGCATCTGCTGGCTGCCGCTCCCAATCGATCCTATTTGGAGGCGCACGGCTTTGGCCTGGAGCGCTTCGTCACGCCATTACTTAAACTCGAAGATGGATTTGCGGTGGCGCCGGACACGCCGGGACACGGGCTGACGTTCGACTGGCCCGGACTGGAGGCGTTGCGCGTATGACGCGCAGTTGCTGCCGCGGGGACAGCCGATCGGTTTGCGTCAGCGGGTCAGGTCAGAGCGTAACCTCGAGACCAGGTTTCTGCGCTGGGCGTCGCGAGCGGGTCCGGACAAAGCCTGTTCAGTCCGGTCGAACCGCCTTGATCCAGATGCCCGGGTGGCGTGTCATTTTTTGCCACCGGCGGGGTCTTCAAGCGAGCACTTCCATCCGGTGGCCGTTGAATCCTGTGGAATGGCCTGGGGAAGGTTGGCCATGACACCAGGCAGGGCGGCGGCGAAGCCGGCCTCGCAATCCGCGACAGTCTTGATATTGGGATTGAAGACAACGTATTTGTCGATGTCGGAATTGTTCTTCAGGGAGATCTCGACATAGACCCCCGGGGGCGGCTCCTGTTTGCATGCGGACAGGGCAAGGGTCGAAGCAAAGTAAGCGCATAGCGCGAGTTTTTTCATGTCTTATCCGACCTGATCAATTTTGCTACTTAGTTTTTCTGCGAAGCATGCAACGCTCTGCTCAGATCTTCGATCAGGTCGCCGGCGTTTTCAAGACCGACCGACAATCTGACCGTGCCCTCGGTGATGCCGGCCGCGCGCAGCGCGGCTTCGTCCATGCGGTAGTGTGTGGTGGTAGCCGGATGAATGACCAAGGATTTGGCGTCCCCGACATTGGCCAGGTGCGAAAACACCCTCAGCCCCTCGATAAAACGGCGCCCCGCCGCACGGCCACCTTTGAGGCTGAAACTGAAGACCGCGCCGCAGCCGCTTGGCAGAATCCGGGAAGCAAGGGCATGATCGGGATGCGAGGGCAGTTCCGGATAGGCCACCGATTCTACGGCGTCGTGCCGGTTCAGAAAGGCGACGATCTGGCGGGTATTGTCGATGTGTTTCTGCATCCTGAGCGACAGCGTTTCGATCCCCTGCAGAATCTGAAAGGCATTCATCGGACTCATGCAGGCGCCGAAATCGCGCAGTCCCTCGCGCCGCGCACGCAGCAGGAAGGCACCGGTGGTCGATTCTTCGCTGAACACCATGCCGTGAAATCCGGAATAGGGTTCGGTCAGGGTCGGGAAACGGCTGGATTTTTCCCAGTCGAATTTTCCGCTGTCCACCACGACGCCGCCGATTGCCACGCCATGTCCGCCAAGAAACTTGGTCGCGGAGTGGAATAACAAATCCGCGCCCAGATCGAAGGGCCTCATCAGATAGGGCGTGGTAAACGTCGAGTCCACCATCAGCGGCAGACCGGCGTCATGGGCAATGCCGGCGACTTTTTCGACATCAAGCACATCGAGTCTGGGATTGCCCAGCGTCTCCCCGAAAATCAGGCGGGTGTTGGGGCGGATGGCTTTGCGAAAGGCATCCACCTCGCGCGGATTCACAAAGGTGGTGTCGATGCCAAAGCGCGGCAGCGTGTATTCGAGCAGATTGTGCGAGCCGCCGTAAAGAGAGCGGGAGGCGACGATATGCGACCCGGCACCCATCAGTGTGGCGATCGCCAGATGCATCGCCGCCTGGCCGCTGGCAGTGGCTATCGCGCCAACGCCCCCTTCGAGTGCGGCGATGCGTTCTTCGAGAACGGCGTTGGTCGGGTTGGAAATGCGCGAATAGACGTGGCCCGCGCGCTCCATGTTGAACAGCGATGCCGCCTGCTCGGTGTCCTTGAAGACGTAGGACGTGGTGAAGTAAACCGGCTGCGCGCGGGCGCCGAACTGCGGGTCCGGTTGTTGGCCGGCGTGCAGGCTCAAGGTGTCGAACTGGTAGGTCTTGGGTACGGACATGCCAATGAACCTAGTAAAAAGCCCCGCGTGCGGCAACCGGCCATACGCACTCGACTTTGCCACCGCGCACGCCCACGATCCAGTCGTAAAGGTTCACGGTCGGGTCGCAGTGGCCCGGAATGAGGCGGATCTTGTCGCCGATCTTCACTTGCGCGCCGCGCGGCAGTTTCAGCACGCCATGCTCATCCGAGGCCTTGAGAAACTCCACACCGGGCAGGTCGGCCACCAGCGGCATGCCGGAATCCACTGACAGGGCTTTGAGTCCGGCGTCCACAACGGCGCGCTCGGCGCTCGCGTGGCTCATGACTGTTGCCCAGACAAACAGGCTTTGTTCGAAACTCGTGACCGGCTTGCCGTCCTCACCCAGATTGCGGCTGTAATCGGCGTCCATGAAGATATAGGAGCCGGGCTGGATTTCGTTGTAGATCCCGCTGGCGGCCTCCAGCAGGTAGGTTCCGGTGCCGGCGCCGGTAATGATGTCAGGCTTGAGGCCGTGGACTTGCAGCGCGTCCACCGTTTCGCGCACGTTCTGGACGGCCTTGGCGATTGCCGCCTTGCGTTCGAGCGGCGTGCGCGCATGCTGTGCCGCGCCTTGATAGGCGTGCAGTCCGGCGAAGCGCAAATTCTTGGCCGTGGCAATCTGCTGTGCGAGTTCAACGGCGGGCAGGCCGGGTTCGACACCGCAGCGGTTGGCGCCGACATTTATCTCGACCAGCACGTCGATTTTCACGCCGGCCGCGCGCGCTGCCGCATCGATATCGATGACGTTTCGCAAGTCATCCACGCACACACTCACGCGCGCGCGCCGTGCCAGTGCCGCCAGTCTGGCGAGCTTGGGCGCGCCGATTACTTCGTTCGCGATCAGCACGTTCATCACGCCGCCCTCCACCATGGCCTCGGCCTCGGACACTTTCTGGCAGCACACGCCGACGGCTCCGCGCGCCATCTGGCGCAGGGCGATTTCGGGACATTTGTGCGATTTCGAGTGTGGCCGCACGCGAATGCGGTTTGCGGCAAGAGACTGGTCCATACGATCGAGGTTGCGCTCGAAGGCCTCGAGATCGAGCAGCAGCGCGGGCGTATCGACTTCCGTGAGCGGCATGCCTACGCGGGCGGGTGGGGCAAGACGAGAAGTCATGTAGGTTCTGTCGGTCATGGCTCAGCGGGGAAAAGCTGGATGAGCCGGCATCAATCGAACTTTCTCTCGAACTTTCTCTGCGGCTTTCGTGTCTCTACTTGCATGCAGGAAAACCTTACCGCCCGGTTTCGCAGTCAGTGCGCATGACATTTCCGGCGCTTTCGACCGACCAGTTGCGGCCATAGGAGCCAAACACCAGATCGACAATGATGAGCAGATTCTTCTTTTCGACTGGATCATTGAAGGTGCGCGCATCGAGCGCTGCGAGCGCCTGATCGCGCGACTGGCCCTGCTTGCGCCAGGCCATCGCTTCGGATGCGAACGCGCCGATATCGGCGCAGGTCATCGTGCCCAACGGATACGGGGCCGCGATGGCGGAAAAGCAACTCAGGAGCCAGGCCGACAGAAGCAGTTTCGACATAATGCGATGCAGTGGTAGCGGAGTAGAATTCGATGCAGGTGAATGGCTCCGCTCATTTTAGGCGTTTGCACAGAGGATTGCCATGTTGCATCCAGGATGGTTTTCTGCCAGCAGAGTGCGTTTGGCGCTGTTTTCCGCCCTGCTGATACTGGCCGGTGCCGAGGCACAGACCAGCGCCGAGGCCCAGCGCAATAGCGAAACGCGCGATCAGGCGCTGACGCGGTTGCGCAGTCCCGATGCCGCCACGCGTCAGGCTGCGGCGGCGGTGCTGGCGGAAACCGGCGAACAAGAGGATCTGCCTTACATACTGTCTCACCTGTTCGACCCGGACCAGCGTATGCGCGCCTCGGCAGAGGCTGCGATCTGGGCCATCTGGAGCCGGTCCGGCGATGCCGCCGCGC
>JANNTE010000180.1:0-12582 GCA_031403365.1 Betaproteobacteria bacterium | reverse complement strand
GAGGAATGACGCTCAAGGCAATCGAATAAGGCCTTCCTGGGTATGCGTTTCCAGCACCCAGAGGGAAGCTCACCCCTTTGCGAAATTCCCGCCGGGCGCCGAATTGGGTCGCCGGTCAGGAAGCGCTGGAGACGCGCCCGGGACGCCAGCGCAGCAAACGCCTCTCGGCCAGCGTGACGATGTAGTCCAGAATCAGCGCGCAAGCGGTCAGAACCAGCACTCCGGCAAAGACCGTGTTGATGTCAAAAACACCCTCGGCCTGCAAGATCAGATAGCCCACGCCGCGCGCCGATCCCATGTATTCGCCTACCACCGCACCGACAAAAGCCATCCCGACCGAGGCATGCAGGCTGGAAAACACCCAGGCTGTCGCGCTGGGAATATAAACATGCCGCAGCAACTGCCGGCCACTTGCGCCGAGCATGCGCGCGTTGGCCAGTATTGTCGGGCTGACTTCGCGCACGCCGTTGTAGACGCTGAAGAACACGATGAAAAACACCAGCGTGATTCCCAGCATGACCTTGGACGTAATACCCAGACCGAACCAGACCATGAAAATCGGCGCCAATATCACCCGCGGCATGGAATTGAGCGCGGTGATATACGGGCTGAGCAGTTTCGCGGTGAAATCGGACAGCGCCAGCCATAGCCCAAACACTAGTCCCAGGACGGTGCCGATGACGAAAGCGAGCAAAGTTTCGATCAGCGTGACCCAGAGATGCGGATAGATCCTGCCGCCGACGAACCAGTCGCGGATGCGTTCGAGCACGATGAGCGGTTCGCCGAAAAAGAATCCGGACAAGACTCCGGTCTTGACCAGCACATGCCACAGCAGAAACAACCCGGCCAGCAATCCGATCTGAAACACGGGGAGTACGCTTCGCTTCATCACAGCGGAGATATCAGGTCAAACATGGGGTCAATCCAGCGCATGGGCATGGGCTTTGTGCACTTCGTCTCGCAATGCCTGCCAGATCTGATTGTGCAGTTCGACGAAGCGCGGTGTCAGCCGGATTTCGGCAACGTCGCGCGGCCGCGGCAGGTCTATGAAGTACTCGCCGATCAGGCGGCTTGCCGGTCCGGCCGACATCACCACCACGCGATCGGACAGCGCAATGGCTTCTTCAAGATCGTGCGTGACAAACACCACCGATTTGCGGTCCTCGGCCCACAGGTTCAACAGTTCGTTCTCCATCAGGCTGCGGGTCTGCACATCAAGCGCGGAGAACGGTTCGTCCATCAGCAAAATCTTCGGATTCAGAATAAGTGTCTGCGCCAGTGCCACGCGTTTTCTCATGCCACCGGAGAGCTCGTGCGGATACTTGTGCGCGTGCGCGACGAGTCCGACCCGCTTGAGCCAATCCGTCGCACGCCCGCGCCCCTCATGCGCGCTGGTGCCAAGAAACTCCAGCCCGACCATCACATTTTGCAGCGCGGTACGCCAGGGCAACAGCGCGTCGCTCTGAAACAGATAGCCGGCCCGCGTGTTGATGCCTTGCAGTTGCTCTCCAAACACACTTACGCAACCCCGGGAAGGCGCAAGCAGGCCGGCGGCAACGTTGAGCAAGGTGGACTTGCCACATCCGGTGGGTCCGACCACCGACACGAATTCGCCTTCGCTGACTTCGAGATCAACCTCCGCCACGGCGGTGTATTCGGCGTTGCCGTGTCGCGCCGCAAAGCGGCAAGTGACCCTCTCCAGTCTGAGCGGCGCGTTCATTGCTCGGCGTACCTGCGCAGGGCTTTTTCCACAAAGGCGTTGGTGTAAGTCTGCTTGATCCAGATCACCGGCGCCCGCCGCACGGCAGGGTTGTGTTCCAACAGGACTTTGTAGGATCGATCCACGCCCTTCCTGGGGATCAATCCGTCCTTCGAATAGGTGGCGCGCAAACGCTCGAAGAAGGCAGCGTACAACGCTTTGTCGCCGAGCAGATACTCTTCGGGCACCGTTTTAAGCACGTCTTCGATAGTACTGCGCCGCAGCCAGAGCAGCGCGCGCACAATCGCATTGGTCAGCGCTTGTATCGTTTGCGGATTGCGTTCGATCGAGTCGATCCGGGAGTACGGCGTGGCTGCGGGCATGCTGCCGCCAAATGATTGACCAGCATTTGCGTCCGGGAAATCGTGGATTTCCACGTTCAGCCCTTCGTCGGCGAAGTAGCCCAGGCGCTCGGCCAGGGTCAGCGGCAGGTAGTACAAAGTCGCCTTGCCTCCGACAGCAAGAACAACCTTCGTATCTGCGGCTACTGCGCTCCCCGCCGAATTCGGGCCCGCCATAAGAGCGGCAATAACGAACAGGATATTTTTCCTGATCCGGAAACTCACCGGCTTCATAGGCTGGCAGCAGGCATGTACATTCAGACGGCGCCGGACTTACGCAGCAAGGCGGCCACGGCTTCGGCAAAGCGGCGGTAACCAGCGGCATTGGGATGAATCGGGTCGGCCTTGAGGCTGCGGTCGAACAAGATGTCTTTCAGGGCTTCATTTTCCAGCGGCAACGCAAACTCCTGTGCTATGCGCGCGTAGTAAGCAGGCGGACCGCCGAATAATTCGGGCGCAGGCACGCCGATCAGTACCACGCCAATGCCGCGCGATTTGGCCAACTGCACCATCGCCCGCAAGTTCGCTTCGGTGGATGCAGAATCCAACTTGCGCAGCATGTCGTTGCCGCCCATGCAGAGCAGCATGAGTTTGGGCTGGATCTCATCGAGTACTGCGGGCAGCCGCTCCAGCCCTCCGGCGGTTGTATCTCCCGGCACGCCGGCTGAAATGACTGGCCGCCCGATGATTGCCGACAACACCACCGGATATGATTCTGCGGTGGCGGCCCCGGTGCCGTAAGTCAGGCTGTCTCCGAACGCCAGAACTACCTCGCTGCTGCCCAGACCGGGCAGCGGCGGGGGCCGGTCGCCACAACCGGCGAGCGCGAGCGCCGGTGCGAGCAGCAGAATTCGGCACCAGCCCTTGACGAATAGGAAACCATACAACCAGGCGTCGATGGTCAGAAAGGAGGAGCGCGGCTGACACCGCGCTCGCTCCGATGTCTGTCTGCCGTTGCCTGGCACCGGGCCCTCCCAGCCTATTCCCCGGCCACGGTCATTCCCTCGACCAGAATCGAGCCGCACTGGCGAGAGCCGCGAACGACCGTATCGGAACCGATGGCAACGATGTGGTTGAACATATCCTTGAGATTGCCGGCCACGGTAATTTCCTCCACCGGAAAGGCTATTTCGCCACCCTCGACCCAGAATCCCGCGGCGCCGCGCGAATAATCCCCGGTCACCATGTTGATCCCCTGCCCGAGCATATCGGTAACCAGCAGACCGGTCCCCATTTTCTTGAGCAGTACCGACAGATCTCCGTCAGTGGAATTCATGCTGAGATTGTGATTGCCGCCTGCATTTCCGGTGGATCGAAGCCCGAGCTTGCGCGCGGAATAGCTGCTCAGAAAATAGCCCTGCACGACACCGTTCTTCACGATTTCGCGCTCACGAGTGGCCACGCCCTCGTCGTCGAACGGACTGCTTGCAAGTCCCTTGGGGATATGCGGCCGGTCGTGAATCTGCACCATCGGCGAAAACACCGGTTTGCCGAGGCTGTCGAGCAAGAATGATGACTTTCTATACAGACTCCCACCGCTGACGGCGGCCACGAAATGGCCGAGCAGCCCGCTCGCTACTGGCGCTTCAAACAGCACCGGCACACGCGCGGTGCTCACCTTGCGCGCGCCCACTCGGCGCGCCGCCCGCTTGCCCGCCTGCGTGCCGACGCTGATTGCCGAATCGAGATTGCCTGCCGCGCGCGCAGTGGAGTACCAGTCGTCGCGCTGCATATGATCATCCCTGCCGGCAATCACCGCGCAGGAAATGCTGTGGCGCGAGCTCGGATAACCGGCCAGAAACCCATTGGAATTGCCATAGGCGAAATGTGACTGCTGAACCGATACCGAGGCCCCTTCGGAGTTCGAGACTATCGGATCTGCTGCGAAAGCGGCGTCTTCGCAGGTGCGCGCCAGTTCGATTGCCTGCTCCACGTCAATGGCCCAGGGATGGTAGAGATCAAGTTCCGGCGTTTCGGTTGCCAGCAGGTCGGCATCGGCAAGGCCGGAGAACTGGTCGGACGCGGTCAGCCGCGCGATCGACAATGCCGCGTCGACCGTGTCGCGAAGCGCCTGGGTCGAAAAATCCGATGTGCTGGCATGGCCGCGCTGTTTGCCCAGGTAAACGCTGACCCCGACGCCCTTGTCGCGGTTGTACTCAATGGTCTCGACTTCCCCGCGCCGGACCGTAACGCTTTGGCCAAACCCTTCGCTTGCTTCAGTTTCGACGGAACTTGCCCCGCGCTCGCGCGCATAATCAAGAACTTCGCGCGCTATTTGTCGGAGTGTATCGGATGAATGGGTGAATTGGTTGCTGGCCACGGTATTTGCCGAAAATTGGGGTATCGCCATCTGAAAATCAAAGCGGCGTGCTGCCTGACAATCCGGACGGCACGCCGCGGAGGGAAATGATTGGTTATGATACCAGCTTGCAGGTTCAAGACTCCCGGTCAGCACTGCCTTTGAATCCCCTTACAACACGTTGTTTCGCGCGAATCGCTTCAGTGGAAGAAGAAACAGAGATCAGCCGGACGCAGCGCAAGAAAAACGACCTGGCGCTGCAGGAATTGGGGGAGGAACTGGTATCCGTGGACAAGGACAAGCTCGCCCAACTCGGCCTGTCGGAGCGGTTGCACGAAGCCATCATGGAGGCAAGGACGATTTCGAAGTTTGGTGCTTTGCGGCGCCAGATGCAGTATATCGGTCGTCTGATGCGCGAGGAAGGCGATGCGCAAACGATACGCGAGCGGCTCGACGCCTGGAACGGCGCCTCGCTGCAACAGACCGCCCGGCTGCACCTGATTGAACGCTGGCGCCTGCGGCTTTTGAACGACGATAAAGCACTCGATGCCCTGATCGCCGAGTATCCGCACGCTGAAATACAGCAGTTGCGCACACTGGTGCGAAATGCCAAACGTGAAACCGAAGCCGAAAAACCGCCGAAAAGCTACCGGGAACTGTTCCAGGTGTTGCGCGAAATCCTGCAAGACCAGAATCGTTAACGTTGAGGAACCGGCAAAGGTGCGCAAAGACTTGCATGATGCAACATGCCGAAACGGTCAAGTTTGTTGAGAGGTGGTGAAACGGCCGGCGCGGTCAGAGACCTGTCATTGGATATCGATCGTTCGTTCGCGTGCCCCGGCGTGCGTTCCTGCAAAATTCGTTGAAAGTTTTTCATGACCACAAGCGAACAAGTCATTATCGGACTGGTGTCCATCAGTGACCGGGCATCAAGGGGTGTTTACAAGGACGAGGGCCTGCCGGCGCTGGATGAGTGGCTGGGCCGGGCCGTACGCAATCCGCGCAGCATGATTGAGCGCCTGATTCCGGATGAGCGACCGGTAATCGAATCGACTTTGAAGGAGCTATGCGACCGGGAGAACTGTCATCTGGTACTCACGACCGGCGGTACCGGCCCGGCTCTGCGCGATGTAACCCCAGAGGCCACGCTCGCGGTAGCCGATCGCGAGATGCCCGGATTCGGGGAACAGATGCGCCAGATCAGCCTGCACTTCGTACCCACCGCCATACTGTCGCGACAAGTTGGCGTGATTCGCGGACGGACGCTGATCGTCAATCTCCCGGGGCAGCCAAAATCCATTCGCGAAACACTGGAAGGCCTGAAGGATGCCGATGGCAAGCAGATTGTGCACGGGATATTCGCCGCCATTCCCTACTGCGTGGACCTGATCGGCGGACCTTACATCGAGACCGACGATTCTGTATGCAAAGCGTTTCGCCCAAAATCTGCGCTGCGCGCGAAAACCTGAAATCTTTTCCCTGACTTGCACACTTCGATTCCCATGAGTGATCTTCTGCCGGCAATAGAGATCGAGACCAGGCCAGATCCTGTCCACGCCGTGATCTGGCTGCATGGCCTGGGTGCCGATGGTAACGATTTTGTGCCCATCGTCGAGGAACTTGCGCTTCCGCCGCTCGGCATACGCTTCGTGTTTCCGCATGCTCCCATGCGCCCGGTCACCATCAATGGCGGTTTTGTGATGCGTGCCTGGTATGACATTGCGTATCAGGATCTGGTCATGAGGGAAGACGAAGCAGGCATTCGGCAATCGCAAGAACTGGTTGAGCAGTTGATCGCAAGGGAAAGAACGCGCGGCGTGCCGATGGACAATATCGTTCTGGCGGGGTTTTCCCAGGGCGGGGTCATTGCGCTGCAAACTGGATTGCGGCAGTCCGAACGACTGGCCGGCGTCATGTCGCTCTCGGCCTATCTGCCGCTCACCGGATTGGTCGAAAAGGAACGCAACGCAGCCAACCAAGGTATGCCAGTGTTTCTGGGCCATGGCACGGCGGACAATATCGTAGCGCTGTCTCTGGGACTCAGTACCCGGGACACACTGCTGAAACTGGGCTACGACGTCGGCTGGCACCAGTATCCCATGGCCCACTCGGTCTGCCCGATGGAACTTCGGGACATCGGAAACTGGTTAAGCCGGGTACTGGTTTAGTGTAGTGCTTCGTACTTGGTGGGTCTTATGATGATGTGCTGCCACGGCTGACTGCACGCCAAAAGCAACGAAATCGGCGCCAGACAGGGCGCAAACTGCAGCCACGTTGGACACTTGGCAAGGATTTGCAACGCCGTATGACGTCGATTCTCGTCGTATTTTGTGCCGTCAAGCACGAGGCACTACACTGGCAGCCAGCCGGACTGCGGGTCATCCGGCTGCGGTCGCAACCGACTCACGCATCAAGCGGCGCTTTGCATGACCTGGAATCGGGCCATGTCGTAGTCGTAGCCTTCTTCGATGAGCTTTCGGGGCATCAGCAGGTAGCGGCGTCCGTAGGCATTCATCTGCATGCTCTTCTGCGCGGAATATACGCCGGCCTTGAGCAGCAGGTTCATCTCGGCGGCGCTATTGGTCTCCTGCGCATTGGATGGCAAGAGCAGCGCGCTTTCCAGTTCGGCACTGTCGGCGGCCTTCGCTGCCGCCAGCTTCACGACGGTTGCGCCTTTGGTCAGCAACTGGATGCCTACGTAGCGCTGCTTATGATCGTAAGCCGACAGTCGGCGAACAATGCCAATGCTCCATGCTGCGTGATCTTCCAGTCTGACGCCCAGCAGCGACCCAAGACGCAGCCAGTCCCCCTTCGTCTGCGGTAACAGCGCCCCATAGCCTCCCTCGCTTTCGTTTTCGATGGTCCAGACTTCCGTTTTTGCATCGAAGGTCAGGTCCTTACTTTCTCCGGATAGCATGTTCACAATCTCGTCGAACTCGTGGACCACGTCTATATGCCACACCGTGTTGCGCCTATTGTCGGCACGTACCGGGGGAGTTGGCGCCCAGTAACGCGCCAGATGACGCAATACGTCGAGTGCGACCTCGACATCGACACCATCACCGAAATTAGTGTCGGACGGAAACATGCCATCCAACTGGACGCTTTGCGTGAGTTCCTCCAGTTTTCTTGCGGCGATACTTGGCCCAAAATAACGCAACCCCGGCGTCATCGGTATGCGAGAGACCAGACGGGCGGGCTTGCTGGTGCCACTGTAGTCAAAGAAAAAATGGCAGCCTGGCGCAGGTTGACGATTCATTACGAAAAATTCGGCGAACTGTGCGATGACGCGTTCTGCGATCTCCACTTTGGCCGGCAACAGGCTGTCGGTCGAGGAAATAGCCAACATCAAACCCTTCAGGCACTCGCGTTGAATCGTGGATTCTCCAGCCTTGCCGGGATAGACCATGATGGGCGTGGACGCAAACGCTTTTTCTTCCGCATAGGCAGTGAGTTTTCCGATCTGCTCCCAGATGCGCTGCTCGATGGGTCCGTAGCGCAGCAACTCCCACTTCAGCTGCACGGCAACGGCACGCAGTGCGCGCGCCACCACCACAGGAATCTGAGCCTTGATGGCCCCCGACCCGTTGCTGCCTGCTTCGAAACGCGCCAGGCACATCTGGTAAGCATCGGCGAGTCGTTTCCAGTACAGAAACACCGAATTCCAGATTCGAATCTCCTGCGATTTCTGCAGGCGCGCGATGCTGCCCAGATAGTCCTGCGACAATTTGCGATGGTGCTTGTTCGCGGTCTGCTCAATGAGTTCGATGATCTCAAGCGCACGGGCCAGCTTGACATCGTCGGCGCCGCCGAGAGTTTCGAGCCAGTAACAAAGCTCTTCGAGCGCCTTATAGGGATCGAGCGGCGGCAACTCGGCCATCATTTCGCGCGCGGCCTTATCGTCGGCGAGCAGATACTCTGATTTCGATCCCTTGATCCAGCTAAGCATGTGCCCTCTCCAAGTTGGGGGTAGTTGTCCTCATAATGGGTCAAATTATAACCATCAGTTTATCCGTACAAACTTATTCTTCTACAAGGCGGACTCGGATCAGGCGGCAGTTTCATCGCGGCGCGCGGCGAGATGCCCGCGTCCGGCGTCAATGCCCGCAAGAAGGCAGAGTCCAATCACGAAATAACCGCCAGTAATCAGAATCGCAAGCCGGTGGTCTCCGCCCGATATCCAACTCACCAGACCATACGTAATCGGCCCCAGAATGGCCGATAGTTTGACCGCCAATCCCCACAAGCCGAAGAACTCGGCGCGCCGGTGCGCCGGACTCATATAGCCAACCATCGCACGCCCCGCCGATTGGCTTGCACCGAGGCATACTCCGGCAAGATTGGCGGCGACCCAGAACATGGCCTGGCCGTCTGCCCCCCATGCCAGCAGCACCATGACGCACCAACCGAGCAGCGTGATCGCCAGCGTGCGCACATGACCAAGCTTGTCCTGCAATTGCCCGAAGGCAAGGGCACCGATGCTGGCGGTCACGTTGACCACCAGGATAAGCATGATGGTCTGCTGGGTGCTGAAGTTCATGGCCTGCTCCGCATAGATTGCCGCAAGCGTGATCACCGCCTGCACTCCGCCCTGATAAAACAGGATGCAGATCAGGAAGCGCATCAGATCGGGATAGCGCCCGGCATCGCGCAAGGTCTCCCAAGTGCGGGCGAACACGCCCGCGTAGCCGCCATCAGGCAATTTCTGCGGCAGGGCCCGTTCCTTGAGAAAAATGAAAGTGGGAAGCGCGGAAACCGCGAACAGCAGCGCCGTAATCAGCATGGCAACGGGTACGAACTGGGCGGAAGTATGTCCCTGCGCCTGCGCCCACGTCACGTAGGCCAGCGAGGCAGCGAGACTGACCAGCCCGCCGATATAGCCGAGCGCCCAGCCCCAGCCCGACACTTTCCCCAACGCTCCGCTTCTGGCCAGCTCCGGAAGGAACGCGGCGACCAGGTTTTCGCCGGTACCGAAGAAAAAATTTGAAATGATCAGCAGGGCAATGCCCAGAGCGAGGTCACCTGGTCCGACCAACGCCAGAGCGGCGGTACCGGCGACGCAACCGATCGTCGTCATGGCCAGCAGCCGTTTCTTCGCCGCATGCGCATCAGCGTAGGCGCCGATCAGTGGCGCAGTGACCACAATGAGCGCATACGAGACCGACAACGCCAGGGTCCACGCGAACGTCGCCCACGCCTGCTTGCCGACGACGACGCCGACGAAATAGGCGTTGAAAACGGCGGTAATGACTACGGTGGTATATCCGGAGTTGGCAAAATCGAACATCATCCAACCCCAAGCTTCGCGGCGACGAACCCCGTCACCCAGATGGCTTGAAGCGGAAGTGCTCACAATGCAGCGTGGACAGGACTCAAGATTTCTCCTGCTCCGGCCAGTTTCTGATATAGGTCTTCAGAAGTTTGTTTTCGAAACTGGCGGCGCGCAATGACGCCTTGGCAACGTCGTGAAATGACAATACGCCGACCAGCGCACCGTTATTCTTGATCGGCAGATAGCGAACGTGGTTGTCGATCATCTTGCCGCGCATTTCATCGACACTGTCGCCAAGGCTCCCACAGATGGGATCTTCAACCATCATCTTGCGCACCGGCACCTCGTGAATGTCCCCTCTGAAACGGGCGACCGCGGCCAGCACTTCGCGAAATGTCAGCAAGCCGGCCATCTGCCCCTTGTCCATGACCACCAGCGAGCCGATGTCATGCTCGACCATCAGGCTTACCGCCTGCGGCAATGGCGCATCCGGCCCGATGCTGAATATCTGGCCACCTTTGATGTTAAGAATATCCTTGACCTGCATGTGTCGATCCTCCGGGGCGTGCTTGGGGGCGCCGATTAATCCCATGGCACCCTCGTGGGGGGGGCGCCAATCAAATAATGCCCCGGGACTTCAAGCGCGCGATACGCGCCTCATCGTAGCCGAGTTCCATCAGCACTTCACGCGTATGTTCGCCGAGCTGCGGACCCAGCCAGCGCGTGCCGCCGGGCGTACCCGTCAGCTTGGGCACCACTCCGGGGATTTTCATTTCCTGCCCGTCCGCAAGCCGTGCCTTCTCGATCATGCCGCGCGCACGATACTGGAGATCGCCCACGATATCAGCAATATCGTAGATCTTGCCCGACGGAACCTGCGCCTGCGCCAGGACGTTCAGCACATGATCCAGATCGTGTGCCGCGCACCAGTTGCCGATAACCGTGTCGAGCTCCTCTGTGCGCTTCACTCGGCCTTCGTTGTGCGCCAGTAGCGGATCCTGCGCCAGATCTTCGCGCCCGATCGCAATCATCATGCGTTTGAAAATCGAGTCGCCATTGGCACCGATGACCACGTACTTGGCGTCGCGCGTCGTGTATGTGTTCGATGGAACGATGCCCGGAAGCGAGGCCCCGCTGCGCTCTCGCACATGGCCGGTCATGTCGAACTCCGGCAACAGGCTTTCCATCAGGCTGAACACCGATTCATACAAGGCCACATCCACGATCTGACCCTGGCCGCCGTTGACCTCCCGGTGCCGCAACGCCATCAGCGCGCCGATGACGCCGTACAGCGAAGCCACCGCATCGCCCAGACTGATGCCTACGCGCACCGGCGGCCGGTCGGAATATCCGGTCACATAGCGCAGACCGCCCATCGCCTCACCTATGGCGCCGAAGCCGGCGCGGTCCCGATACGGACCCGTCTGGCCATAGCCCGACAGCCTGACCATGACCAGCCCGGGATTGGTTTTCGACAGTTCCTCCCAGCCCAGTCCCCACTTCTCAAGCGTGCCGGGGCGGAAGTTCTCGATGACGATATCCGCCTGCGCCGCCAGATCGCGCACGATCTCCTGGCCGTCGGGTTCGCGCATGTTCACGGTTACCGACTTCTTGTTTCTCGCCTGCACATACCACCACAGAGAAGTACCCTGGTGCAGTTTTCGCCATTGCCTCAAGGGATCGCCACCATCCGGCGCTTCGACCTTGATCACCTGGGCGCCGAACTCGGCCAGAAGTCGCGAGCAAAACGGCCCAGCGATCAGAGTGCCGAGCTCGAGAACCTTGATGTCGGATAGCGGTCCCATGTGATGTCAGAAAGTCGTAGCCCAGTTAAACCTGCAATAGGCAAACAGCCGCGATACTATCCGAAAATTCCCGCGTTCAAGGAGTCCGTGCAATGAAGCGCCTGCTGGTAGTATTCACCATCCTGATTTCGACCACTTTCCTCAGCGAGGTTTCCATGGCCACCTGCCCCGATCTGCTCAATCACAAAATGAATGATCTCGACGGCAAGCCGATTGACCTGTGCGGGTTTGAAGGCAAAGTCGTGCTGGCGGTCAATACCGCCAGCTACTGCGGTAACACGCCGCAATACAAGGGACTGGAATCGCTCTACCAGAAGTACAAGGATCAGGGCCTGATCGTCGTCGGATTTCCCGCCAATGATTTCGGCTCGCAGGAGCCGGGCAGCGCCAAACAGATCAAGGAATTTTGCGAACTGACCTACGGCGTAAAGTTTCCCATGATGGAGAAAACCAGCGTAGTGCCGGGAAAGGCCAATCCTGTCTTTGCCAGTCTCACAAAGATGACCGGTGACGCACCCGAGTGGAACTTTCACAAATACTTAATTGCCCGTGACGGCAAGCGTGCTTTCAGCTACGCGGCACGCACGAAGCCGGAAAGCGGCGAGATCGTCAAGCAGATCGAAGCGCTGCTCGCAGAAAAATCTTGACGGATGCCGGCGAAAAGCGCGTGACTCAAAGGTAATTTTACGGGCGGGCGATGGCCGCCCGGTCGAACCAGTAGGTTCTTCCCACCCTCGACCCTCTGCGCCGAATAACAATGCCGCTCGAGGCGGCATTGTTATTTGGCGGAGAGGGTTGGATTCTCCGCGAGGCCATCTAACCTATTGAATTATTAAGTCTTCCGAAGGACCTGAAAATTCTTTTGTAGCTACATTCTGCAGCACCAGCATGCCCCCTGCAAGCAAAGGAACGGGCGGCAGCAGCTTCTCGTATAAATGAACATCATCCGCATCATTTTTCGATCGTCTCACGTTTGCTGTCGCCCTCCGAAGGATCTCGTGTATGCGGCCGGCGCGTGGTGGTGCTTTATAAATTCACGCTGATCACTCGCGTTGTTGGGGTAACTCGCCAAATTCCTGACGAGCGGAATGGAAACCGAATATTGG
>JANNTE010000179.1:0-3671 GCA_031403365.1 Betaproteobacteria bacterium | reverse complement strand
CCGTCGAAATCGGCGCCACCGCCGGTTCTGGCGAAACCGGCATCAGTGCCCTGCTGGCGGCGCTCACCAGGCAACGCGTCGAGCAGGTTGAGCTGCTGCTGTTCAGTCGCCAGATGTACGCGCTCCTCAAAGCCGGCGTGCCGATCATGCGCGCCCTGGCTTCGCTCCAGGAGTCGGCCACCAATCCTGCCTTCAAGGACGTGCTGCTGCTGATCCGGGAAAGCCTGGACAGCGGGCGCCCGTTGTCCGTCGCGATGCAAAGGACGGGAGTGTTTACCCAGTTTTACATCGCCATGGTTTATGTGGGCGAGACCACCGGCCGGCTTGAGGAAATCTTTCTGCGCCTGTACAACCATCTCGAGTTCCAGGAATTCATGCGCAACCAGGTCAAGTCTGCGCTGCGTTATCCGATATTCGTACTGGCCGCAATGATTGTCGCCATCGTCGTCATCAACTTGCTGGTGATACCGGAATTTGCCAAAGTCTATGCAGGTTTCAAGACCGAGTTACCTTTGCTCACGCGCATGCTGATCGGGTTCTCGGATTTCATGGTCGCCACCTGGTGGCTGCAGGGGCTGGCGCTGGTCGCCGCCGTTGCCGGATTTAGATCGTACATCGCCACCGTACATGGCCGCCACGAGTGGGACCGGATCAAACTGCGCATTCCGATAGCGGGGAAAATCGTGCTCAAGGCCACGCTGGCGCGCTTTGCGCGGAGCTTTTCGCTCGCCATGCGCAGCGGCGTGCCCATCGTTCAAGGTCTGAGCCTGGTCGCGCAGACGGTGGACAACGCTTTTGTTGCCGGTCAGATCGAGAAAATGCGCGCAGGCGTTGAGCGAGGCGACAGCGTGCTCAGGACCGCCTCGAATTCGGCGATTTTCACCCCGGTCGTGCTGCAAATGGTGATGGTGGGCGAGGAATCCGGATCGCTGGACGACATGATGCACGAGGTCGCGGAGATCTATCAGCGCGAGGTCGAGTACGAACTCAAGACCCTCGGTGCGCAAATCGAGCCGATTCTGATTCTGTGCCTGGGCGTGCTGGTGCTGATCCTGGCGCTGGGCGTGTTCCTGCCGATCTGGGACCTCGGCCAGGCGGCGCTCAAGAGATGAACCATGCGACTGCACCTTCCTCGCCGGCGCGGCGCAACTTGGCTGGAACGCATGGTGGCGCTCATTCTTTTCGGGGTGTTTCTGGCCGCTTTCCTCGACCGGATTTCCTACTACCAGGAATACGCGGAAAAAATGGAGATGGAACTCACGGTGCGCAATATGCGCACCGGTCTCAGATACAAAATTGCCGACCTGATCATGAACAACCGTTTGCCGGAAATGGCGACACTTGCCGATGAGAATCCGATCAATTGGCTCGAGCAAAAGCCGGCGAACTATCTGGGTGAATTCGACGGGGCGCCTGCCGAAGCCAGCTCCGGCAGTTGGTATTTTGATCGGCGAAACCGGCAACTGGTCTACACCATCAACCATCGGCGGCACTTTGAGCCGTCTGACGGCCAGGATTTTTCGGTGCGCTATCAGGCGGTACGACGAATTTCCCCGGCGCAGACCAGCAGTTCTGCGCAGGAAGCATGGGTTTCACTGGCTCCGGAGCGAGATTTTCGCTGGCAACCCTGATTCGGGCACAGATTCTGCATTATCAGTCTGGTTGAATGTTTAATGCCCTGATCGACCACTGATTTTATTTTCACAAACCTCTTGAGTGCCGAAAGGTCGTCATGAATCAAACGCAAAGCAGATATCTTCGACCAGCCAGGGGTTTCACCCTGATCGAGCTGGTCATCACGATCAGCGTCATCGGCATCCTGGCAGCGGTTGCCTTGCCACGCTATATCACCCTGCAAACCCAGGCGCGCGCAGCCAAAATGCAGGCGATCTATGGTGGCGTTCGATCGGCCGCCGCGCTCGCGCATGCCCAGGCCCTGGCCACCGGTGCTTTGCCGGGCGCTTCCATATCCATGGAGGGCCAGTTAGTGACACAGGTCAACAGCTACCCGACCGCAAATGCGGCCGGCATCATCACGGCCCTGCAGCTCAGCGCCGCGAATGATCAGGTCGTTATTTCTGCGGGCGGCGCGGGGGCCGGCCAGTTGATCACCATCGATATCGTCGGCGCTGCGGTGGCGGCAAACTGCCGGGTGTCCTACACGTCCGCGGCGGCGCTCAATACCTCACCCATTATTGCAATACCGCTGGTACCAGATTGTTCGTAAGCGCGCGAGTCGCGCCGCGAGGCAATTGAACTTTGTGTAATTCGTGGTTTTTTAACAGGAGAATGAAAATGCAAGCCAAGCAAAACGGTTTTACCCTGATCGAACTGGTGGTCGTGATCGTGATTCTCGGCATTCTTGCGGCGACCGCGCTGCCAAGATTTGTCAACTTGTCCAACGAGGCTGGTGCCGCTGCCGCGCAAGGCGTCGCTGCCGCGCTGTCCTCGGCTTCGAGCATCAATTACGCGGCCCGCAAAGCCGGCAATGCCAGCGCGGTTGTGGTTGCTGCCTGTGCGGCGGTGCCCGCACTTCTGGTCGAAGGCGCCATGCCCTCCGGTTTTACGCTTGGAGGAGGCACCGCATGTACCGCGGCTGACGGCGGAACGGCGATCTGCCCGGTGACGAACACGCAATCTTCGCAAGTCGCCAGCGCAACGATCATCTGCGCCAACTGATTCCGGTGGCAGCCCGCATGCCGGGGCGCGGGATCAATCTTTCCGCGCCTCACCGGCGATTGGCGCTGCGATGGCGCGAGCAAGACCGTTGTCCCGCGTGACCTGTCGGCGCAAATGCGCCGGCTTTACCGTGATCGAGCTGGTGGTGGTGATTATCGTCGTGGCAATCCTGGCGGTGGTTGCCTACCCCCGACTCAATACCCGCACCTTCGATACCGAGGGCTTTTTTCAGGAGGCGCTGTCCGCCGTGCGTTATGCGCATAAGGAGGCCATCGCCAAGCGCCGCGTTGTCTGTGTGACGCTGACGGCGAACTCGGTCATGGTGCGATTTGCCAGCAGCCCTGGCGTATTTACATGCGACAGCGATCTGCCCAGTCCGGGCGGAGCCAGTCCGTTCACAGTTACCGCGCAAGCAGGCGTGACGCTGGCCAGCGCGCCGCCGGCCGCCACTTTTCTGTTTGATCCATTGGGTCGGCCTCTCGACGCGGCTAACACGAACAGCGCGCAACGCACGATCACCATCAACGGTGATGGCACGCGGAGTTTCGTCATCGAGGCCGAAACCGGCTATGTGCATGAATGACCGCCGGGTAAACCGGGCGCGTGTTCGAGCCGTCAGGCAGGCGGGACTGTCACTGGTCGAACTGGTCATGTTCATCCTCATCGTCAGTGTCGGCGTGGCCGGGATTCTGGCGGTATTCAACGTCAGCACGCGATCCAGTGCCGATCCGCAGATCCGCAAGCAAATGATGGCGATTGCGGAGTCGTTGCTGGAGGAGGTGAGTCTCAAGCCTTTCTCGTTCTGCGATCCGGACGATCTGAACGCCGCTCTCACGGCGACCACCAGTTCCGGCTGTACCGGCGGCAGCAACGGCGCGAATGACGAAAGCAGACTGCCGCTCGGACCCGAGGCCGGCGAAGCGGGGCGCGCGGATTTCGACAACGTAAGCGACTATAACGGCCTGAACGTTTCGCCTTACTCGGATGTCAGC
>JANNTE010000178.1:0-5779 GCA_031403365.1 Betaproteobacteria bacterium | reverse complement strand
CTGGTTCTTCTGAAGTGCTGCCCGCATCCGGGGGCGCTGACATCGGCACGTGCCGCCAAGAACCAGGAACCATCGCACGGCCGTCGGTGCGGCGATGAGCCTTCACACCCGGCCCGGCTGCATCCCGTGCTGAGCGTTCCGGCGACGGCTTGCGGCATGCATCACTCAAGTTGCCACTCGGTTTGCCGAAAATCACCGTAATCAGGTCAAGCGGTGCCGGCACCGGGAATCAGTGGAGATCGGCTTTGCAACAGAGGTATGCATTGGTAGCCGGTTTCGCGCTGTCTGCTGCTCGGCAATCTTTGCCGTGGCCTGTCTGCTGCCGGGCTGGGTGTGGGGCGGAGATGCAAGTCTGCTGCTCAACGGCAAAGCCATGCACCTCGATTCGCAGGACGGACAGAGCTACAACGAAAGAAACTGGGGTCTCGGACTGCAGTACGATTTCTCTGAACCCGACCGCAACTGGATTCCATTTATAAGCGCATCGGAGTTCCGTGATTCAGTGGGCAATGTCTCCTGGTATGCCGGCGGGGGGATCTTGCGGCGCTTCGGGCTGCCGATCAAAGGGAGTCACCTTGAGCTTGGCCTGATCGGCTTTGCGATGCATCGCGAAGACTATAACCGGGGACGGCTGTTTCCAGGCCTGTTGCCGGTAGTCTCCATTGGCAGCGGACATGTTGCGCTCAATGTCACCTACGTTCCGAAAATCGACCCGAAGATGGTTGCGTTGGTATTCTTCCAGCTCAAGATTGCGCTTTTCTGACCGGATTTTTTGCACGCGTTGCGCCGCTGTCCCGTCGCGGACGGCGCTGCATGCTCCGCGGGTTGCTCTGCGCGAACTTGCGGGAAAAGTCCCCTGCCCTTACGCTTCAGACTTCCGGATGCATCCGGCATCCGGCATCCGACATCCAAGGGAGGGAAGCATGGCAATCGATCCGTACGCAGCACCGAAATCGCATGTGGCCGATGTTTCGCAGGCTGGAGCCGACGGCAACTACATCCCGGGTGGCCGCGGAGTTGCGGCGGGCAATGGCTGGAGCTGGATTTCCGACGCCTGGTCGCTGCTGGCGGAGAATCGATTTACCGCGCTACTGCTGATTATCGTGTTCTTCGTAATCGTCATCGTTATGAGCCTGATTCCGATCGTCGGGCAGTTGGGACTGTATTTCCTGGGCCCGGTGCTCTCGGGCGGGATCATGCTCGGGTGCGACGCCCTTCGCCGCGGAGACAGGCTCGAAGTCGGACACTTGTTCGCCGGATTCCGCACCAATACCGGCCGACTCCTCGGAGTGGGCGCGTTCATGCTGGTGGCCTTCATCGCCATCTTCGTGGTGATTGCCCTGATTTTCGGGGCCGGCCTGGTCGGGCTGTTTACCGGTGGCCTGATCGGAGAGCAACCCTCCCCGGAGGCCATGGGCACCATGGCCGTCAGCATGATGCTCGGCATCCTGGTCGCCCTGGCCTTGAGCATTCCGCTCTATATGGCGATGTGGTTCGCGGTGCCATTGATCGTATTGAATGACATGGGTGTCCGCGATGCCCTCAAATCCAGTTTTTACGCCTGCCTGAAAAATATCCTGCCCTTCCTGATCTGGGGCATCGTGATGTTCTTTCTGAGTATTCTGGCCACGCTTCCGGTGTTGCTAGGATGGCTGCTGCTCGGGCCGGTATTGTTCGCATCGATCTACACCGGCTATCGCGACATTTTTTACGAAAACTGATTAGGTGCTCGACACCACCCGCAGCATCTCCACCCCGGAGGGCATAGAGCTTTCTTTGCGTCTTGCCGGGCCGGTGCCGCGCGCGCTGGCCTGGCTGATCGACTTGCTGGTGCGCAGCGCGATCATGCTGGCATTGAGCATCGCGCTCGCCATATTCGGGAAATTCGGGATGGCGGTGCTGCTGCTGATTGCCTTCCTGATCGAGTGGCTGTATCCGGCAGTGTTCGAGGTATTCTGGCAAGGCGCCACGCCCGGCAAGCGCGCTATGGGCATTCTGGTGCTCAATGACGATGGAACGCCGGTACGCTGGCCTTCGGCTCTGACACGCAACCTGCTCCGGTTCGTGGATTTTCTGCCGGCGTTGTATTTCACCGGATTTCTCGCCATGGTCATCAACCGGGACTTCAAGCGCCTGGGCGATCTGGCGGCCAATACTCTGGTGGTTTATCGCGACCAGAAGCAGGCCACGCAACAGATTCCGGCTGCAAGGCCTGTGGCTCCCCGGCTGGCGTTGTCGGTCAACGACCAGCGCGCGCTGCTCGACTTCGCCGAGCGTTCGCCGCGACTGACCGAAGAGCGCGCAGCCGAACTGGCGGAGATTCCCCGCGCGCTGGTCGGTACCGCCAACGGCCGGGCGGCGGTTGAGCGGCTGATCGGCATCGCCAATCACCTGATGGGCCGCAGATGAAGATGGGCCGCAGATGAAACAGGCTGATTTCGAAGAATCGCATCGCGCCGACTGGGAGCAGTTCGAGCAGTGGCTGGAGCGCCAAGGCAAAAAGCTGCGCCAGCAAACCGATGTGGGCAAGCCCGCTCTCAAAGCCGTGGATATGCCGCGTGCCTATCGGCGCATTTGTCAGTTGCTTGCGCTCGCGCGAGAGCGGCAATACAGCCCGGAACTGGTTGACCGCCTGAATCGGCTCGCGCTGGGCGGACATCATGTCCTGTATGGCGCCCGCGGCGGTCAGTTGGCGCAGATGCTGGTGTTTCTTGCCGCGGGATTTCCGCGTCTGGTGCGCGAAGAGTGGAAACTCGTCATCGCCGCCGCACTGCTGTTCATGGGCCCGCTGCTGTTGCTGGTGGCCGTGTTGCAGTTTCAACCTGATTTCGTGCACTACCTAGTCGATTCCGACCAGCTTGCCGACTATCACGAAATGTACGATCCGGCCAATACGCGGCCGGGATTGCGTGCCTCCGACGACAACGTGCTGATGTTCGCCTTTTACATCTGGAACAACGTGCGCATCGGCTTTCAAACCTTCGCCACCGGACTGGTGTTCGGGCTCGGCACGATTTTTTTTCTGATCTTCAACGGCGTTGCCATCGGCGCCGTGGCCGGTCATGTCACCGCGATCGGTTACGGTGAAACCTTCTGGGCATTCGTGTCCGGTCACAGCGCGATGGAGTTGACCGCGATCGTGATCTCGGGCGCGGCCGGCATGAAGCTGGGCGGCGCGCTGATCGCGCCCGGCGGCCGCACGCGCAAGAGCGCGCTCGTGGAGGCATCGCGCCCGGCCGTGCGCCTGATGTACGGCGCGTCACTGATGTTCACGATTGCCGCCTTGATCGAAGGCTTCTGGTCGCCGCAAAGCGCGATTCCGGTCAATGCTAAGTATGTCGTGGGCATCGCAATGTGGGTTCTCGTGATCGGTTACCTCGGGCTGTCAGGGCGCTCGCGTGCAGCCTGATCGCCTCGCCGTGCAATTGCGCCCGCGCGGAGGCTGGGAAGCCATAGACCTGGGATTCCAGATGGCGCGCGAGTGGTGGCGCCCGATCTGGCTGGTCTGGATCGCACTCTACCTGCCCGCAGCGGCCGCATGCTTCGTCGCGTTTGACAATAAACTCCATGCCATGCTGCTGTTGTGGTGGCTCAAGCCGCTGTTCGATCGTGCGGTGCTTCACACCGCGAGCCGCGCAGTGTTTGGCGACATTCCCAGTCTGGGAAACACGCTGCGCGACTGGCGTCAGTGGCTGGGATTGGGGCTGATCCGCGATCTCACGCTGTACCGGTTCAGCGCGGCACGCTCGTTTTCCCTGCCAGTCACACAACTGGAAAAGCAGACCGGACGCGCCGGCAGGCGCCGCCGCAGCGCGCTCGGCAGCCGGATGCGCAGCTATGCGGTCTGGCTGACACTGGTATGCATGCACCTGGAAGCAATCGCCTTCTACGCGTTGCACGCCGTATCCGGGATGCTCAATCCGGCGGGCGCAGAGCCTGCTCCGGAAGCGGCCCAGTTCAACTCGCCGGATTTCTGGTTCGAGCAAATGGGCAAGTGGGAATGGATTGACGGTGTCTATTACGTCTGCGCGGTCACCCTGCTGGAACCGCTTTACGTCATGGCCGGGTTCGCTCTGTATCTGAACCGCCGCGCGGTACTGGAGGCCTGGGATATCGAACTCGCCCTGCACCGGCTCGAAGAGCGCTTGCGCGCGCCGGCGCGGGCGCTTGCCTCGCTGGCGATCATTGCCGCCGTCGCGGTGATCATGTCTGGCAATCCCGGTACGGCTCACGCGATTGCCGTGGAAGAACAAGCGCCCCCGCCCGCTCAAACCGGCGCCTGTCCGGCACCGCAAGACCAGGACTCGGCTACGGCCGACGCTGACGACAGTCCGCCGTCCGAGCCTACCGCCGCAGGTCGGGCGGCAGATGTCGTATTCGCTTCACCCGAATTCTCGACATCGAAAGAAATGGCCCGATGGCGTTATATCGGCAAGAAACCGAAGGAGGAAAAACCCGATTCCAGCAACCTTTTGTTCTTGGAAAACCTGAGCCGGCTGCTCGGGGCAATCGGTGAAAAATTAATCTGGGTACTGGTCGCGGGCGCGCTCGTAGTTGCGCTGTACTATCTGCGGCGGTTCGCGCCGCGCTGGATGGAAAACGCCGACCCGGCCTACGAACCGCCGAGTGCACTGTTCGGCCTGGACGTCACGCCGGAATCTCTGCCGGACGATGTCGCGGCGACGGCTGCGGCGCTGGCGGGGCAGGGCAAGCTGCGCGAAGCGCTGTCCCTGCTCTACCGTGGCGCGCTATCGGCGCTGGTGCATCGCCACCTGGTTGCGCTGGTTGCGGGCGACACTGAAGATGACTGCGTGCGCGCCGCTTCGCGCAAACTCCCCGCGTCATCCGCTGACTATTTCGGATCCCTGGTGCGAGCCTGGCAGGACATTGCCTGGGCGTCCCGGCATATCGACGACACACGCGTCGTCACGCTGTGCGATGAGTGGCAAGCGCACTTCGCGCAGCGCAGCAACCTGTCTGCGGAGCAGCAGGGATGAGTCTGACTGCGCACCAGCACAAAATTATTTTTGCGGAGCAGAAGCCATGACGCTGCGCACGGTATTGGTCTGGTTGCTGGTGCTGGCACTGGCCGGCGCGGGCGCGACCTGGTTCATGGCGAACTTCGAATTGCGCAACGAATCGGTCGATGTCGGCTACCAGGGCCGCGCGCGCACCGACCCGTGGCTCGCCGCCATTCGCGTGCTGGAACGCATGGGCATGACGGTGCGCGAATTACGCTCGATTCCGGAACTGCGCGCCCTTCCCGCCGCAGGGGTGCTCTGGCTGCCGGCCGACCGCCATGGTATTTCGCCGCCGGTGCGCGAAAGCGTGCTGCAATGGGTCGACAGCGGCGGCTTGCTCATCGTTGAAGCCGAAGATGCGCATCAGCCCGACCCGCTGCTCGAGGCGCTGTCGGTTCGGCGAATCTTTCTCGATGATCAGGGCGAGGCGAAGGCTCATGCGGCGGACACGAATCGCGTGACCGAACTCGTCCTGCTCGCGATTCCGGAACCGGCACCACCGGTGCGCGTGAATTTGCGCCGATCACTGGATATCGACGCGCATGACAGCAGCGCCGGTTTCAGCGGCAGCATGGCTACGGTCGCCGTGATGCTGGAACACGGCAACGGCCGGGTACTCGTGCTCAACGACTTTCACTGGATGACCCGCGATGAATTGCGCCAGCACGACCATGCGGAGTTTCTGTGGCGCCTGGCGCAGTTGCAGACGCCGGCGGCCGAAGTCGTTTTCTTCAACAACCGCAGCCAGCCTTCGCTCG
>JANNTE010000177.1:0-2398 GCA_031403365.1 Betaproteobacteria bacterium | reverse complement strand
TTGACCGTGGAATGATGGTGAAACCAGGTGCGGTAATCCTGCGGAAAAGGAACTCCGCTGCCGTCCTGGGCCGGCAATATTCCCGCATACAGCATGAAAGGTACTAAGCATGCGCACTTGATCAATCGCATCATGGCTATCTCCGATTCAGTTGTTCAACGAAAACACAAGGCCTAACCTTACGCCGGTTGTCATGATGATTCCAGAGTATCCGCCGTGGTACGCGCGAAATCCGTAATTTGCGCTCATGATTTTGCTGGTTGGCATATCCGATGCGGATGGAGATCATCGCGTTGTGACGAGATTCAGATTCATGCCGCTTCCTGCGCCAATCCGGTTGTTGACGTTCGGTTCTTCGGTCTGCAGCAGCCGGCAGATCCATGATCCGGCCGCTGGCTGGCGGCACCACGTATGCCAAAAATGCTGGAAGGCGCCGCGAAAGCGCGGCGCACCGAACAAGCCGGCAAGGATTGTGAAACCTGCCGCGGAGAGCGGAGCGGCATCTGAAGGTAATCGTGGGCGATTGCGCATGGGTGCCGCCGGTCTGAATCTTCGCCGGACGCGGTCTTCCCGCTTGCTTCCCGCGTTGACCTTGGCATATTGTGTGCGGCATTGTCACTTGGGTTGGGGGCGTCCGATCAGTTCATCGCGTACTGTCGAGCATCGCAAGGCAGCCAGCCGTGCCGGCCTCAACTATGTGACCGATGGTGTGGCCGGCATTACCCGCCGCCGTGCGGGCAAGGGCTGGACGTACTTCGCGCCGGGCGGCACACGCATCGGCGATGCGGCGCAGCGCCGCCGCCTTAATGCGCTCGTCATTCCGCCCGCCTGGACCGAGGTCTGGATTTGTCCGGACCCGATAGGCCATATTCAGGCCACCGCGCGAGATGCGCGCGGCAGGAAGCAGTATCGCTACCACGAGCGCTATCGCGAGGCGCGCGACCAGTCGAAGTTCCGGCATATGCTCGAACTGAGCGAAGTGCTGCCCGCCATTCGCGAACGCGCCGAACGCGATTTGCGCGCGCCTGAACTGAGCCGTCGCCAGATCCTTGCCACCGTGGTGCAGTTGCTCGACAAGACGCTGATCCGAGTTGGCAACGACGAATACGCGCGCGAGAATCGATCCTACGGCCTGACTACCTTGCGGATGAAACATGTGCAGGTGAACGGCTCGAAGCTGAGCTTCAGTTTTCGCGGCAAGAGCGGCGTGCAGCATGCAATATCCGTGACCGACAGACGCATCGCGCGTGTCGTTCAGCGCTGCCAGGATTTGCCAGGCCAGGAACTGTTTCAGTATCTGAATGTTGCCGGCAGGCGCGAAACCGTCACGTCCGACGATGTAAACGCATATCTGCGCGAGATCAGCGGGCGCAACATCACTGCCAAGGATTTCCGAACCTGGGGCGGAACCATGCTGGCCGGTGTGCAGTTGCGCGACATGGGCGTGGCCACAACGCAATACGAGGTCAAGCGCAATGTCATTCGTGCGATTGATATCGTCGCCGAGCGCCTCGGCAACACTCGCTCGGTGTGCCGGAAGTATTATGTTCACCCCGCCCTGGTGCATGCCTATTCGCAAGGTCTCGTGGCGGGCGCCTCAATCGAAGCGCCGCTGCGCAAGAATCAGCGCCAGCGGCCAACACCGGCCTTGCGGCGCGACGAGATTGCCGTTTTGCAGTTTCTCCAGGAGGTGCTTTGAATCGCGCAGCCTGCGTGGGTTGGCGGTGCGAATTGATGAAACCCTCATTGACTCGCCGATTTGCCGTGAATGCAGCACGATGACCCAGGAAATCGGCAACTCGGAATTGACTCCGGCCGATGTACCTTCGTTCACCGAGGCCTGGGTGCATATTGAGCCGTTTGCGCTGACTTTCGATGGTTTCAAGTACTGGGGTTCGGTGGAAAAGTGCGCTGAGGTCGCCCAGACCGGGCGGCCCGGCTCGCTAACCGAACTCAGAACCTGCTTGTTCTACGAAGCAAGGCGATGGAAGCTGGCCGGCAGATCACCGGACGCGGCGGCCATGAAGTACATTCGGGCCATGGTCTACGCAATCAGAAAGAAAGTGAACAGCGGCGAGACCAGGTAGGAGACGGGCTGTTGCCCGGCAGGAAACCGCCGCGCCCCGCCCTCTGTGCGCGAGCCCTGCATCACCTTGAAAAACGAGTAACCCCGCGTTTACCCGACGCATAGACCGGCCTGCTGGGCATTTTTAACTGAGGTTGTTTCTGCGGCAATTGCGGGACATTATTTTTCTCTTCGGTATCATCATTGCCGCCGGCAACGGGTTCAGCAGATTGAGCGGCAGATCGGTTCTCGCTGGCATCCGGACTCTGGTGGGCCGGCTTAGGATGGTCCCGGCCTGGCATCACTGGTTCCGGCCCACGCCGGGTCGAAAAT
>JANNTE010000176.1:0-3051 GCA_031403365.1 Betaproteobacteria bacterium | reverse complement strand
GCAGCGGGTTTACGCCCACGCCTTCACGCCCCAGGTTGCCGGTTGCCATCGCCAGATTGGCTATGCACATCACCATGGTTGTGCCCTGACTGTGCTCCGTCACACCCAGGCCATAGTAGATCGCTCCGTTTCCCGCCTGCGCGTACAGGCGCGCGGCACCGCGCACCAGCTCGGCAGGCACTCCGGTGATACCGGCGGTTGCCTCGGGTGACTGCGCTGGTTGCGCGATGAAGGTTCGCCACTTCCGGTATGAGGCCGCCTCGCAGCGAGCCTCTATATAGGTATCGCGGGTCAGGTTCTCCGTGACAGCCACGTGCGCCAGCGCATTCATCAGGGCCACATTGGTGCCCGGCCGCAGCTGGAGGTGGAAGTCGGCTGCGATGTGCGGAGTTCGCACGAGCGCAATGGCGCGTGGGTCGACCACGATCAGTTTCGCGCCCGCACGCAGGCGGCGCTTGAGTTGTGAGGCGAACACCGGATGGCCTTCGGTGGGATTGGCGCCGATCACCATGATGACGTCGGCCTGCATGACGGACGTGAAGGCCTGGGTGCCGGCGGATTCTCCCAGCGTGTGCTTCAGGCCGTATCCCGTTGGCGAATGGCACACCCGTGCGCAGGTATCGACATTGTTGTTGCCGAAGGCCGCACGCACCAGTTTTTGCACCAGGTAGGTTTCTTCGTTGGTACAACGCGATGAGGTGATGCCGCCGATCGAGCCACGGCCGTACCTGGCCTGGATGCGTTTGAATTCGGATGCGGCATGACTGATCGCCTCATCCCAGGACACTTCGCGCCAGGGATCGCTGATTTTCGCGCGGATCATCGGCGTCTTGATGCGGTCCGGGTGCGTGGCATAGCCAAACGCAAAACGGCCCTTGACGCAGGAATGCCCGCGATTGGCCTTGCCGTCCTTGTTCGGAATCATGCGCACCACTTCCGCGCCTTTCATTTCCGCGCGGAAGGAGCAGCCCACGCCGCAGTAAGCGCAGGTGGTCACCACGCTGTGGTCGGCCTGGCCTTTGTCGATGACGGTTTTTTCGATCAGCGTTGCCGTCGGACAGGCCTGCACGCAGGCGCCGCAGGACACGCATTCGGATTCCATGAACGGCTGGTTTTCGCTCGGCGACACCATGGAGGCGAATCCGCGTCCATCGATGGTCAGCGCGAAGGTGCCCTGCACTTCCTCGCAGGCGCGCACGCAGCGCGAGCACACGATGCACTTGCTCGGATCGAAGGTGAAATAGGGATTGGAAGTGTCTTTCACGGCTTTCAGGTGATTCTCGCCCTCGTAGCCGTAACGTACTTCGCGCAGGCCCACCACGCCGGCCATGTCTTGCAGCTCGCAATTGCCGTTGGCGGGACAAGTCAGGCAATCGAGCGGATGATCGGAGATGTACAACTCCATCACGCCACGGCGGATGTCCGCGAGCTTCGGCGTTTGCGTGCGCACTTTCATGCCCGGTGTCACCGTGGTGGTGCACGACGCGGGATAGCCTTTTCGGCCATCGATCTCGACCAGGCACAGGCGGCAGGAGCCGAAAGCTTCGAGGCTGTCGGTCGCGCAAAGTTTGGGAACCTTGATGCCGGCATCCACCGCCGCGCTCATGACCGAGGTGCCCTCGGGCACGCTGACTTCGACACCGTCGATTTCCAGCGTAATCAGCTTTTCCGACACGCGTTTGGGCGTGCCGTAGTCAACCGGGTTTTGCAGGGAAGTGTTGGTTTGTACGGACATGGTGGTTCTCCTTCGCGGCCTGAGTTCAGGCAACTTTTCGTTTGCCGGCAGTACCGAAATCTTCGGGGAAAAATTTGAGCGCGCTTTGCACCGGATAGGGCGTCAATCCGCCCAGCGCGCACAGTGAGCCGTTCAACATGGTGTCGCATAAATCTTCGAGCAATGCGATGTTCTTTTCGCGCTCGTTTCCAGCCACGATGCGGTCGATGACTTCAGCCCCGCGTGTCGAACCGATGCGGCAGGGTGTGCATTTGCCGCAGGATTCGATGGCGCAAAACTCCATCGCGTAACGCGCCATGCCGGCCATATCCACGCTGTCGTCGAAGGCAACGATGCCGCCGTGGCCGACCATGGCGCCGATGGCGGCGAAGGCTTCATAGTCGAGCGGCGTATCGAATTGCGATTCCGGCATGTAAGCGCCCAGAGGCCCACCCACCTGCACGGCACGGATCGGACGTCCGCTCGCAGAACCACCGCCGTAGTCATAGAGCAGTTCGCGCAACGTCAGGCCAAAGGCTTTCTCGATCAGGCCGCAATATTTCAGATTTCCGGCCAGTTGGATCGGCAGGGTACCGCGCGAGCGGCCCATGCCGAAGTCGCGGTAATGGGCGGCACCCTTGTCGAAGATGACCGGCACCGAGGCAAGCGTGATGACGTTGTTGATGACCGTGGGCTTGCCGAACAAACCAGCGATCGCCGGCAGCGGCGGCTTGTAGCGCACCATGCCGCGCTTGCCTTCCAGGCTTTCCAGCAATGAAGTTTCTTCGCCGCAAATGTAGGCGCCGGCGCCTTTGCGCACTTCGAGTTCAAAAGTTTTGCCGCTGCCCAGCACATCGCTGCCGAGAAACCCGCCGGCCCGGGCGAGCGCAATGGCTTCGGCGAGCACCTGACAGGCATGCGGATATTCCGAGCGCACGTAGATATATCCGCGCGTCGCCCCCACCGCGATACCGGCGATGGTCATGCCCTCGATCAACACGAAAGGATCGCCTTCCATGATCATGCGGTCCGAGTAGGTGCCGGAATCACCTTCGTCGGCATTACAGACCACGTACTTCTGGTCGGCGGCGGTATCGAGCACCGTCTTCCATTTGATGCCGGCAGGAAACGCCGCGCCACCGCGCCCGCGCAAGCCGGAATCAGTAACTTGCCTGACCATCGTCGCGCCGTCCATGGCCAGCGCCGCCGAGACGTCGACCGAGCGGATGCGGCCGTGGGCCACGTCGCTGCGCTTGAACGCCAGGTGCTGCATGCCGACGATCTTGAGGTCGTCGACGTAGGTGCCGCGCCCTTGGATCAGGCGCGGGTCTTCGCGG
>JANNTE010000175.1:0-1690 GCA_031403365.1 Betaproteobacteria bacterium | reverse complement strand
ATCATCCCCGCCGGCACGCCGGCGATGACGTGCAGCCCGAAAATCGCGGCCGGCCTGGGATTTTCCAGCACACCTTCCGCCACCATCAGCGGTGCGCCCCCGGTTTCCCCTGGAGGCGGCCCTTCTTCCGCCGGCTGGAATATGAATTTCACGGTGCCCGGAATCTGCTCGCGCACGCTGGCCAGCGCCTCTGCGACACCAAGCAGAATGGCCACATGCGCATCGTGCCCGCAGGCGTGCATGATGCCGACCGGCTGACCGAGATACTCGGTTTTTGCCGTGGATTTGAAGGGCAGGTCCGATTCTTCCACGACCGGCAGCGCGTCCATGTCGGCGCGCAGGGCCACCACCGGCCCCGGCTTGCCGCCCTTGAGCAGCCCGACCACACCGGTTTTCGCCACGCCGGTTTTGACTTCGATTCCGAGACTGCGCAATTGATCGGCCACCAGCTTCGCCGTGCGCACCTCGCGATTGGACAGTTCCGGGTTCTGATGGATGTCGCGGCGCCAGTCGATGATCTTCGATTCCAGGGACCGCACCTTCTGATCGACAGTGGCGGCGAGATCCTGCGCCGCCGCCGGCAGCGCGCACATCACGGACAGCAGGGCAAGCATGGGCAGATAACGCATGTCGGGACTCCTTGAGAAATCGAACAAGAAACCGGCACCATGATACGGTGGCCGGCGCGGAACAGGGCAGCCTGACTGTAGCGGGCCAAACCGGGTGGCTCTCCCCGAAGTGCTGGCAAGTTCTCGCGCGCGACCGCATAATCCCGCCCCCGACACGCCCGCCACACAGATGCAAAGGCTGCAGATGACAGACTTCAAGACCACAATCGGATTTGCCGCCGTGATGGTTCTCATCGTGGTGAGTTCGAACATCCTGGTTCAATATCCGTTGAGCGACTGGCTCACTTGGGGCGCGATCACTTATCCGTTCGCGTTCCTGGTCGTTGACCTTGCCAACCGCTTTCAAGGCCCGCTCATGGCGCGCAGGATCGTCTATGTGGGCTTCATTGTAGCGTTGCTGCTTTCGGCCTGGCTCGCCACTCCGCGCATTGCGATCGCATCCGGGACGGCGTTCCTGTGCGCCGAATTGCTCGACGTGACCATCTTCAACCGGCTGCGGCGGCTGGCATGGTGGAAACCGCCGCTCGTATCGAGCCTGCTTGCTTCAGTGGTGGATACTGCAATCTTCTTTACGCTGGCCTTTGCCGGCACCGACATGCCCTGGGTCACGCTGGCGCTGGGCGACTTGGGCGTAAAGGTCGCCATTGCATTTTTCGCCCTGTTGCCATTTCGGATGGCGCTGGCGCTGTTTCGTCCGCGCGCCGAAGCCTTGCGTTAGAAAACCGATTTCACCGCAAAGACTCGCAAAGAAATACAAAAACAATTGCGAGGAAAATGCAGCCAAAATCGTCCCCATCAAAGGGAATACCCTCGTTACCCGAATTGGATTTCGCTTTCCTTTGTGCCCTAAAAGGGTACTCCGACGTGCTACGCACGTAGGGTATTTGCGTCTTTGCGGTGAATAAGGTTTCGCCCTAAGCCAGCTTGACCAGTTGCTTGCCCAGATTCTGCCCCTTGAGCAATCCAATGAAGGCTTTCGGAGCGGCCTGAATCCCGTCTGCGACGGTCTCGTGGTACTTGAGCTTGCCCTGCGAAACCCATCTGGCCAGTTGCGACACCGC
>JANNTE010000174.1:0-3625 GCA_031403365.1 Betaproteobacteria bacterium | reverse complement strand
CGCGCCAGCGCCGAGCGGCAGAAGTGCGGATTGGCAGACAGAAAATGCTCCGGCCGCACATCCAGATTGGTGAAATTGCAGCGCCCGCCGCCGGAGATACGAATTTTCTCGCCGAGCTTTTCGGCATGGTCGACGAGCAACACGCTGCGCCCGCGCTTTCCCGCTTCAATTGCGCACATCATGCCTGCGGCGCCCGCGCCGATGATGACAACGTCGGTTCTTAGCGCGACTGACAAGACACCGGCCCTTCCTTGGTACGCCGGAAGGGCCTTGCCTCCCTCTCCCAAAGGGCGAGGGACGGAGGGTGAGGGAAGCCCTTACTTCGCCAGACGATCATTGCGCTCGGCCCTCGCAGCCTACGCGTTCACCTTGCGAGGTAGAGTAGAGCCAGCAAGACAATGACGCCGCCACCGACCCAGGCCCAGAGCGGCAGGGAGAATTTCGCCGGTCCGCCGACGGGTGCGTGGGCGGTGTCCGGCTGAACACCAGCTTGCGCCGCCGGTGCAATGGTGGCGTTGAATTTGGCGAAGAAATCGTCAGACATTTTTTTTGCCACCCCGTCGATCAGACGCGAACCGATCTGGGCCAGTTTCCCGCCGACCGAGGCATTCGCCTTGTAGGTGAGCCGCGTGCCATCGCCGTCCGGAGCAAGACTCACCTGCGCGCTGCCTTTGCCGAAACCGGCAGCACCGCCCGAACCTTCAAACGCCAGCGAGTAGGAGTTTGGCGGATTCAGGTCGGCGAGCAGCAGTTTGCCGCTGAACTTTGCTTTCACCGGGCCGATGGCGGCGGTCATCGCCACTTTGTATTCGTTGTCGGACACCCGTTCGATGCTCTCGCAGCCGGCAATGCAGGCCTTGAGGATTGCCGGGTCGTTGAGCGCGTCCCAGACGCGCTGTTGCGAAAGTGCAATGCGTTGCTCGCCGCCTATTTCCATGATGCTGCTGCCCCCGGACTGTTCAGGCCGGCAGTATGCGCCAGGACAGGCGGCAATGGCCGCGTGCGCTCACCCGCAGGCCGAAGCGAGCGCGCCAGATCGGCCAGGCTGTCGATACTGTGCGCGGGCAGAAAAGCATCCACATGCGGCAGCATCGCACGCACGCCTGTCGCCTTGGGCTCGAAGCCCTCGAAGCGCAACAGCGGATTCAACCAGATCAGCTTGCGGCAGGATTTGTGCAGCCGCTCCATCTGCGCCGCCAGATCGCCGGAGGCCTCGCGCTCGAGCCCGTCGCTGATGAGCAGAACCACCGCATTCTGACCCAGCACGCGGCGCGACCAGCGCTGATTGAACTCCTTCAGCGTGGCGCCAATGCGCGTGCCGCCAGACCAGTCCGCCACTGCGTTCGACACCGCGTCGAGCGCGAGATCGAAATCGCGATGGAGCAATTGCCGCGTGATGTTGGTCAGCCGTGTGCCAAATACAAAGCTGTGCACGCGGTCGCGGTCATTGGTGATGGCATGCAAAAAGTGCAGGAACATGCGCGCATACCGGCTCATTGAGCCGGAGATATCGCACAGCACGATGAGCGGCGGATGCCGGTGACGATACGAGCGCCGGCGCAGCGCAATGATGTCGCCATTGCCGCGCAGACTGGCGCGAAGCGTCGCGCGCAAATCCACCCGCGGCCCATGCGCATCCGGATGCAGGCGCCGCGTTGGCAACTGCGCGATCGGCAGGCGCAATCCGGCGATCAATCGCTTCGCCTGTTCCAGCTCTGCCGCAGTCATGGTTTCAAAATCGCGGCGCTGCAAACGCTCGGCCCTGGAAGCGCTCAACAAGGCATGGGCATCGTCGTCCTCCACGCCGGTGCGTAACGGCACCGCCCTGGTCAACCCGAGTGCCTCGGCAATCCGGTTCGAGGTCTTGTCGGCAGAAGGTTCGGCAGTCGCGGCGCCCGGCAATTCCGGCAAGACCCGGTCAAGCAGATGGTGCTCGCGCCAGAACAGCACGAACGCCTGATTGAACAATTCAAATTGCTCTCGCCTGGATAGAAATACCGAAGCCAGCGCCCAGTAGAAATCATCGCGATTCTCGACACCGGTGAGTTCCAGCGCGCGCAAGCCGTCCATCACCCGGTCAGGCCCGACCGGCACGCCCGCGTGGCGCAGCGCGCGAGCGAAGTACACAATATTTTCCGCAAGATTCATTTAAGGCACACCCAACACAGAGGCTCGGAGAACACAGAGATCACAGAGACAACATTGGTTCGCTATCCTGCGCACCGATTTGCTCAGCACGGCAGAATTGAAGTTGATCAGGAGTCCGAGTTTCTTTCCGGTCAATCTTAAATATCCGAGAAACGCAACCCTCATGTGCCACGCAAGCAGGGTATCCGCGCCCCTGCGTTGGGTGTTGCTGTTATCGGGTGGATATTTCGTCAAGCATGCGAGCCGCTTCGCTGCCGCGCACCGCGGCGATGTCGTCCTGATACTTGAGCAAGACGCCCAAAGTGTCATTGACGGTGCCGGCATCGAGCGTGCGGCGGTCGAGCTCGACCAGCGCACGGGCCCAGTCGATGGTCTCGGCGACGCCCGGACGTTTGAACAAGTCCGCGGCGCGCAACTTCTGCACGAACGCGACGATGTCACTGGATAGCTTCCCAGCCATACCGGGAATCTTGCGTCTTACGATTTCGAGTTCAGCGGCGGCGCTCGGATAATCCACCCAGTGATACAGGCAGCGGCGTTTCACCGCGTCGTGAATTTCGCGCGTGCGATTCGAGGTGATGATGACAATCGGCGGGCGCGTTGCCTTGATGGTGCCGATCTCCGGAATGGTCACCTGAAAATCCGCCAGCACTTCGAGCAGATAAGCCTCGAAGGGCTCGTCGGTCCGGTCCAGCTCGTCGATGAGCAGCACAGGCGCTTCGCCGTCTTTCGAGTCAAGCGCTTGCAGCAGCGGCCGGCGGATCAGAAAGCGTTCGCTGAAAATATCCTTTTCCAGCTTCTCGCGCGAACCCGCGCCCTCGGCTTCCGCCAGCCGAATCTCGATCATCTGGCGCTGGTAATTCCATTCGTACACGGCCGACGCGATATCCAGGCCCTCGTAGCATTGCAGGCGGATCAACTGGCGGCCAAGTAACTGGGCCAGCACCTTGGCGAGTTCCGTTTTACCCACGCCAGCCTCGCCCTCCAGAAACAGCGGGCGCTCCATGCGCAGCGCGAGGAACACCGAAGTCGCCAGCGAGCGCTCGGCGATGTACTCGCCCTTTGCGAGCAGAGAAAGTGTTTCGTCGATGGACGCGGGGAGATGGGCGGGCATATTTAGCGGGGCTGCGGGATTAGTGTCGGATGTTAACATGGCCTCCGACGCATTTACGTATGGGCGTCGCACCTTGCCAGGGAAGAAATTACAAAGACAAGATGGCGATTCACCCTCAATTTCCTGAGTCACCGTATGCGGTTCTTCCGCCGGACCAGCGCTGGTTTCCGGCCGCCGAGGAATTGCGCAGCACGGCGTACGAGAAGTTGCTGCCGCCTCTGGTCGCCAAGATTCGTGTCGAGGTCGCGGCTTGGCGGGACGCGGCCTATGCGGGCGTCTCGGATACCTCGCGCGCGCTCCTGAACTGGTGGTTTGAAACCGAGCATCTTGTCGAGCAGGCGGACGGTTCGCTGTCTCCCTTTC
>JANNTE010000173.1:0-1982 GCA_031403365.1 Betaproteobacteria bacterium | reverse complement strand
CAGAACCAGCGTCGGAATGCTGCGGATACGGTGGCGCATCGCGAGTGCCTAGGCTTGCTCGGTGTTGACCTTGGCCAGGCGCACACGCGTTCGCAATTCGGCGGCAGCCGCCTCGAACGCCGGCGCCATCGCCCGGCACGGGCCGCACCAGGGCGCCCAGAAATCGACCACGACCGGCAATCCGGTTTTCTCGACGAACTTGTTGAAGCTCGCCTCGTCAAGCGCGACTGGCTTGCCGTCGAGCAGTTGCGCGCTGCATTTGCCGCACCTGGGGGTTTCGGTCATTTTCGCCGCGGGCACCCGGTTCTCAGCCAGGCAGGCCGGGCAGACCACATGCACGCGCTCGATGCCGTCTTTCGTCATGGTCAAGGTCATCCTCCCGTTTACAGGGCAGCCATCACGCGTTCAAGCCGCGTACGCACTTGGGCGGCGATTTCGCCAATTTCCGTGTGCTGCGCCAGATCCAGCACCGCATTCGGGTCCATGAACTCCACCACGGTCTCCCCGCCCGTGTCCTGACGCACCACGACGTTGCAGGGCAGCAGCGCGCCGATCTGCGGCTCCATCTCCAGCGCGCGGGCGGCGAACTGCGGATTGCAGGCGCCAAGAATCTTGTACGGTGCCCGCTCTATGCCGAGCTTCTTTTTCAGCGTCGCCGCGACATCGATCTCGGTCAGTACGCCGAAGCCTTCCTTGGCCAGTGCCAGCGTTACCGCTTCCACGGCCTGATCGAAACCCAGACTCACTGTCTTGCCGAATACGTACTTGCTCATGTTGTTCCTCTATTGATTGATTCGTTAAACCCGATGGCCTGGCGTCCTTCTCTAATCGTTCTTCCAGAACTTCTGCATCTCCAGGAAGGTAAATGACGCCGACCAGGTGATGAGCACAAAACCGGTCAGCGCTTCCATGCCGGTCATGAATCGGATTGCGCCCGCCGGAACCAGATCGCCAAGACCCAGCGTTGTGTAAACGACAGACGAAAAGTAGACCAGATCAAGCAACCCGCCTGCCGATCCCTGTATCTGGCCGAAGCCGTCGTTGCCAAGCAGAAAAAAGTAACCGAATCCGAATATCCAGATTTCCGTCACATGCAGCGTCAGCAGACCAAGGATCAGCAGCAGTATCCGCCGCCTGCGAATGCGCAGATGCAGGTTCGCCAGAACGCGCGTGAGCCAGGAAAACACTTCGTAGTGCAGCAGTACGCAGCCGAGCACGATGATCCCGGTCAGGAGTACAACGATGACATGGTGGCTGTTGAACAACACTTGATTTGATGTCATGGGTCGCGCAGTGCCTGCGTTGTTGGTGCCAGTTCGGTCGCGCCTTCCTGACGGCCTGCCGGAAAGCTCATTATTGATTCCTGTTGCGGCGCGCCGTTGATCCAGGTCAAATTGACCGAGCCCGGGCATAGTGCACAGCGCAGCGGCGCATGAAATCCGGCGCTTACGCCTTTCTCGAAAAACTTTTAGTGAGCTCCGACCATACCAAGCCCGCCGACGCGGCCAGAATGCACAGCAGCAGGTCCGGCCCGCTCAATGCTTCAAACTTGAATATGTTCTGCATCAGCGGAACATAAAGCGCCAGCGAGAGCCCGCCCAGGGCACCGCCGACGATCCACCACAGCGCCCGGTTGGGCCGTCGCAGGGTGGCGAAAATACTGCGGCTTTGCGAACGACTGGACAGGATCAGCGCGGCATTGCCCAGCACGAGTGCGCTGAACGCCATCGCGCGTGCGCGTTCGTCGCTGAATCCGTTGATGAGCACCACGTAATACAACAGCGCCACCGCGATGAGCACGACCATGCCTTGCAGGAAGGAGTACCACAGCAGGCGATGACTGAGCAGAGGTTGTCGAGGACTCCGTGGCGGGCGCTGCATGGTGGACGGATGGGGAGGGTCGGCCTCGAAGGCAATGGAGCAGGCCGGATCGATCACGAACTCCAGAAACACGATATGCACCGGCGCGAACACCATCGGCC
>JANNTE010000172.1:0-4462 GCA_031403365.1 Betaproteobacteria bacterium | reverse complement strand
GAGACGTTCTGGATGCTGTTCTACGGTTTCGCCACCTACGGCAACGCCGGATGGATGCGCGAGCAGGTGTGCAAGTACATGTGCCCGTACGCGCGCTTCCAGGGCGTGATGTTCGACCCAGACACGCTGGTCATCACCTACGACACCGGGCGCGGGGAACCGAGAGGTTCGCGCGCCCGCGGCGCGGATCTCAAGGCCAAAGGCCTGGGCGATTGCGTCGACTGCGGCATCTGCGTCCAGGTGTGTCCGACCGGCATCGATATCCGCAAGGGCCTGCAATACGAATGCATCGGCTGCGCCGCCTGCATTGACGGTTGCAACCAGGTCATGGACAAGATGGGCTACCCGAAGGGGCTGATCCGTTACTCCACCGAGAACGCCCTCAAGAACCATCTGCCGCCGCAAAGCATGCTAAAGCGCATCCTGCGTCCGCGCGTACTCGCTTACAGCGCGGTGCTGTGGCTCATCATCGGCGCGGCTCTGGTGACGCTGTATCACCGTGTGCCGCTCAAGGTCGATGTCATCCGCGATCGCGGCAACGTCATGCGCGACGGCGACGACGAAATACAGAACGTCTATCGTCTGCAGATCATGAATACGCAGGAGATCGCGCGTGACCTGCATATCAGCGTGAGCGGGATCGAGGGCATCGAAATCGAAGGTGAATCCGGCCCGATCCGCATTGCGCCGGCGTCGGCAAGAACGGTGCCGGTGCGTGTGGAGGTGCCGCGGGCTTCCGTCAGCAAAGGCTCGAACCGCATCGTGTTTACCGTGCTGGCGACGGATGCGACGCGACCTGACGACGAGCCGCTCAAAGTGGATGAAAAAGCGAGCTTCCTCGCACCATGAAATCTGACCGCGTGAACCAAAAGGGTGAATCATGAGCCATATCGCAACCAACCAACCCGTCGTTGCGTGGTACCGGGAGCCGTGGCCCTGGATACTGATGTCGGGACCTGCGCTCGCGGTCATAGCCGGCATCGTCACCATGGTGATCGCGTTCAGGAATGCGGATCCGCTGGTGGTCGATCATTACTACAAGGAGGGCCTGGCGATCAATCGCGTGCTGGAACGCGACAGCGCGGCCCTGGCGCGCGGCTATCGCGCAACGATTGTCCTGAATCAAGAGCGAAGGCTCGCACGCGTACACCTGGCCGGGGATGCGCCGCCGGCCGAACTGCGTCTGCGGTTTATCCATCCCACGAAATCCGGACTCGACCGCGAGTTTGCCGCGCGTCAGATTCAACCCGGTCTGTATCAGGGGGCCGTGCAACTGGCGCCGGCCATGCGCTGGAACGTCGAGCTTCAAGACGCGCAAGGGCAGTGGCGCCTGACGGGTGAGTGGGCTGCGGCGGACGACCAGTTCGTGCTGGCGCCCCGCCGATAGTTCAAGTGCCGGACGGGCGCACACGGCGCGTTCGCCATTGGTGGTGCCATTGGCGCAAAACTCGAAGGCGCCTGAGAGGTGCGCAAGACAAAAAGTCAGGCACCGATATGCTTTTCCGGTTTAGCGCGCCGTTTGGCAGAGCGTCCCGGGCACGCGAGGATCACGCTTTTTCTTCGTGGTTAAAATTCTTTTCTTGAGGTGGAGGATGAAGCATCTCGAATTGGTCTGGATCCTGTGGCCATCTTTCCTGGTGGCGGCGCTGGCTAATGCGCTGTTTTTCACCGCGTTCGATCCACAGGATCTGATCGCTTTCGGCGAGCCGGTCAGCGCCGGGCGTATGGCGGTTTACTCGACGGGCTTCTTCGCGTTCTGGCTGGTGGCGGCAGCGAGCGCGGCACTCAGTCGCTTCTTTCAGAAAACTTCCACACAAATCAATCCATGAACCTCACCTGGGTGATCCTGGGAACGGCTGTGCTGACCGGATTTCTGGGCGGCGTGCATTGCGCGGGCATGTGCGGCGGCATTATCACCGCGCTGGCCGGTCAATCGTCTGGCTCAATCCGACCCTGGTTCCTTCATCTTGCCTACAACGCCGGTCGGATTGCGAGCTATACGCTCGCGGGCGCGGTGGCCGGCACGGCAGGCAGCCTGGGTCTGATGCTCGAGCAGTGGCTGCCGATTCAGATTGTCCTTTATATCGCCGCGAACTTGCTGCTGATCGCACTGGGACTATATCTGGCCGGCCTGCGCAGTCCAATCACGCGCCTGGAACAATTGGGCGCCGGGCTATGGCGGCGCATTGCGCCCTTGACGCGCCGTTTCCTGCCGGCCGATAACATGCCGAAGGCGCTTGCGCTTGGCATGCTCTGGGGGTGGCTGCCTTGCGGACTGGTCTATACGGCGTTGTTCACTTCGCTGCTGAGCGGCAGTGCGCTCAGGGGCGCCCTCCTGATGCTGGCTTTTGGCATCGGTACTTTGCCCAATCTGATGGCAGCCGCAGTCATGTTGCGCCGATCACGCACGCTTCTGGCGGGCAGAACAGTCCGCTTGTGCTCTGGCGCGATCGTGGCCGGCTTCGGCGTCTATGGCGTCGCTCACGCGGCTTCGCTGGGTTCGCACATTCGCGGCGGCTTGCTCTGCATCGGCTGAGTGCCGGTCGCACGCGCAATACCGAAACCGGGAATCAGTCCTGGACGCCCTGCGCCGGATGTCCATGGGCGCGCCAGCGCAGCATGCCGCCCGCGAGGTTCGCGGTATCGCTGAATCCGGCGCGTTGCAGGATCACGGTAGCCTGTGCCGAGCGTGCACCCGAGCGGCATACCGCAACGATCGGCCGCTCGCGGCTGAGTTCGCCTGCGCGCGCGGCCAGTTCGCCGAGCGGGATCAGTTTCGCGCCGCGGATGTGTCCGAGGGGACCGTTGAATTCCACCGCTTCGCGCACATCAATGATCTGAACCTTGTCCACGGCTTCTTCGAGTGCCTGCGGCTGGATTGCCCAGATGCCCGCGAAGGTGTAAGTCAGCGCCGCCCAGGTCGGAGCCGTGAGCGAAACGTCCGCGTTCCCCGGGCGGCCGCACTTGAGGTTGGCCGGCACGGCGATGTCGATCTGCTTCGGATGCGGCAGACCCAGATTGTTCATGTAGCCGGCGAAATCGTCTTCCCGTATGCCTTCGCCCAGGCGTGGATTGAAGCGCTGTTCTTCCGCAACGCTGGTCACAGTGAGTCCGCGGTAGTCATGGCCCGGGTAGAGCAGGCACGCGGATGGCAGCGCGAGAATCTGGGCATGCACCGAGCGGTAAAGTGTCTGCGCGTTGCCCTGCTGAAAATCGGTGCGTCCGGTGCCACGGATCAGCAGAGCATCACCGGTAAACGCCATGCTCTGGTCATCAAGCACGTAACTCAGGCAGCCGCTGGTATGTCCCGGTGTGGCACGAACCTCAAGATGACGCGACCCGAATTCGATCTTGTCGTCATGCGCCAGATAGCGGTCGGCGCCCTCAGCGCCGCTCTTCTTTGCCAGCGCAATGCGGCTGCCGAACTGGTGCTTGAGCAACCATGCCGCGGTGACATGATCGGCGTGAACATGGGTCTCCAATGTGTAAACCAGACGCAGTTCGAGTTCCTGCAGCAGCGCCGCGTCCCGGCGCGCCTGCTCGAAAACCGGGTCGATCAACACCGCTTCCCGGCTGGGGCCATCGCCAAGGAGATAGGTGTAGGTCGACGACTGCGGGTCGAACAATTGCCTGAATATCAGCATTTCCTGCTCCAGTCTGCGCACGGATGGTACCGCGACAATTGAGAAATCAAACGCTTTGTTGCCACCCCTGATTCGCTACGGTCACGTTTGCGCCGGAAGTCTGCAAGCATCAGCTTTGCGCACATTATCTGCCAGCGAATCCGCCAATGCTTGAGCATGATCAAATCAGCGGGCCGGCAACAAGTCCCAATGCACCTGCGGGCGCGTGTTGTCATGCCATCAGCGCAAGCAGCGCGCGTGCGGACTCTGTGCGCCAGGCGCGGAGCCTGCGCGCCGCGCAAAGGAGCAACAGCATGCCTACCCGTATCTTGATCTCGTTCTTCGCCATCGCCTTCGGTCTGTCGCGGGTCGCAGTGGCGCGGTTTATCGGCTTCACGGCCCGGGCCGCGGTGGGTGTGTTGCCATGCCTGCCGGCGATGTTGCGCGCCGGGGCTCGGTCAGGCTGCTTTTCCTCCCGCAGCAGCAGTGCTCGACAGCCATGAAACGCAATCGGGTGTTCACTGTGCTCGGCATTGTGGTTGCGCTCGGGCTGGTCGCCACTGGGGTGATCCGCTTGCGCTTCGAGCGTGATCTGGCCGTTGCCGCGAAGCGCGCCGCGTCAGGCAGCGAGGTCGTGGCCCCACATTGCGGACCGATCGAGGTACAGCAGGCCGGCGTCGGAATTCCGCTGCTGATGATCCCCGGCAGCGGTGGCGGCCACGACCAGGGCATGGCCTGGGCGCGACCGCTCGTGCAGCGCGGCGTGCGGGTGATCGCGATGTCGCGCTTCGGCTACCTGCGCACACCAAGGCCCGCCGATGCATCACCGGAAACCCAAG
>JANNTE010000171.1:0-24391 GCA_031403365.1 Betaproteobacteria bacterium | reverse complement strand
CGAATTGGTTCCGCAAGGGGAGGACCTGGGTGATCCCTCCGAGGAGCCGGATGAAATGGAACGAATACACGCAGATCCAGCGCTCGATGTCGGTACGCTGATCGAAGACGAAGTAATCCTTTGTCTGCCGATGATTGCCAGACACGAGCCCGGAAAGTGTTCTCCGCCTGTAATTGCTGGCGCCGAGGACGAAAGCAAGTTGCCGTTTAGCTCTTTGGCAGTCCTTAGGCGGCATTAGTCAAATTTATTGAGGAGTCGATCATGGCAGTTCAGCAAAACAAGAAATCACCGTCCAAGCGCGGCATGCACCGTTCGCATGATTTTCTTAAAGGTCAGCCGTTGGCGGTGGAACCGACTACCGGTGAAACCCATCTACGCCATCACATCAGCCCTAACGGATTCTATCGAGGCAAGAAGGTCATCAAGACCAAAGGCGACTAGCATCCCCGCTTTTGGCTGCATCAACGCTCAGATCAAGAGCGTGAATCCCGATGTCTGTCAACTCCCGCCCTTACCGGCAACTGCTTGTGCACAGCATGTGTTCGTGCGCAGCATGCCTGTGTTGCATGGGAAACGGGGTTGATTGTGCACAGGCGGCCTGAGTTATCTTGATCACCATTGCCATAGATTGTATGGGCGGCGATCATGGCGTACCCGTGACCGTTCCTGCCGCAGTTTCGTTCGCCGATGAATTCACGGACGTACGCATCCTCCTGGTCGGATTGCCGGAAATCATTGAATCCGAACTCAGACGCGGAAACGCGTCGTTTGGCGAACGGGTGCAGATTCGGCCCGCGACAGAGACAGTATCCATGGACGAAGCGCCGGCATCTGCGTTGCGCGGTAAACGCGAATCATCCATGCGCATCGCAGTTGACACAATCAAGAACCAGGAATCGCAGGCTTGCGTCAGCGCGGGCAACACCGGCGCCTTGATGGCGATTTCGCGCTTCGTACTGAAGATGCTGCCCGGCATAGATCGCCCGGCAATAGCGTCCTTTCTGCCCACGCTGCGCGGCCGCACATGCATGCTTGATCTGGGTGCAAATGTCGATTGCACCGCCGAGCATCTGCTTCAATTTGCAGTGATGGGGGCAGCCCTTACCAGCGCGGTTGATCAGATTGACAGGCCCTCCATAGGATTGCTCAATATCGGGGAAGAGGACATCAAGGGCAATGAAGTGGTCAAGAAGGCTTCCGAACTGCTACGCGACAGCGGACTCAATTTTTTCGGAAACATCGAAGGCACGGACATCTACAAGGGAACCACGGACGTGATTGTATGCGACGGATTCGTCGGCAACGTTGCGCTAAAAACCTCGGAAGGACTGGCGCAGATGCTTGCCGCCTACCTCAGGGAAGAATTCGGGCGCAATTTGTTCACGCGCTTGTCGGGCGCCGTGGCGCTCCCGGTCATCAACGCTTTTCGCCGGCGCGTCGATCACCGGCAATACAATGGTGCCAGCCTGTTGGGCCTTAAAGGCATCGTGGTAAAAAGTCATGGTTCCGCTGACGCCTTCGGTTTTCGATTCGCGATCCAGCGCGCGTATGAGGAAGCCAGGCACGATGTCTTGCGTGGCATCGGCGATCGAATGTCTGCCATACACCAGAGAGCCGCGTAATGTTCTCGCGCATCGTCGGTACCGGAAGTTATCTGCCGGACAGGGTGCTCACCAATGATGAGCTTGCGCGCACGGTGGACACCTCTGACGAATGGATACGATCACGCACCGGCATTCGCAGCCGGCATATCGCCGCGGAAGGGCAACTGGCCAGCGATTTGGCATTGTCGGCATCGCAAAGGGCTCTGCAGGCGTCCGGACTGACGCCTGCGGACGTAGATCTCATAATCGTTGCTACAACCACTCCGGATGTCATTTTTCCGAGCACGGCATGCATACTGCAATCAAAACTCGGGGTGGCTGGTTGCCCGGCCTTCGACGTGCAGGCGGTTTGCAGCGGTTTTGTCTATGCGCTTACGATAGCGGATCTGTTTATCCGGTCTGGCCAGACCAAGCATGCTTTGATCGTGGGGGCAGAAGTCTATTCCCGTATTCTCGACTGGAACGACCGCGGCACTTGCGTATTGTTCGGTGACGGTGCAGGGGCGGTTGTGTTGTCCGCCAGCGACGAGCCAGGAATCCTGGCTTCCAGACTTCATGCTGACGGAAACTACAAGGATATGCTGTGCGTGCCGGGGAGTGTCAACGCGGGAAAGGTTTCAGGCTCGCCGTTCGTGCGCATGGACGGAGGCGCGGTATTCAAGTTTGCGGTGCGCGTGTTTGAAGAAGGGGCAAACGAGGTCCTCCAGGCCGCCAGATTGACCGTGGCGGATCTCGATTGGTTCATTCCGCATCAAGCCAACATCAGGATCATGGAGGCGACCGCGAAGAGACTTGGGCTGCCCCTCGAGAAACTGGTTGCCACAGTTGACCATCATGGAAATACTTCAGCAGCATCCATCCCACTCGCATTGGATGAGGCGTCAAGAGACGGTCGCATCCAACCCGGACAAACCCTGCTGCTTGAAGGCGTCGGGGGAGGCTTTACTTGGGGCGCAGTCCTGTTGCGCTGGTAAAAAAATTCAGGTGGAGACGCTGCAGATATGAAACCGGCTTTCGTTTTTCCAGGACAAAGTTCGCAATCAGTGGGAATGATGAAGACCTTTGCCGGCATGTCCATGGTGCGCGATACTTTTTCCGAAGCCGCCGATGCCATCGGAACAGACTTGTGGGCTCTGGTAGAGCAGGGCCCGTCAGAAGAATTGAATCTTACGATCAACACCCAGCCGGTCATGTTGACGGCAGGGGTCGCGCTTTACCGGGCATGGATTGCCGAGCACGGGGCGCGACCGGTCATGGCCGCCGGACACAGCCTTGGCGAGTACAGTGCGCTGGTTGCGGGCGGCGCTGTAGATTTTTCCGAAGCGGTCAAGCTGGTACGCTTCCGTGCTCAGGCGATGCAGGAGGCGGTGCCGGAAGGCGTCGGCGCCATCGCGGCAATACTTGGCCTGGAGGATGCCGACGTAATTTCGGCGTGCAAGGAAGCCGCCAGTAAGGATGAAATCGTTGAAGCGGCCAATTTCAATTCTCCTGCTCAAGTGGTCATCGCCGGAAACAAGGGTGCGGTGGAGCGTGCAATGGAAATCGCGAAAGGAAAAGGGGCAAAACGCGCCATCTTGCTGCCGATGAGTGCGCCATCGCATTGCAGCCTGATGCGCCCGGCTGCCGAGCGAATGAGGGAACGGCTCAGAGACGCAAGGATCGAGGTTTCCACCATTCCCGTACTGCACAACGCCGATGTAAAGGTGGCAACCTCGGCGGACGCGATTCGCGATGTCCTGGTACGCCAGTTTTGCCAACCGGTGCGCTGGGTCGATACCGTCCGCGCCATGGTAGCCAGTGGGGTGACCCATATTGTCGAGTGCGGGCCCGGAAAAGTACTCGCAGGCTTGAACAAGCGCATCGTGCCCGAGACACCCACCCATACTTTTAATGACGAACCGGCGTTTCGTGAAACATTGAGGATATTGAGGTGATTGGAGAGGCGACACTGACCGGAAAAATTGCGCTGGTCTCCGGTGCCAGCAGGGGGATCGGGCGCGCGATTGCTATCGCACTGGGAAAAGCCGGGGCAACGGTAGTCGGCACCGCTACGAGCGACAGTGGCGCGGCCGGCATATCGGAAGACCTGCTCAATGAGGGCGTAAAAGGGAAGGGATATAAGCTCAACGTGACTGATGCCGCGGAGTCGGAAACCGTACTTGGCCGTATTGAATCTGAATTTGGGTCGGTTGCAATACTGGTGAACAATGCGGGTATCACGCGGGATAACCTCCTGATGCGCATGAAGGAAACGGAGTGGGACGAAATTATGGACACCAATCTCAAGGCGGTATTCCGTTTAAGCAAACTGGTCCTGCGCCCGATGATGAAGTCACGCTTTGGGCGCATTATCAACATCACATCGGTTGTAGGGTCCATGGGCAATGCCGGGCAGGTCAACTACAGCGCTGCGAAAGCAGGTGTTGTAGGATTCAGCAAGTCCCTGGCAAGAGAAGTCGGCAGCCGCAACATCACGGTAAACTGTATTGCGCCTGGATTCATTGACACCGACATGACGCGAGGATTGCCGGACGACCAGAAGAATTCGCTGTTGGCTCATGTACCACTTGGCCGGTTTGGACGGACCGAGGAAATTGCTGCGGCTGTGGTTTTTCTGGCCTCGGAAGGCGGGTCATATATCACAGGAAATACACTGCACGTCAACGGCGGCATGTATATGGACTGATTTTGGATGTCATGCGAATTTGGTAGAATGCGGAGCAGGAATTGGTCCGTTCAGGTGTGTCACGATGCGCAGACAGGCAAGTGCACAATAGATTTATCAAAGAACCAGGGAAAGGTACATCAATGGAATCCATAGAACTACGTGTCAAGAAAATTGTTGCCGAGCAACTGGGCGTAAACGAGGCGGACGTCAAGACCGAATCCATGTTTGTTGACGACCTTGGAGCCGATTCGCTCGACACGGTGGAACTGGTGATGGCGCTTGAAGAAGAGTTCGAGTGTGAGATTCCGGATGAAGAAGCCGAAAAAATCACCTCCGTTCAACAAGCGATTGATTACATCAAGTCGCATCAAAACTGACCGTCGTCAGTCTGCTTAATGTATTGCTACTGGAAATCCGTTGTCTAGACGCCGAGTCGTAGTAACCGGCTTGGGTATCGTATGCCCCGTCGGTAATAGCGTCAAAGAAGCCTGGGCCAGTATCCGGGCTGGCCTTTCCGGAATCACGCGAATAACCCGGTTCGACGCTTCACTCTTCGCATCCCAGATTGCCGGAGAGGTAAAGAATTTCGATGTCAGCACGGTGATGTCTCCCAAGGAGGCGCGTCGGGTAGATGTCTTCATTCACTACGGCGTTGCCGCGGCAACCGAAGCGATCAAGGATGCCGGGCTGGAAGCGAATCCAGAATACGCCGAACGGGTAGGGGTCAACGTCGGATCCGGGATCGGTGGTTTGCCATCCATCGAGGAAACCCATCGGGCAATGATCGCCGGGGGACCGCGCAAGATTTCGCCTTTCTTTATTCCCGGCGCAATCATCAACATGATTTCTGGAAATTTGTCGATCATGTTTGGTTTCAAGGGGCCCTGCCTGTCAATGGTCACCGCCTGCACGACGGCAAACCATTGCATTGGGGATTCGGCGCGATTGATCGAGTACGGTGACGCTGACATCATGGTTGCTGGCGGTTCGGAAGGGGCTATCTGCTCGCTTGGCGTGGGCGGCTTTGCAGCCGCTCGCGCGCTCAGTGTCCGCAACGACGATCCCGCAACCGCCAGCCGTCCGTGGGACATCGACCGCGATGGCTTCGTTTTGGGCGAAGGAGCCGGCGTACTCGTTCTGGAAGAAATGGAACACGCGAAAAACCGCGGTGCCAATATTTACTGCGAACTGGCCGGATATGGCGTGAGCGCCGATGCCCATCACATTACCGCGCCATGCGAGGATGGACGCGGTGCATCACGCGGCATGGCGAACGCCTTGAAAAACGCTGGTATCAATCCCGACGAGGTTGACTACATCAATGCCCACGGTACTTCGACGCCTCTTGGGGATGTGGCGGAAACGGTAGCTGTCAAGCACTGTTTCGGAGATCACGCGAAGAAACTGGCGTTGAGTTCCACCAAATCCAATACTGGTCACCTGCTTGGTGCGGCAGGCGGAATTGAAGCCGTATTTACGATCATGGGCATGAGGGAACAAGTTGCTCCGCCAACCATCAATTTGTTCCATCAGGATCCTCAGTGCGATCTGGACTATGTGCCCAATACGGCTAGGCAAATGAAAATCAAAGTAGCCCTGTCAAATTCGTTCGGGTTTGGTGGCACCAACGGGACTCTGGTTTTTCGCACGATTTGACAGTCTGACTGTTTAGCTTTCGGGCTCGATATCGACGCGCGATCCACATATGCGCAAGTAAAAGCAGTCACAATCATCTCGAAGTCAAGTCCCGCAGGCTCATGGCAAAACACAAAAATTTATTTCGGCCAGAACGCCGTTCTCCGTTCGAAAGGCTATTGCGTGCCGGCCTTCTGCTTTCGATCCTGATCGCGGTGGGAGCAGCGGCCTGGCTGACATACTTTGCACTTACGCCGATCAAGATTCCCAGGGAAGCTCGCAATTTTGAGATTGACCCTGGCCGCAGCTTGCACAGTGTTGCCACGCAGTTTGCAAGTAGCGGCTTGATTTCTGACCGACGCAGCTTTCTCATTCTGGCACGAGTCATGGGTGCGGCAGATGATGTCAAGGCCGGCCGCTATTCAGCCGGGTCGCGCACTACGCCATACCGGCTGCTGGAGAAAATTGTCCGCGGCGAATTTGCGCCAGTCGAATTGAGGTTTATCGAAGGCTGGACATTTGCGCAATTAAGAAATGAATTGAATGCGCATCCATCACTCAAACACGACAGCCGCGCTTTGTCGAACGTCCAGATTCTCGAGCATCTCGGTCTCGATCAGGATTCTTTGGAAGGACTTTTTTTCCCGGACACTTACCACTTTTCCGCTGGCTACAGCGATCTGGCGTTATTGAAGCAGGCTGCTGCGAGGATGCAGGCCAAATTGCAACCGTTGTGGGAAAATCGGGTTCCGGGATTGCCCGTCAAAACCTCTTATGAGGCCTTGATACTTGCGTCCATTGTGGAGAAAGAAACCGGTCGCCGCGACGAGCGCCCGATGATCGCGGCGGTGTTCGTTAACCGGTTGAAGCGCGGCATGCGCTTGCAGACCGACCCTACGGTAATTTTCGGACTGGGACCTGATTTCGACGGCAATCTGCGCCGCCGAGATCTTTTGGCAGACACCCGCTATAACACTTACACCCGACACGGTCTGCCGCCGACGCCAATCGCAATGCCGGGAGAAGAGTCGATCAAGGCGACCCTGAATCCAGCTCAAGATCAGGTTTTGTATTTTGTATCTCGCGGAGACGGCAGCCATCAGTTCTCAGTCAACCTGGTGGAGCACAATCGCGCAGTCAGCAAGTTCCAACTCAAGCGTTGAAGAACGGTTTGTTCATTACGTTTGAAGGTATCGATGGTGCCGGCAAAAGCACTCAGGTAGCTTGGGCGGCACACTTCCTGCGGGAACGTGGTATTTCTCCGACATTGACGCGCGAGCCGGGAGGCACGGCACTGGGTGAAAGACTACGCGAAATTCTTCTGGCGAAGGACACGGCCATTCATGGCGAAACGGAAGCCCTGCTCATGTTTGCGGCGCGGCGCCAGCATCTGGAAGAAGTGATCAGGCCGGCCCTTTCTCGTGGAGAATGCGTCCTTTGTGATCGTTTCTCAGACGCAAGTTTCGCTTATCAAGGTGGTGGGCGCGGCGTGGATCGGGAAAAGCTTGCTGTATTGGAATCATGGGTCCATCCAGACCTGCATCCGAATTTGACGATATTGATCGACATCAGCGCGGATGTGGCGCGCGAGCGAGTCGCGCGCACCAAATCACCAGATCGGTTCGAACGTGAAAGCGCCGAGTTCTTTGTTCGCGTGCGTGATGCTTACATTGAGCGAATGCAGGCATCGCCCGACAGGTTTCTGCGTATTGACGGTGGGCGCGCAATTGTTGATATCCAGAAAGAACTGGGGGAAAAGCTGACTGCGATTGTGTCGAAGTGGAGAACCTGACTTATCCCTGGGTAGAATTGATACTTGACAAGCTGCCCCGAGCCGCAAGGTCCCTACCACAGGCTTTGCTGTTGAGCGGCCCGGCAGGCTTGGGCAAGCGAACGACCGCTTTATTCCTTGCGCAGGCACTTCTTTGCGAAACTGATCGCAGTGAACTGGCGCCTTGCGAAATCTGTGCATCATGTCGCCTGTACCAGGTCGGCAATCATCCTGATCTGCGCATCCTGGAGGTCGGACAGGAAGGTGAGGCCGTCATCCCGGGCGCGGCTGAGGAAGAACCCGCCCCGACCAGGAAGGCGACCCGTCAGATATCCGTGCATCAGGTCCGAGCACTGTCCGATTTCCTGACCATAACCTCGCATCGCGGCGGCGCAAGAGTGGTTTGCATCGTTCCGTCTGAGGCGATGCATCCTAGTGCCGCTAACGCTCTCCTCAAAATGCTTGAGGAACCGCCCGTAGCGACGTACTTCTTGCTCGTGAGCCACCAGCCCGAGCGCCTTCTGGCCACCATTCTCAGTCGTTGCTTCCGGCTTGATTTCGCCGTCCCGCAGCGGCAAATCGCGATCGACTGGCTGACAGGGCAGGGAATAGATCGGGCCGATCTGGCGCTGACGCAAGGCGGTTATGCACCATTGGCGGGAAGCCAGCTGGCCACCGATCTGCCTTTCTGGAATCAACGTCAGTCGCTACTGGACATTCTTGCCGACGCTGACTTCGATCCATTGCGCGCGGCTGAGTATGCAGAAGATATCGATGGTCCGGTGTTATCAAGGTTGCTGGCACAATGGGCCTATGATCTGGTCAGGCTGAAGTCAGGATTAGGGCTTCGATATCATCTGGATTACGCCGCGTCCCTGGAGAAAATTGTCAAGGCTAGGTGCACGTGGGATCTGTTGGCATGGTACGAGCAAGTTATCCAATACGGAATCACATCCCAGCATCCTCTCAACAAGCGTTTGGCGATGGAAAGTCTGTTCTCCGGCTATTTCAGCCGTTAGCGCCATTTTGATTTTCGGACGGATGCGAGCAAATTGTTTGTAGATTCACATTGCCATATCAATTTTCCCGAACTCGCGACCAATCTTGGTAATGTCGTGGACGCGATGGGCAGGAATCATGTGACTCATGCGCTCTGCGTTTCGGTGAATATGGAAACGTTTCCAGACGTGTTGGCCATTGCAGATCAGTTCCCCAACGTTTTCGCCTCCGCTGGGGTTCATCCGGATGACCGGTCAGGCGAAGAACCAAGTATTGAACGTCTGGTGAGTCTCGCAGATCATCCGAAAGTGGTTGCGATCGGTGAAACAGGTCTGGACTACTTTCGAGTGCAGGGCGACACGCAGTGGCAGCGGGAGCGATTTCGCAACCACATTCGTGCTGCGCGAATTGCCAACAAACCCTTGATTATTCACACGCGGGAGGCCGCTGAAGACACCCTGAGCATCATGCAAGGGGAACATGCATCCGACATCGGAGGTGTCATGCATTGCTTTACAGAAACTTCTGCGGTCGCGCACCAGGCCATTGACATGAATTTTATGATTTCATTTTCCGGGATCGTGACATTTAAGAACGCAGCGGTCCTGAAGGAAGTGGCTCGAGCTGTGCCGTTGGAGAACTTGCTGATCGAAACCGACTCGCCATATCTTGCTCCGGTGCCTTTTCGCGGCAAGGTCAATCAGCCTGCCTATGTGCGGTATGTCGCAGAAGAAATTGCGCGGATCAAGGGGATTTCTATTGAATCGGTGGCGGAAGCAACTTCCGCCAATTTCTTCAAACTATTCAGAATAAGCGGCATTGCACGGACCTCGGTGGCCCGAGCGGAGAATCCGAGGGTATGACGCTAGATATTTCTAACGTATAATGTATATTATGTAATATTGTTAAAACCTAACTGGAAAACGGATTTCCTGAACCTCTCCGTTTCCCCCAAGTCCGCTGGAAGATCCCGGTCCGCCAACCGCTCTTCATTTTTTTGAGTCGCCACCAGCACTGACTCGCACCACTTGCCGAAGGCGCTCAAAGCAGCAAATGGCAGCCGCCGCGGCCACATTCAGCGACTCCATTTTGCCGACCATCGGAATCTGGACTAATTGGTTTGCCAACGACAAGACTGCGTCCGGCAAACCTCTACCCTCGTTTCCGAAAATCATGGCCACGGACCCGGTGAGGTCCGTATCGTAAATGGCAATCTGAGCGTGTGCACTGGTCGCAATGATGCTCCCGTCAAACCCGGTCAATGCTGATTCAAGGTCGACGTTCTCGTGGATGGGCAGAAGGAACTGTGCACCCATTCCTCCTCTGAGCGCCTTCGGAGACCACGCATCTGTGCATCCCTTGGCAAGATGTGCCGAGGTCGCGCCCGCCGCTGCCGCGGTTCTGAGCAGACCGCCCAGATTGCCGGGTTCCTGGACGCCATCAAGAAATATTCGGAAGTCATCAAACGCCTTGGATGCGACTTCTGGTGTGCCGCAAATCATGGCGATGCCTTCAGGCGTTTCGACCTGCGTAATTTCCTTGAATAGCGCGTCAGTCAGAAGGTACGTGTTGCGTGATGGGACGGTATCAAGCACTCTCCTGATGTGTGGACTTAGTGCTCCAGTGTCGCTTACCAATACAGTTGATTCCAGCAGTCCGAAGCAGTCCGAGTACGACTGAATGAGCCGCGTACCCTCGATCAGAATCTGGCTTGCCTTGAATCGTTCCCTGGGCGACACCGCCAACTTGCGCGCCAGTTTGAAATGCGAATTTTGGCGCGACGAGATTCGTTCCATAGAAGATCGGCGGTACGCGATGTGGTGCCCGGAGCCGGGGTCGAACCGGCATGGGCTTTTAACAGCCCGAGGGATTTTAAGTCCCTTGTGTCTACCAATTTCACCATCCGGGCAGGAAAGCGGATTCTACGTCAGTCAGGAATCTTGATTCCGAATGACGCTTGACTTTGATGTCTTGAGACGATGTTTCTGTTCGCGCCAGAATCCCAGTGGCCAATCCGCAGGCTTTAGCGAACCAACTGGTTGATTTCAATAATCGGCAGCAAAATGGCAAGCACGATCATCAGCACAATGCCCCCCATGATTAATATCATTATGGGTTCGAGCAGTGTCAGAAAAACTGCCAGGCGCCGCTCCAGTGCCTGCGTTTCGAGGTGCGCGGCGCGATTGAGCATGCGCTCAAGCTTGCCGCTCACTTCGCCGCTGGCCACGAGGTGGATGAGCAGGGGCGCAAACGTGCGGGTTTCGCCGAGAGCGCGAGCCAGATTGGCGCCTTCGCGAACACGTTCCATGGCTCGCTCGACCGAGTCCTGCATGACCAGATTGGTCATCACATGGGATGCTGACTTGAGTGCCGAAAGCAACGGCACGCCACCACCGACCAAGATGGCCAACGTACCGGCGAATCGCGAGGTATTGGCACTGCGAATCAGTGTACCCAGCCAGGGCATCCGCAGCAGCAAGCGGTGCCACCTGCGTCTGGGCCCTTCACGGAGCAATGCGAAATGCGCCGCTGCAAACCCGGCGCCAATGGCAAACACAAGGAACGGCCATGCGCTGCGCAGGAAATCACTCAATGCGATCAATGCGCGCGTCATCAACGGCAGGCTCTGGCGCGACTGCTGGAACACCTGTACCACCTGCGGTACCACATAGACCAGCAATCCAGTCACGATTGCGAGAGCCACAATGGTGACCAGAACGGGATAAAGAAGTGCCAGACTCGTCTTCTGTTTCAACGCCTCACGCGCTTCAAGATAGTCGGCCAGATGTAACAGTACGAGCGGAAGAGCCCCGGACTGTTCGCCGCCATTGACCAGTGCGCGATAGAAATCCGGAAAACTCTTCTCGTACGCTCCCATGGCTCCGGCCAGAGAGAGACCGGTCGTAACTTCAGTTTTCACGCCGGTCAGCACTTCCCGAGTCAGGGGCGCGCTGGCTTCTTCGATAAGCGCGTTGAGTGACTGTTCAATAGTTAGCCCGGAATCGAGCAAGGTGGCGAGTTGCCGCGTTAGCAGGCTAAGCTCGGTCGCAGATACCCCACGTGCCCATCCCCGACGCGCCCGCTCGCGCGCGTGTACCTGATTGACCACGGACGGCAGCAGACCCTGGGCGCGCAACTGCATGCGGGCTTGACGCGCGGTGTCGGCCTGTACTACGCCCGATACTGTGCGACCCGTGGCATCCAGTGCCTGATACTGAAAGGCTTCCATGATTGATGCGCCCTTATGGCCCGCAGAGCCTACTCGCGGGTTACGCGCACCGCTTCTTCGATGCTGATCAAGCCCTGCCCTGCCCAGCGCATACCGTCATCGCGCAGCGAACGCATGCCTCGAGAGGTGACATGCGCACGCAACGCTTGTTCGGAGGCACGGTCGTGAATCAGTCGGCGCAATTCGTCATCGACCGTGAGCATTTCGTAGATGCCAGTTCGGCCACGGTAGCCGGAGCGATTGCATGCGGGGCAGCCTTGGGCTGAATAGAGGGTTGCTCCGGAAGATGCGAGCCCCAATGCGCGCAACTGCGATGCGTCGGCGGTAAAAGGCTTGCGACACTCCATGCACAGCCGGCGCACCAGGCGCTGCGCAACCACGCCAATTACACTGGACGCGAGCAGAAACGGCTCCACGCCCATGTCAACGAGTCGCGTCACCGCACTCACCGCATCGTTGGTATGCAGTGTGGCGAAGACCAGATGCCCGGTGAGACTGGCCTGGACCGCAATTTGAGCAGTCTCCAGATCGCGAATCTCTCCGATCATGACCACGTCCGGATCTTGTCTCAAGATGGTTCTCAAAGCCCGGGCAAAACTCATTTCAATGCGCGCATTGACTTGGGTTTGGCTGATGCCGTCGAGGTCGTATTCGATCGGGTCTTCGACAGTCATGATGTTGAGCGCGGTTGCGTCAAGACGCGACAGCGCGGCATAAAGCGTGGTGGTTTTTCCCGAGCCAGTCGGACCGGTCACAAGAACGATGCCATGGGGCTCGACAATCAGCCGGTCCATTTGCGCAAGCGTGGGCTCGTCCATCCCGAGCCGGGTGAGATCCAGTCTTCCAGCTTGTTTGTCGAGCAGGCGCAGTACGACGCGTTCGCCATGCCCGGTGGGTATGGTCGAAACGCGCACGTCGACCGGTTTTCCGGCCACGCGCAAGGTTATGCGGCCATCCTGAGGCAATCGTTTCTCCGCGATGTCGAGCTGTGACATGATCTTGACGCGCGAGATGATCGCATTGTGCAGTGCGCGTGCCGGTTCAATCAGGTCACGCAGCGTTCCATCAATCCGAAGTCGTACTACGGAGCGAGTTTCAAACGGTTCGATGTGAATGTCCGAGGCGCCGTCTCGCAGTGCCTGGGTGAACAAGGCATTGATCAGCCGGATAACCGGAGCGTCGTCCTGGCTTTCCAGCAGATCTTCGATTCTCGGAATCTCCTGCAGCAATCGGGACAAATCCAGATCCTGCGCGATGTCGCCAGCCAATGCCGCTGCGCCGACATCGGAACCGTTATAGGCGGCCGCAATCAGTTCGTCGAATTGGTCGCTCCCGATGCGCCGGGTACGCAAGGAAACTCCCAGCGCGCGACGCAGTTCCGCCAGTGCGCCGGCCACGGCATCGTCACGCACCGCCACATCCGCGATAGTGTCGTCCAGGGAAGTAACAACTACCCCGTTGGCTTTGGCAAACGCATAAGGAATCCGGTTGGCACCCCGATTCATCAGTTGCGTCCCGAATCCCGATAAGGTTTTACTTCAACATCCGGAGGAGTTGGTGGTCGATTTGACGGCTGCGTTCTCGGAGGCAAAACAGGCGATTCAATATCGGGAAGAATTGCGTGATTGGCCGGTCTGGACTTCTGCTGTTCTCCCAGAATGTAATCGTAGCGCTCGCCGGTATAGACATCTGCGCGCTGGCTGTCGCGTACCAGCGTCGGACGCAGAAAAATCATCAGATTGGTTTTATTGTGGGAGCGTGTTTTGTAGCGAAACAGATGTCCCAGCAAAGGTATGTCGCCAAGCAGCGGTACTTTCTGCACGCTGTCGTTTACCTGATCCTGAATCAAACCGCCGATTACCACAATCTGACCATCGTCGACCAGCACCATCGAAGAAACCGAGCGTTTGTTGGTGATTACGCCGGCCGGATTGGTATTGTCCTGAACGCTGGAGACCTCCTGATAGATCTGCAGGCGCACAGTGCCGCCTTCCGATATTTGCGGTTTGATCTTGAGTGTCAAGCCAACGTCGCGCCGCTCGACGGTCTGAAATGGTGACGGCGTTGTGGAGGTCCCGGTTACCGCATACTGTCCAGTGATGAATGGCACATTCTGGCCGATGACAATCGATGCTTCTTCGTTGTCGAGAGTCAGCAGCGTCGGTGTGGATAGGATATTGGCGCTCGCATCTGTTTCCAGGGCGCGGGCAAGTACCCCGATGTTCAGAATCTGTCCGACCCCTGGAATCTCCACGCGGCCATTCACTACTCCCACGTTCAGTCCGAGGCCTGCGGTGGCGGGATTCTGCGCAATACCGATGATGTTCTGCCCGGTTCCGCCGAAATTCGTCCCGCCGAATCCTTGAACATTGTTACGCCCCAAGCCGGATAAGCTCTGCCACTGCACGCCAAATTGGGCGGCCTTGTCCGCACTAACCTCTGCGATCAAGGCCTCGACATAGACCTGCGCACGACGCACGTCGAGTTTGTCCAGTGTCGCGCGCAGCGCATTGTAAATCGCGTCAGGCGCCGTGATGATTATGGAGTTGGTGGCGGGGTCGGCCTGAATGATGCCTGGTGTGCTGGTGGGCGTCGCGCTGCGCACTGCGCCGGGCGCCGCGCTCGCTGCTGCACCTGTGCCTGCCGATATGTCGCTCTGATAGATGGCACGCAGCGTATCCACAAGTTTTATCGCTTCGGCGTTCTTAAGGTAGACGACATGCATGTTGCCGCCGGCAGCGCCCGGTGTATCCAGCATGGCCACCAGCTTGTTGAGACGCGCGAGGCGCCCCGAATCTCCGGTGCGCACCAGCAGGCTGTTGGAGCGAGCATCCGCAGCCACCGACATGCGCCCGCCAGTTTCCGTAGCCGGTTGGCCTTGTACCGGCTCGGTAAACAACCGATTGACGGTCGCCGCGACATCGATCGCTGAAACATACTGTATCGGAATCAGCACCAACTCATTGTCGTTCGGCTGATCCAGCGCCTCGATGATCTTGCCCAGGCGGCGCAGATTGTTGGCGTAGTCGGTAATGACCAGCGCGTTGCTGTTCTGGTAGGCGTTGATGGTGTTGTTTGGCGCAATCAGCGGTCGCAAAATGGTCATCATCTGCACCGCCGATTCATGGTCCAGCATGAATACGCGCGTTTCAATCCGGTCCACGTACGAGCCGGATTTCTCGCCGGGCACCTGAGTGGGTGTGGGGTGAAGTTTGGCATCGGCTTCGGGAACGATCCTGACGATTCCGCGGTCTTCGACAGCCGCGAAGCCCTGCAGGCGCAGCGCGGAAAGGAAGACCTCATACACAAGCACCCGTGCCACCGGCTTGCCCGAGATGATGGTAACCGTTCCCTTCACGCGCGGATCGATCACGAAATTTTTCCCGGTGATTTCGCTGACCACCCGGACGATGCCTTCGATTTCGGCGTTGACGAAATTCAGCGTCACCATCTCGGAGTTTAGGCGCGCTGCTGCAGGTTTCGGTCGTCCTTCGGATTCGTTCGCTGGCAACGCCTGAGATATCGACATTGCCGCCCCCAGTGCAAGCAGCCCGGTTTTGATCCAGGAACCATGTGACGATGAGAATGCCGAAAACATTTTCAAAGTCGATTCACAAGTCGCGCAGATCAGTTTCATCGGTTTGGCCGCAACATCGGTGATGCGGTGGTTGATTTGCTTTCTGGCCATGTCAGGGTTTCACGTCTTCCGTCGCGCTCCAAAATGACTCGATCAGTGCCGATTTCTGCGAGCCGGATGCCCGGCGACAGGTCTGCGCCCTCGGCCACTGCGATAATATCCTTGGCCTCAAGTTGCACGACAGCATACCCGCGCTTTGCACCGGAGGCGGCCACAATACCCAGCAACCGGATTGCGATTCCGGTTGGCGCGAGAGCGTTCGAATCGCGTTGCTGAACGCCAAACAGCGCTCCCGCGGCCGCCATGGGAGCACCGGAGTCGGTCGCAACCGGTGCGCGCAGCACCGGCTGCGGTGCCAACCACAGCCACGTCCAGTGAGCCGCCAGAAAACCGGTCACAATGACTGCAGTAAGAGTCGCCACGCTCACCACCACGGATTGCGCAACCGTGGAGCTGTTCAAAAAAAACTTCCGCATGTGTGATATTAATGTTGCCAGCGCATCATTGCGATTCGAATCGCACGAAGGACATAGCCTGCACCGTGTTGCAGGGACTTAAAGCGCCCCTGAGGTGGGTCAAAGTTATACCATAGGCGAATATGCAAAGGTGCACTATTGAGCAACGGGTCGCGGGACAAACGCAATCAGCCGTGTACGCTGTCTCACCTTGGGCAATGAGTCCCCGATAAATCAGGATGAATAGCAAAGGATCGAATGAACTCGTCTAAGCTTCACAAAGGCTTTACCCTGCTCGAAGTAATGGTGGTAGTCGTCATTTTAGGCATTCTGGCCGCCTTGGTGGTACCAAAAATCATCAGCCGTCCGGACGAGGCACGAGTTCTGGCGGCCAAGCAGGACGTCGCAAACCTGATGCAGGCACTCAAGCTCTACCGACTGGACAACCAGCGCTACCCGGTCACTGAGCAAGGATTGCAGGCGCTGGTTGCACAGCCGACCACTGCCCCGCTTGCGCCCAATTGGAAGACCGGAGGCTATGTCGAGCGCTTGCCCAAGGACCCATGGGGCAATCCCTATCAGTTTTTGAATCCAGGCATCAACGGCGAAATCGACGTTTTTAGCTTTGGCGCAGATGGCGTACTCGGCGGCGAGGGAAATGACGCAGATATCGGATCGTGGATGCTTTGAACCCAAGTCTGGCGGGTTGATGCAGAAAAATTGACACAAACTCGCTCCGGCATGAAGTTGATCGGTCTGCTTCCACGGCAACTGGACTTGAAAGGCTTGCGCAACGCCGCGGGGTTCACCCTTATCGAATTGCTGGTGGTGTTGCTGATCATGGGTTTGTTTGCCGGTCTGGTCAGTGTCATCACGCGACCCGATGATCGGGCATTGCTTCGGGTCGAGGCAGAACGGCTGGCGCAACTGATGGATCTTGCTGCGACCAAATCGCGCCTTACCGGCCGCTCCATCGCCTGGACGGCGGATGGGTCGCGCTACCGCTTTTGGCAACTGAGTGATGAAACCAACTGGTCGGAAATTCTCGATGACGATACTCTCAGGGCGCGCACGCTCCCGGAGGGAATGGTTATCGCGGAAATGCGGGTGGAGAATGTGCGCGCGGCGGAACCCATACGATTGCAGTTTGACCCCTACGGAGTGACACCTGCATTCCGAGTCGAGATGGTACTCGGGGCAGCACGCTGTGCGGTGACTGGCTCCCCGATTGGTGAGTTGCGTGTGTTGCCGGAAATGGCACCGGAAACCGGAAAGGATGGCCGTGATCTGGTGCGAGGCTAGGCGAAAAGGATTTACGCTGGTCGAGGTTCTGGTCGCCCTGGCCATCATCTCGATCGCGCTGCTTGCCGCACTGCGCGTCGCCGGCGGTGGCACCAACAGCGTAGGCGAATTGCGATCAAGGCTTCTGGGCAGTTGGGTAGCGGAAAATATTCTGGCTGAACAACGCGCTCGCGGTGATTGGCCGACAACAGGAATATTGACCGGCCAGCAACGTCAAGGCGGTATCGACTTCCTTTGGCGCCAGGAAATTATCTCCACCCCGAATACCGCCTTCCGTCGCGTTGACACGCGTGTGTATGTCTTGCCAGACGAAACCCATGCCGTTGCAAAGCTCACGGGTTTTCTTGTTCGACCGCCCGGAGTCGCCAATTGAAATCGCGAATCCTTGGCTTGATGCACGGGTTCACGTTGATCGAGTTGCTGATCGCTTTGCTCATTCTTTCGGTCATGGCCCTGATGTCCTACCGGGGACTTGGCGCGGTGCTCGATGCCCGCGAGCATGTATCCAAGGAGACTGAAAAGTGGCGCCGCGTAGCCGCTTTCGTGTCCCGCTTCGAGCGCGATGTCAAGCTGGCGGCGCCGCGAGCGATTCGCACTGCATCCGAAACCTTGCCAGCCTGGTCAGGAAATCCGAATGCAAGCGCCGGGCCATTGCTGGAATTCAGCCGCTTCGCCTCGGCAGAGGATCTGGAGCGAACGCGGCGAATTGGCTACCACCTCAACGAACGGCAGGAGATCGAGTTATGGGTGTGGTCCGGGCTCGACCTTGCGCCCGGAGCACTGCCGGAGCGCTATCCGGTGTTGCCGGCAGTGGCGGATTTCGACCTGCAATATTTCAGCTCCAGCCAGGCATGGGGCGACACCTGGCCACCCCAGACAGCTGACAAGTCGATTCCACTGGCGGTCCGACTGCGCATCGTGCTGGTGTCAGGTGAAGAAATCTCGCGAGTATTTGGACTTAGAACATGATCGCGACGCAAAAAGGAGTAGCCATCGTGCTGGCCATGAGCGTGGTTGCTCTGGCGGCCATGGCAGCGACCGCGATGATGGTCACCCAAAGCACCTGGGTGCGCCAGGGTGAACTCAGCGCCGGGCATTCCCAGGCCCAAACACTGGTGTTGGCCGGCGTAGACTGGTCGCGCGCGGTACTGAGCGATGATCGGCGGCTGGGCAATTTCGATCATCTGGGGGAGCCGTGGGCGCTGCGGCTGCCACCGATGTCGGTCGAAACTGGGGAGTTATCCGGTTTCATCGAAGACCAGCAAGGGCTATTGAATCTCAATAATCTCGTAAAGGACGGGAAAGTGAATGTGGCCCAACTCGCGCATTTCCAGCGGTTACTGTCCCTGCTGCAATTGCCCGCAGCGTTGGCCGATACACTGGCCGACTGGCTCGATGCCGACAGTGATCCGCAGCCCCGATTTGGCGCTGAAGATGCCGCCTATCTTGCCTTGGATTCACCCTATCTTGCTGCCAATGCCCCTCTGACCGATATGGCGGAGTTGGCGCTGGTACAAGGCTATGATAGGGATGTGCGTGCCCGACTGCGGCCATTCGTCACCGCGCTGCCCGCCTTCACGGCAGTGAACGTCAATACCGCGCCCGCAGAAGTACTGGCATCGGTCATCGTCGGAATGGGTCTTGACAATGCACGCGCCCTGGTCGCCCAGCGCGATCGCGCCTATATCCGCGATCGCGCGGAATTGATCAGATATTTTCCAAGGGATGCAGTAATGGCGAATGAGGACATGACATTTAGCAGCAGCTATTTCATGGTGAAATTGCGCGTTTCCATAGCCGGTGCGCAAGCGCGCGGGATAGCGCTGCTTGCGCGCGGCAATGTTGGCTGGCCAGACATCGTCTGGCGCAAAGCGCTATGAGTTTGCTGCGCATATACGCCCCGTTGCAGGAGGTACCGACGCGCTGCCAGTGGGCGCTGATCGACCATGGACGCGAAACTATTATCGATGAGGGTCGCCTCACGGAATTGCCCACTCGGGCGGAACGCGTTCAGTTGGTCCTCCCGGCTGCTCAAGTCCTCGTCACTCGTGCAAAATTGCCGGAAGGCGCGCGCCGCCGGCCAGGGCAGGCGCTGGCGTTCGCGGTGGAGGAAAAGTTGGCGGGTGAGCCTGACGAAAATCAGGTTAACTGGGTGGGCACTGTGGGCGATGAAGATGCACTCGCCGTGTCGGACAAACGGTCCCTGCAACGCTGGCGCACCGCGTTGGGCGCGCTTGGAATTCGCTCGTATGAGGTGCATTGCGAAACCTTTCTGCTGCCGTGGCAGGAAGGAGAGTGGACTCTGGCCTGGAATGGCACCGACGGGTTTGTCCGCACAGGAGCGTTCGAAGGGGTGGCAACCGATTGTGGCGATCGACAATCCCCGCCTCTCTCCCTGCGCTTGATGCTTGAGCTGGCCGGGACGCGCAGCGCGAGGCCGGGCTCGATTGCTCTGTTTACGATCGGCGAAGAATCGCCTCCGGACATCCAGGCGTGGACACGTGAACTGGGCATTGCGGTTCGCCTGGCCGGTACATGGGATTGGCGCCGCGCGCCCATGGACGCGGGGATGACTCTGTTTCGCGAGCAACAGCGTACCCTTGCCTTTGCCGGCATCCTTCCACGACTAAAGCCAGTAGCCTGGATTGCCGGCGTTGCGCTGATCATGCATGCAGTGGCCCTGGTTGCTCACTGGAGCATGCTTGCAAGTGAACAGCGCGCATTGCGCCAACAGATGGAATCGAGATTCCGCAGCACCTTTCCCGAAGCCGTGGCGGTGGTGGACCCGGTGCTGCAAATGCGCCGCAAACTGGCTGAGGCCCGTAGCACTGCCGGAGTATCCGATAGCGGCGATTTCTTGCCAATGGTCGAAAGCGTAGCCGTGGCAATGAAAAGCGCACCCGCAGGCGCATTGCGGCTTCTAACCTACGAGGGCGGACGACTGACGCTCGAATTGGCCGCCATCGACGAGGGAAATGTCAGCCGCATCGTTGCCCAGCTCAAGCAGTCGGGCTTGGGCGTAGAACGCAGCGCCCTGGCACAGCGTTTGGGAACGCTCATTTCGGTGCGCGCCCCATGAAAGCGACGCTGCGCAAGCTATGGGAATCACGCTCCCCGCGTGATCGCGTCGTCGTGGCCATGCTTTGCGGGCTGGTAGGTATCGCTCTGTATGCGTGGCTGGTCAGTTCTGTAGGCCGTGCGCACGAACGGCTGCGCAGCAGCGTTCCCGCGCTGCGCGCCCAGGCTGCTTTGCTCGAAAACCAGGCGGCGGAATTCGGGCGCTTGCGCGCCCTGCCTCCAGTCCCGGCATCGAAGACGGATTTGCGCGCTTTGGTGCAAACCCATGCGGGAACAGCCGGACTATCGGGTGCATTGACGCGAATCGATGCCACTGACGCCAATCAAGCCGTCGTGGTCTTCGGCTCGGTAGGGTTCGCCGACTGGCGCAGCTGGGTGGAGAGCTTGAAAGCGCAACAAGTTCGGGTCGAATCCTGTCGCATCGAAGCGCTGTCCACCCCGGGGATGGTCAGCGTGACCGCAACACTGATCCGAAGCAAGACGCAATGAAACAGTGGGGCTGGGCTGCAGTGGGACTGGGCGTCTATGGTATTGCACTGCTCGCCAGCACACCGGCGAGCCTGCTCGACGCGAAGCTGGCACATGACAGTAAAGGCCGGATTCGACTGGTCGATGCCGCAGGCACGATTTGGTCGGGATCAGGACAGATCGAAGTTCGTGATGCGGCCGGACAAAGCGGCATCGCTAAGAATCTGCTGTGGCGCGTGTTGCCTGAATCGTTTTGGCGCGGCCGCTTGCTTTTCGACGTCGAACTCGATCGTTCCTCAAATCGCTTTCCCGTGAGTTTGTCGATATCCCGGGTTGAGATTGGAAACCTCGAAACCAGTTTGCCTGCGTCCGCACTGGGCTTGGGCATCGCCAAGCTCGCCCCGCTGCGCCTTACCGGGGACGTTGCCGTACGTGTCGCCAGCATGGCTATTGAGCGCGGTAATATGATCGGCAGTCTGACCCTGCAATGGCGCGATGCCGGGTCCATTCTTACGCCCATAGCGCCGTTGGGTACCTACGAATTGCGTCTGGATGGCGATGGTAAAACCGTCCACGCCAACCTGCGCACCATACAGGGCCCTCTTGACCTTGACGGCAAAGGTACCTGGGCCCCAGGAACCAGTCCGGCATTTCTTGCTACGGCACGCGTTCCGGTGGAGCACCAGCAACAGCTGGGGCCGCTGCTGCGCCTCATCGCCGTGGAGCGCAGCCCGGGCAACTTTGAGCTGGCGCTCAAGTAGCGGCACATCTCCTCCAGTCGATTCGCCCTGCAGGGCATTCGAAGTCGCGGCCAGACTGGTCATGGAACAGCATCGCCAGCCGCAAATACGCTGGCATGCAGGGTTCAGCGCGGGAATTCGAGCGCCAGCGCTGGGTTATCGGGCACAGGCAAAGTCCGATTTCTTGACCGTGCTTTCATTACAGAGTAGCGAGCGCTGCCCTCGACATTACTTAATCTATAACATTAGAAAAGTTCGTTATATAGTTGATAACTATAGTATATACGTTCATTTATAGCCTGGTGAGATCACCGTAGCGACATGGTTCCGCCGTACCGGAGTACCTCGCAAGTCAAAGAAAGGTCGATTGCGAATGGCCGAAGGTCGGCCTAGTACACCTTCTTGTTCTCTGCGAGAACGACCCAGACCGTGCGCGCAATGATGTAGAGATCCAAACGCAGGGACCAGTTGCGCAGGTAGTCCAGATCGTAGTCAATGCGCCCCTTCATTTTGTCAAGGACTTCAGTTTCACCCCGATAGCCATTGATCTGCGCCCAACCGGTAATTCCGGGCTTGACCTTGTGCCGCTGCATGTATCCCTTCACCAGTTTGCGATACATTTCATTGTGAGCTACTGCATGAGGACGCGGGCCGACAATGCTCATACGGCCCTGAAGCACATTCAAGAACTGTGGCAATTCATCAAGAGAAGTGCGCCGCAGGAAGCGCCCGAAAGGAGTAACACGGGCATCGTCCTTGCGCGCTTGCTCGACAACGGGACCATCTTCGCGAACCGTCATGGTGCGGAATTTGTAAACCGTGATTTCCTGACCATCCAGGCCGTATCGCCGTTGCCTGAAAATAGCGGGTCCGGGCGAGCTCATCTTTACACCCAGTCCGATAACCAGCAACGGGATCGCAATCATTAAAAGAATCTGAATCGAAAGGATAATATCGCTCGCCCGCTTGATCAGGCCATCCAGTCCGGAAAACGGAGTTTCGCATATAGCCACAACGGGCAGTCCGCCGACGGAATCGATCCGCCCCTGGATTAATTCTGTAATGAAAACGTCCGGCGCGAAATAAATCGAGGCGGTTGTATCCCGCATATCGTCGAGCAACGACAGAATGCGTGGATGCGACGCCATCGGCAATGAGATATAGATGAGGTCAATGTGGTGCTCTCGTGCGAAACGGGGCAGTTCGGTAATTTTTCCCAGCATCGAGTACTTTCGGTCATGCTCAATGCGTTGATCGGCACGATCATCGAAAAAGCCCACGACGCGGCTGCGCGAGTACGGATCGCTTTCCAGCCGGGAGGCAAGTTCCACACCCTGCGGGTTCATGCCGGCGATGATGGCGCGCCGATAAGGCCCCTGCAATTCAATGACTGCAGGTGCGGCAATGCGCAACAAAAAATGCGCTGTCACCTCACTCAATGGTGCCAGCCACCACCACGCAAACAACACTTCCAGATCGAAATATTTAATGTACCCACTGGCAATGCCAAACAGGAAAAGCAGCCCTGACACCGCAAACCAGCCGGTCGCGATTCGAAAAGTCACGGTCCACGCCGACAGGGTCAAATAAGCCGATCCCGGGAACGTCAGCGAAAACACTACGACCGACAGGATGATGTAGTGCGGGCCCAGCGACCCCTCGTGCCAGGCAGCCGCGATCCACAACGTCAATACCAGTACGACGGGTGAGATCGAAAATTCGAGAGTATTGAGCAGTTTGTCCCGACCAATCTGCAGACGGGTCGACTTGCGAAATGTCGTACGGGCGAATTCTTGAGCCACGATTCTGTTTGAGGAAACTGCAGTTGCCTGAGTTTGACGGGAACTGGGTGTCAGGGATAGATCGAGCCTGCGGTCAGCCGTCATGGCCAACCCAGAAATAGAACCGTGACTGTTCAGGGAGTGTTCATCCTATCGCTGCACAGCCAAGCGCCGCGAGAATAATTCGCCATCGTCGGCAACACCAGGCTACAGGATATGCATACAATACCACGAGGTTACATGGATATTGCGACAATGAAAACCGGGAGAATCGTGGTGGGAAGCAGATATTTAGCGCGCCGTTTCGAAATGCACGATGGGTATTACCTCTTGCAATGCCACGATTGAGTTCCATCCTGATTCGCCAGTTCCGGTACAACCCGAACACCGGCAGTCTCTGCGTCGGCGGCCTGCCCCGGACGCTTGCGCTGGTCGCACCGATTCTAGTAATGGCATTCGGCTGGTCGGGGCCTCCTGCGCATGCAGGAGTGGTAGATGTTGCGGTCGGCGCCAATGTGACCCACGACTCCAATCTATTCAGGCAATCAGACTCCCTTGGTTCGTCCTCGGACGTAATCAGTTCTGGCTATCTTGGATTGCGCATCGACAAGCCCTACGCCCAGCAGCGTTTTCAGGCTGACCTGACCGAAACAGCCACTCGTTACGAAGAATTCCCCAACCTCGATTCTGACACCTTTGCCTATCGCGGCGCATGGCTCTGGCATTTGACGCCCCGGATCAGCGGATCGCTTGGCGCCGATCGAACGGAGAGCCTGGTTTCATTCGCGGATACCAGCGGTACGACTCGGAATCTGCGGGTCAGTCAGAACCGGCAGCTTTCTCTGGACGCGTTCATAGCCGGGGGCTGGCATGTGCTGTTCGGTATATCGCGAGCGACTCAAGGAAGTGAAGCGGTCACTCTGGTTGAACCTGACTTTCGCATCAAGAGCGCAGAAGCCGTTATTCGGTTTGAAACACGGTCGGGAAGCTCGTTTTGTGTGCTTAGACGCAGATGCGAAGGTCG
>JANNTE010000170.1:0-6620 GCA_031403365.1 Betaproteobacteria bacterium | reverse complement strand
GATCGAGGCCATCGTCGAGAACTATGCCGAATACCGCGATTACAACAGCACGACGACGCAATCGGACCGCGGCGATTTGCTGTATACGCTGTTGGATTTTCTCCGCTTGCGCGTGCATTACGAGCGGGTCGCCTGGCATCTGAAGCCGGTGCTGATCGCCCATTCGGTGCTGGTGCGGAGGGGGCGCAGCGCCGCGGCCGAAACCTGGCGCCGAGCGCTGGCCGAGCGGACCGGTGAGTTGGCCGACTCGCTGCAAAGCCGCTGCGCCGAGCTTCGCAAAAAATACGCCATGCGTCTGCCCACCGTCACCGACCGCGTAGCCGAGCGATTCACCCGCCCGCTGGCGATCGACCGCATGCGGGCGCTGGTCAAGCCGGCTATGGACGAAGTTCGCCAGAACCCGGCCGACGGCCCGACGCAATCGGCGTTCGAGCTGCTGGAGCAGGAAACGCAAGAGTTGACGCAGGAGCCGACCGGCGTGGGACTGGATGCGCCGGCCTGGCTGCTCTCGCTCGAGCAGGAAGTCGACGTCCAACTGCGCGACGCGCGCTTCTCCGAACGTTCGGACGCCTCGCGACTGCCCCTGCCGCAGGCCAACCTCACGGTGGACGAGGTGACCGGGCAATTGACTCTTTGGGAATTGCACCCGCACTAAGCGGGAGGATTTCTCGAGCGCCCAAATTGGGCTCCCTTGTCCCGTCTGCTTTTAGACCAACCCCGGCACGGGATCGCGCTGGTCGAGCAGGTACATCGGCCGTCCGTTGTTGTCGGGGATGGTCAGCCCCGGATCGATGCCCAGGTGCCCGTAGAGACTCGTCAGCACGTGCGCGCTGGTCATCGACAGTCCCTTGGGCGATTCGCCGTGGTCGTCGGTCTCGCCGATGATCTGGCCCGTCTTGAAGTTGCCGCCGGCCAATACGCTAAAGCCGGCCCGTGGCCAGTGATCGCGTCCGGCCGTGGCGTTGACGCGGGGCGTGCGTCCGAATTCGCCCCACACCACCACGGCGACGTCCTGGCTGCGGCCCCGTTCATTGAGATCGCTCACCAGGGCGTGGACTCCCTGATCCAGATTCGGGAGCAGGCTGCGCAAGGCGGCGAAATTGTTGCCGTGCGTGTCCCAGCCTCCCACGACCAGCGTCACCACCGAGATTCCGGCCTCGACCAGCCGCCGAGCCCGCAGGAAATCTTGGTTGGCAGCGCCGTAGCGCTCGCGGACAGCTTCCGGCTCTCGGCTGATGTCGAAGGCCTCGCGCGTCTTGGTAGAAGCCACCATATCGAGGGCTCGCACGGTATAGGCGTCGAGCCCGGCCAGCGCGCCACGATAGTCGATGTCGCGACGAATCGTATCGAGCCCGCCCAGCAACTGCTTTCGGTTTTGGAGCCGATCGAGCGAGACCCCCGACACCAGGCCGAGGTTTTCCAGTCCCGGTCCCGTGGGCACGAACGGCCGATGGGCCGTGCCGCAATACGCCGGATCCTCCGACAGCGGTTGATTCATCAGGCTCACGTAGGGCGGCAACGCCTCGTGCGGGCCTTTGAGATAGCTGACCACCGAGCCGAACGCGGGCCGATTGATGCGTTCGGGATAGCCGGTCCACAGCGAATGCGCGCTGTGTTCTTCGACGAAGTTCAGGCCGCGCAAGATGGCCAGTTTGTCCATGATCTGGGCCTGGCGGGGCATCAATTCGCAGACGTCCATGCCCGGCACATTGCTGCGAATCGGGCGGAATTCGCCGCGGAACTCGATGGGAGCCTGCGGCTTCATGTCGTACATGTCGAGGTGCGAAGGCCCGCCATGTAGAAAGACCATGATCACGGACTTGCCGGGCGTGGGACCGGCGGCCTGGGCCTTGATCCGCAGCAGATCGGCCAGGCTGAGTCCTCCGACGGTCAGCGCCCCGACGCGGAGGAAATCGCGCCTAGTGATCCCGTCGCAGAAGCGTCGGCGCCGTCCTAGAAAGGTCAACATCGGTCGGCCTCCTGTAAAGTGACACGATGCTCGTAGCGCGTTCGCAATCAGATGCAACCGCCAGTCACATTCTAACGCAGGGATGCATCGGTACAAGCTGATGCAACCCCACATAAAACGGTGATAAATCGGAATCGCAACTCTGCACACTTCGAGTGAGCACGGGGGCCACGGCAATCGCATCTAAATGTCGGGTTGTACGATTGCTATCAACAGCGCATTCGACGTTCGACGCCGTGCTCCCCTTGCCTTTCATAAATGGTTGCGAAGAATGGCGGCCTGTGTTTCCGATGATTTCGACCGTGTCAGGCATGGACGACAAACCCGTGGCCGCCATTCTTCGCACAAGAACGGCGATGACAAGCCTTACGGCGAAAAAGTTTCATCAACCTCATGTGCTAGTGGCCGCACAACCCGACATTTAGATGCGATTGCCGTGGCACGGGGGCCTTTGACGAGGGAGTTGCCTTTATTGAGCCCTAGCGTTTGCGCAACCCTCGTCAGCACATCAATAATCCGAAGTCTTTCTCGGCCACTTGACGTTTACGCACCATGATTCGACTGCGATCTTGCCCTGGGCTCTCCGAGATTTTCACGCGGCTTGGCAAGTAAACCTGCGGCCAGCTAGAATGGCGCGGCGTTGGCAGTTTGCCACAAACGTCTTTGCCAAATGCAAGGTCCCACTCGACTACACAGACAATATTGGCCTCAGGATGAGTACCCGATATCTCGCCCGACGCGACGTGCAGCAACGGCTGTTTGCTGACGATTCTAACGCGCGCGGTGTCCATGGAACCTTTTCTCCAAATCACAAGACTTCCGTCCATCGTTGGTATCCTTATCTTGAAGGATTTTCGGCCGAATTTGTCCAGGCAATCTACAACGAGTTTGCTGCTGCGGACTCCCGTGTTTACGATCCGTTTGCGGGTACCGGAACGACGGTTGCAGTCGCGGCGGACAATCGGCTTCGTGCGTATTATTCTGAAATCAACCCGTTCATGCGCCTCGTAATTGAGTGCAAAACGAACATATTACGTCAGGTTGCGGACCGCAAGAAAGAACTCTCGAGCTACTTCAATAGCCTTTTGATGCGAGCTGAAGGGGCTTGTCCAAACGAGGCCGATGCCAAAGTCGAGCAAGCACTAGCCTTTGGAAAGCGAGAGTGTTTTCGAGGACAAAGACTTGTCGAGATCGTTGGAATCAAGCGGGCGATTCTAATTTGTCCCGCAGCATCTCCGTTGTTCGTTGATCTTGCTAGACTCGCATTCGCTTCGATTGCGGTATTATCCAGCGAAATGAAACGCGCCGCCGACTTGCGGTATCGGACACCGAATGAAGCCCATTCACCAGGATTCTCGCCGCTCGCGGAATTCCGCGATAAGTTGGTTCAGATTCTTGCTGACGTTGATGAATCCTACGCCCAACTTCCGCCCGTCGTATGTTTGTCTAATTCTGCGCTTGTTCGACACAAGATCAACAACCATATCGACCTCCTCGTTACTTCTCCGCCCTACGTCAACGGGACCAATTATTTTCGCAACACCAAACTTGAACTCTGGCTTGCAGGATTTCTAGCCAGCGAAACGGAACTAGGTGCATTTCGCGATCAGGCTCTTGCTGCCGGCATTAACGACATTTCAAGTCGAGGCCGTGCTCCAACTCGAATTGAATGCGTCGAGCAAATTGCAAAAGCACTCGACGCAGTTGCGTATGATGTTCGAATTCCCGAGTTGATCAGACGATATTTCTCCGACACCGCTTTTTGGTTAGACAATGCCTTTAACCTATTGCGGCCCGGCGCGATGGCAATTATTGACATCGGCGATTCTCGATTCTCTGGAGTCCATGTGCCGACCGACGCACTCATGGCACAAATTGCTGAGGAACGAGGTTTCCAATTGCGCGAAACCCGGACCGTGAGAAATCGAAGATCACATGATGGGTCAGATTTGAAGCAAGTATTACTCATACTTAAGAAACCGTCGCAAGGACCCAGAAGGGCTTGCACGTCTTCATCGGGTGGTGATTACTTCAATGCTGCCGTCGAGTTTGGTCGCGAACTGCCGCACCGATCTTCGCCGTATTGCAGTCGAAATTGGGGACATGGGCTGCATTCCTTGTGTTCCTATCAAGGTAAACTCAAACCAGCCATCGCCCATTTTCTTGTCGCAACATTTACCAAGCCGGGAGACCGAGTTCTTGATCCGTTCTCGGGCTGTGGCACAATTCCCCTGGAGGCAATGCTTCAAGGACGCCAACCCATTGCAAGCGATCTTCAAGAACTTGCATATATTTTGTCTCGGGCCAAAGTTGCTTGGGGACGTCCTGATGACGCACTTGCAGTCCTTCACGATCTATTGCAGTTCGTGAGGGCAACCTCGGCGGACGAAGACATTGGGGCGTGCTTACAATTCGGATTTAATGGAAACATTGCGAGTTATTTCCACATAGACACGCTTCGGGAGATTCTCGCTGCTCGACGATATCTAAAGAACAACGCATGCTTGTCGTGGGGTCGGGCGGTCGTCTATTCAAGCTTGCTCCACATTCTTCATGGAAACCGCCCGTATGCACTCTCGCGGCAATCGCACCCGGTTACACCATTCAAGCCAACTGGAGCGACGGAGTATCGACCGATGGCTCCCCGCCTTCGAGACAAAGTTCTGCGAACAATTTCACTGGCTGCTCCTCGGGAGGTGATTGAAGGCGAGGCAACTCAGTCGTGCTTTCTGCAATTGTCGGTCAACAACGTCGACGCAGTGATTACTTCGCCACCTTTCGCGGCTTCGACCCGATTCTTCAGTAGCAATTGGATGCGACTGTGGCTAGCCGGCTGGGATCCAAATGACTTCGACGTGCGCCGTGAAGCTTTTTTAGAGCGCCAGCAACGCGATTCCCTGGACGTGTATCACAAATTCTTCGACCAGTGCATCAAATGGCTTCGTCCGGGCGGTCGATTAATTATGCACTTAGGACGAACTCCCAATTGCAACATGGGCGAGGAATTATCGAGCCGTGCCAACGACAAGTTCGAACTAATACATTTGTTCGACGAGAGCGTTACTGGGCGAGAGAAATTCGGCGTGCGAGACCAAGGTGCCACAACCGCGCATCAATACTTGTTTTTGCGTCGGCGCTAGATGGCTATTTTCTTGAACGCCGTGCGTCATAGAGCGATCGCAGATTTAATTTCGCGTTTATGTTCCTGAGCGAGTCCGCTTTGTCAATTGCCTTGACAACCAGCTCCCCTGTGATTTTTCCGTCAAGGACTCTAACCATCTTTGCCGAAGTCATGAAGGTGTCGAAAAACCAATCCAACCGTTTCCCCAATTGAGTCAGCACCGCATGATTCGGGCTCGGGTCCTTGAGTACTGCAAGCGGGATACCGGTAATTCGTGAAAGTTCCTTAAGTTGGTTCGCGTTGTAAAAATCAGCTGGAGGACGATCTCGCTTTTCGCGATTGCACTTTTTACAGAGGGCCGTGGCTGATCCATCGAGTGGCCACAAGAGCGCAAGCGGTCGCGTGTGATCCAATTGCATCTTGCGTGCTGTTACCAACCGGCGATTGCAGCTAAAGCATCGCCGAGAAAACTTCTCCCAAATCTCTACTGCCAGCTCTTTACCCGTCGCATGACGGAAGATTAGCTGGGGACTTCCGCCGTAGAGGGATTCCAAGAGCCGCTCGAGGCCGCGACGCCGCGCGCCGTCTTCCTTCATTTGAGCCGTCGTACGCTGTGGGTTATGTGCGGCATTGACCTCGAATTTTTTGCAGTAGCGGCATTCGAGTTGAAATCCGTAGACAAGTGAGAGCGTCGAGCGCGTATCGGCGTTTTTCAGTATTCCAAAACCTCCGTGACGACATGGTCGGCGATGGGCTGCCACGCAGTGATTGCTAAATGACAAGTGATTTCTTTCTTTGTCGCCGCCGATGTTGATCGGCAGAAAGCGAGCGCATCGATTGCAAGACTTTAGGGTTAGCGTGGCAGGACTTGCAGCCCTTGGAAGGGAGGTGATTGGAATGCTCGATCGAACGCTTCCTTGCTTGCCGAAGAAATGCGCCTCTGGTGAAAATGTGTACATATTCGCCAGGATCCTAGTTGTTCGCGCGCCTTTTTTTGCAACCCAGTGATCCAAGTGCGAATGCGAAACGATCCCACAACGCAAACGCCAGAACGCGATTTTGACGACGGATTTTGCTGTGAATGTCACCCTGATGGTCTTGCGCGCACCAGTGTCAGACCTCCACAAGCTTCCGAATTTACTCCAATTTGGCGACACAAATTGTTTCAAATTGAATTTGTCCGCACCATCACTAACTGAAACGTCAAGCTTTCCGGAGCATGCGAACCAGCCACCGAAGGCGAGAAAACTTCCACCAGCAGCTGAAGGGGTCCTAAAAACAAAACTGATTGACTGGTTCTTTGTAAGAACATAACGCTCAACGGTGAGTTGCTTAAATTCGCCACCGGTCGAATCGGCGTGGCTCTTGAACCCAGACTTACGCGTAGTTGTGACCCCCTTCCCGAAACCTGATCCAGGGAATATGAGAGAATCCAGCCGGCACAGTGGGCCGGAAAGGATTCGTTATGAAGAAGCGACTTGGAGTGGACCAGATCATCCCGCTGCTGCGTCAAGCGGACGTAGCCTTGGG
>JANNTE010000169.1:0-1352 GCA_031403365.1 Betaproteobacteria bacterium | reverse complement strand
GCGATCTCGGCGTCGGTGAGACGACTGGCCAGATTTACCGTGTCGCCCCAGACGTCGTACATGAATCGCGTCGCGCCGATCACGCCTGCGACGGCGGGACCAGTGGCGATGCCGATATGAACCTTGACGCCCAGGCGCAACAGGTGCGGATCGAGACGGGTCAGCTCGATCATCTCCAGCGCCATGTCAGCGATATGCTCCACATGGCCGACGCGGCCCTTGCCGAGGCCACCGGCCACCATGTAAGCGTCACCGATGGTCTTGATCTTGTCCACGTCGAGCTTTTTGGCCAGCCGGTCGAAGTGGCCGAACAACTTGTCCAGCATGTTCACGACCTCGCCAGGCTTCATTTTCTGTGCCATCCGGGTAAAGTTCACGACATCGGCAAACAGGATTGAAACGTCGGCAAACCCATCGGCGATGGTGCCCGGTTTGCGCTTCAGCCGTTCCGCCACATGTGCCGGGAGCATTTCGAGCAGCAGTTTCTCGGATTTTTCACGCTCGATGCGCACCAGTTCATGCTGCGCGGCCAGGTCTTTGGAAAAGCGGTCGCGTTCCAGCACGAAATACCTGAGCAGCAGGTAAATCATCGAGGCAACAATCGTGAAATTCATCACGAAGAACACCGCCACTGTTTTCATCGGAACCCCGTAATTGCCTCCGCCCGCCAGAAAGTAATCGGTCACGCCCGAAACTACGGTGAGAAAAATAAAAGCGAAAAACCACGGAATGGACTCGCGCGGTCCCAGGCAAACCATGGCGCCCACCGGTGCCAGCAATGCCAACAGGGCAATGCCGGAAGAACTGACAAAGCTGCCGATCGACCACTGGATGACAAACGGGAAAAACAGGAACAGCGCAAGCTGCGCGATGCGAAAGAAATCAAAATTGCGCGTGCGCAGGAAGATGATCAGAATCGCGGCGGAAGCAATCTGAAAGCCGAGTGGAACGGAACTCGGGAAATTCAGTCCCAGCGCCTTATAGGTCAGCAACCAGAGGATGGCGGCCAGATTCATCAGGCCGCTGGCAAATATCAACAGTGACTTGCGCAGCCGTAACTCTTCGGTGTCGGACTCCTCGATCGCCGCCGCCGCGAGTCGGGCGATCAGGCTCCTGCCGGAAATGCGTACGGGACCCACAGCCTGCGCGGAATGTTCGATCATGAATGCCGGAATCTGATGCTTGAGAAGAGAACCGAGACGATTTCCTCGTCCCGGATGATACCGGATATGACTGATTCAGGAACACTGCACCGGATCGCATCCGGGCAATGCATGCCTGTCTGCGCCTCGGTAGTTTCTTCAACTCGCGCGGCCTGCGCTAGAATCACGCCTTTCCCCAAGTTCCACCCA
>JANNTE010000168.1:0-1453 GCA_031403365.1 Betaproteobacteria bacterium | reverse complement strand
CTTCTGGCATCGCTGGCACATCTCCCTATCCACCTGGTTGCGCGACTACCTGTATATTTCTCTGGGCGGAAGTCGCCAAGGTTCCGCTCGAACGTACGTCAATCTGGCGCTAACGATGTTGCTCGGCGGGCTCTTCAGCGCCGCGACGAGCGCCTTCATGATGAATGCGAGCGGCGTGAGTTTCACGCCTTGTTTCTGCGCTTCGTCTGCCATGCTCTTGCGGAAGGCTTCGAGCTCTGTGATATCGGCCTCGTCGTTTTGCGTGACATGCGGGATCGATACCCAGTTGCGATGCAGAGCCGGTCCGGAAATTTTCTTGATTCGCGACAGCGGCAGATTCTCCACCGGGCCGAATTTGGCGAAATCCACCACGGGCCAGGCCGGCAGACCGAGCGCCAATCCGGATCCACCGCCGCCTGCGGATGGCTGCGCCAGCGCAGCTTTGACAAAACCGGTGATATCTTCCTGCAAGATGCGTTGTTTGGGACCGCTGCCTTTGACACTGGCGAGATCAACGCCCAGTTCGCGGGCGAAGCGGCGGACCGACGGACTGGCGTGCGCGCGGGCGAACCCTTCTTCGTTCATTGCCGCGGGCGCGGGGGCTTGCGGGCTTGGCGCCGGCGTTGGCGTGGTCGCTTGCATCGCAGGCGTTTTTACCGGAGCAGATGCGGCCTGGGCCGGTTTTTGCGCAGCCACGGTGGCAGGACCCGGAGCGGCGGCGGCTTCGCTGATTTCCAGACTGAGAATCGCCGCGCCTTCGGAGACTTTATCTCCGGGCTTGATTTTCAGTTCTTTGACCACCCCGGCGAACGGCGCCGGGACTTCCATGGTCGCCTTGTCGGATTCCAGTGTGATCAGCGAGTCTTCCGCTTTCACCGTATCGCCGGCCTTGACCAAAACTTCGATCACCGAGATGTCTTTGAAGTCACCGATATCGGGGACCAGTATGTCTCTAAGGCTGCCCATAAATTAGCTTGGTAAGTTGGGGGTCAGGCGCGGGGCCGAATGCCCGCCGTTTCGCTACGGCGTTTCATACTGTAACCGGATTCGCCTTGTCCGGATCGACGCCATATTTCTTGATGGCTTTGGTCACGGTTGCCGGCGGGATGCTGCCTTCGTCGGCCAGGGCCTTGAGCGCCGCAACGGCCACGTAGTGGCGATCGACCTCGAAAAACTTGCGCAATTGACGGCGGTAATCCGAGCGGCCAAAGCCGTCGGTGCCGAGCACGACATAGTGTTTGTAGATGAAAGGTCGGATCTGGTCGGCGAACAGTTTCATATAATCAGTCGCCGCCACCACCGGCCCGGGTGCGGCATTGAGGCACTGGCCGACATAGGTTTCGCGCGGCTTGTCTTCCGGATGCAGCAGATTCCAGCGCTGCACATCGAGGCCTTCACGGCGCAGCTCGTTGAAACTCGGGCAGCTCCAGACGTCGCCCACTACGCCGAAATC
>JANNTE010000167.1:0-3231 GCA_031403365.1 Betaproteobacteria bacterium | reverse complement strand
AAGTTCGCGCCGCTTGCCAATCCTGCTACATTGTCCATCGGGCAGTCCTTTCGTGCTGGTAGGTTCGTTCTAGACAAACAAACTTCTACCAGTTCCAGGACTGCCCCTTCAATTTGTGCGCAACAATCAGGACGTTATCCTCAGGCACGGAGCGGGCACACTCGCTTGCCAGCCGTGAGTCTGCGGCGCTGGAGCAGCGTTTAGATAGCCTCGTCTATGAGCTATACGGCGTGACAGCCGAAGAAGCAATCGCAGTCGAGCAAGCGACCGGAGTGCCGCGTGACAAACCGGAATAAATCACGACTTCGAGCCGCCACGCTTCTTTTTGCGCCGCTCTTTCCTGGCGTTGTAGTGATCCATCGCCTTGTCTAGTTCCTGTTTAGGAACGCCCATCAGCCGCTTTGTCAGTTGCTCGAACGCGATGAATTCTGCTGGCTTGCGAATGGTCATGTAGACTTCCCCTTCGCCGGAGTGAGCCCTAGTAGGTGATATTTAATGACCTGCTTGCCAGCGGCCACCCGGAGCCGAGTTGTTTTAAGTATTTTCGCTCGGTATCGCATCGGCAGAGTTGCCTTGTGCTTTCGGTCAATTGCTCCGAGTTCGACACTTCCGCTTATGTCTGGCAATCCATCCCGCTTGATTGTGAATCTCCTCTTGCTCACGCCTACCGCGTCGAGGATGCCATCGACCACAATCGTCTCTTCGTGGGGCGTACCAGTAAGGTCAATTGCGCTTCGTAATTTTGACAATTCCTGACGCTGCACGAATAGTTTTCCGCGTATCTTGGTGCCGCGGCGCCATTCAATATCCGCCCCCAGTCCGCCGTCTGTATTGTCTTGCGCCCAATTGTGGAGTGCATTGATTGCGCCAGGGCCAAGCCTGTCCGCGAACGCGAGAATCTGTTTTGGAGTCTTCGCCTTTGCCATCTTGAAAATGGTTTCGAGCGAATCATCCAGGAAAGAGTCATCGAACAGGTTGGCGTCACTCCGCGCCGTCAACACTACGCCAATCGACCCGGTGAATGCAAATCGCAATTGTAGGTCGGTCTCAGACGCGACTTCCGGAGATATGGTAGCCCGCTGCTTGAAGCCATATTTAAGAGATCCGAAAACAACCGAAAAGAGTTTCTGAAAAGAAACGATCGCGCTTAATGCCGGCGCAGCGGCTGTGTGCGAAATGTCGGTGAACGCACGATAGCGACACACTTCTACGCCGACTTGCGCGGCCGCATCCATGAACTGCGCTCGCAGCAGTGTCTGCATTTTGACGGCAGACCTCAAATTGGCAGCAATCGCAAGACGGTCCGGGTGCGCGCATAGGGATGCCTCTAGATCAGAGACAAGCGCATCCGTCTCTGACAATTGCGACTGAATGTCCAGCAATGTGCTCATGTTGTTCTTGCTGGCAAAGAAAGGACGATGATGCCCTTTGGAATGTAACCCGGCTTGTGACCACCAAACCAATCCGTCCAATCCTTGCGGATGGTCTCGCTTTCGCGATGCCCTGGATGCCCACGTTTACATTCTATCCAAGCGTAGCCGTCGGATGAATGGGTTGAGCAGCGTTCGTCTGCCACAGCCCAATCAACTGCGCCCCTTTTCTTGGAATCACCCTCATAAATGGCAGAGGCTACGTGAACGATAATGTCCACGTCACTCGGGTCGATTTTTTCTGTGACAAAACTGCCGTCAATCCAAAGGCTTCCTTTTACCTTGTCGGCGCTAAGATGGCGAATGATATCCTCTAAGTGTTCCATGATCCCGCGCCGCGTGATCGACGTAGGAAACGCCTTAACGCAAATGGCCCGTATCTCAGCAACGGTCCTCCGGTGGAAGCCGTCGGCAAGGAGTGGAGGAAACTGGGGCTTGATGGGTCCGGCCATGCCCGGCGATGATACCCCCGCCGGGGGGCGCGGTCAATACTGAGTCAAGTATATCGTTGCCCTTCTCCGGCACCCTTAACCTAGTGCCATTCGCTCCTAATCGCCGCTGGTTCCGGCTCAGTCTGCGGACGCCGAATGCAACTGGCTACGCCAGTATTTCGCCTGCCAAACCCTTGCGGGTTCAATCGCATGAATCGCGCACAGACGCAGTGCCCGCCTATGAGTCCTTACCGAAGCAGAACTACACATTAGACGTGGCAACACGGCCAGCAGTGGTCCATCAACCGAGAGGAACCGCCATGAACAGGTTTGCAATCGTGAGAAGCCGTTTAGTTGGGCTGCTTTGGATGTCGCTGGTGGGATTCTCCGGCATGACCGCTGCGGCGGAAGAGGGTCCGGGAATCACCGTCTCGGAAATCGGAGTCGTCGAGGCGATGCCAGATACCGTTGAGTTGACCGCAATGCTCGAGGGGAACGCCGAACTGGCGGACGACGCCGTCAAGAAATATCGCGACAACAAACGGCGCGTCGTCGAAGCGCTCAACGGTCTGAAGATCAAGGGAATGATCGTGGCCGGCTCTGGCCTGGCGGTCAATTCCGGCACTCCGGCCAACCCGATGGCAGCCTTTCAAGCCGGTCAGGCCAACCAGCCGAAAATCGCCGACAAAGTGGCCGTGCAGGAACGATTGACCGTCACCCTTTCCGGCATCGACACGATGAGCGCCGACAATATCCTGCAATCGGTGACACGCATTCTTGACGTCGCCAAAGACGCGGGTGGAGTCATCGGTTCGGGCCCGCCGAAGAGCATGATCGAAATTCAGCTCAGCGGCGCGAAGCCGGGGCCATTGGCCACATTCAAACTCAGCAAAACCGATTTGCCTCGGCAACAAGCCTATGAGGCCGCCCTCAAACAAGCACGGGCCAAGGCAGAACGTCTGGCACAATTAGCGGGGGTGGAGCTCGGCGACATCGTCTCCATTCGAGAAACCGCGCCCGTTTCCAAGGGCGACACGAGCGGCGGCGGAATGTCGGCCTATCTGGGTTTGCTTGGCCAGGCGTCAAACAAACAACCCGAATACACTTCGGTGGAACTGCAAAACATTCCGGTCACGGTGAGCTTGAGCGTCCAGTTCGGCATCGTTAAGAAGAAATGACGAACGTCGACAATCGGGGGAGCGATAAAGGTCGCCAGAATTCCTGACACCCTTTTCAGCTTCAAGAACAGTCCGTCCGCTGACTGCCTGCTCCTCGCCGTGCCGTGGTGGGGGTGTTGGGTGTTTAGTATGAGGGACATATAAAAAAACACAAGAGCCGCCCCACAGAGGAAACCCGGGGGAGAGCAAAAA
>JANNTE010000166.1:0-13027 GCA_031403365.1 Betaproteobacteria bacterium | reverse complement strand
CTACAGCGACATGCTGCTGTCGATCATGGCCTTCTACATCCTGGCTTCGATATGGTTTGCTTTTCACCGCTACAAGTTCGTCAAACGCGGCGATCAGTTCACCATGCCATGGCCGCGGCCGAAGGGATACTGAGGCAATCGAAACCCGACGAACTGAACGGCCGCTGCGCAAAGCGCACCGGCCGTCGCCGTTTGGTTGATCCGCCTGATTCTGTAAGCCATCTGTTTCTGTAAACCATGGCGATTTCCGTCTTGAATGTCGTGGGCATCCTGCTTGGATTCGTCGCGCTTATCGCTCTGTGGCGGGCCAACCGCAGAGAGCTGGCCCTGGTTCGCGCGGAACGCGCGCGCATGTTCGACAACTGCCTGACGCTGTTCGAGGATGCGCGGACCAGTCCGGACCCGGCAGGCTTTCCCGCTTTAACGGGGCGCTACCGCGGCAACAGGGTAAGACTGGCCACCATTGTCGATGCCGTAGGTTTTCGCAAGGTTCCCAGCCTGTGGCTGCAACTGGATCTCGAAACACCCACCGGCCTGAACGCAATCGTTGACCTGCTGGTGCGCCCGCAGAACATCGAGTTTTTCTCACCGTCGAGCGAATTGCCGGAAACCGTGCCCCTGCCGGCAGGCTGGCCTGCATTTGCGGTGTTGCGCGCCGACCGTCCTGACGTGCACGCGGTTCTGGAGGCATTGACCCCTCAGGTCGTGGAGTTGTTCGGCAATCCGAAGGCGAAGGAAATGCTCGTCACTCCGCGCGGCGTGCGCATTGTCTGTCAGCTTCATCAGGGGGCGAAAGCGCACTATCTGGTACTGCGTGCTTCGAAATTTGAGCAACTGGAAGTCGAGCCGGAAGCGCTCAGAGCGCTGCTCGATCGCGCCGTATCCATCCATTGCGCCATTGCGATGCCGGGCCCCGATACGGAGAGCAACATTGCCAGAGCCGCATGATTCTCCGGTCGTGCTCAAGCCCCCGCTCAGGCCCCGGGTGGTGCTTCTGGCCGCCTTGCTGCTGCCGGGAATGGGGCAGGTGCTCAACAACATGCCGCAACGGGCACTGACCATGGCGTTGTTCCTGGTGTTTCTCGCCATGGTGAGCTACCACCTCACCGGTGAGCAGCATTCCTGGGCCGGTCGCCACGCCGGCGGCATTTTTGTCTATGGCGTGATGGTCATGGACGCCTGGCGCTGGGCGCGGTTTCGCCGGGAGCTTTTCCTGCGCACGCACACCGACCCCGTCTCTCCAATCGCGGTTTCGCGCGGCAAGGAGGCGCCATGAACTTCGACAGCGGAGTGGCCCGCGCGAGTTTCCTTAAAGGAATCATTGTTGCCTTTTGTTCTTGACACGCATTTGAACGCACTACGATAATGGTCGCGCTTCTCACCGCGTTGCCGGCAGCCGAATCTCTCGATCCTCAATCCCAGATCCTGCTTTTACTCCATGCCTTTTCGCCTGCTGCGCTTCGCGCTGAGTTCCAAGCATCCCGAGCCGCGCATGTTTCGCGAGCCCGACCAGCTCAAACCGAGCTACGACGTGGTGATCATCGGCGCCGGCGGGCACGGACTGGCGAGCGCATATTATCTGGCGCGCGACCATGGCATCACCAATGTGGCGGTGCTGGAGAAGGGTTATCTGGGCGGGGGTAACACCGGGCGCAACACGACCATCATCCGCTCGAATTATCTGACTCCGGAGGGCGTGGCGTTCTACGATCAGAGCGTCAAACTCTGGCAGGATTTATCGGCGGATTTCGACCTTAATCTTTTCTATTCCAATCGCGGCCACTACACGCTCGCGCATACGGACTCGGCCATGCGCACCATGCGCTGGCGCGCTGAAGTGAACAAGCATCTGGGCGTGCAAAGCGAAGTGGTGTACGCCGATGACGTGCAGAAAGCCTGTCCGCAGATGGACATCACCTGTGCGGGCCATGCGCCCATTCTCGGCGCGCTGTACCACGCGCCCGGTGCGATCGCACGCCATGATGCCGTAGCCTGGGGTTATGGCCGCGGTGCCGACCGGCGCGGTGTGGAGATCCATCAGAAGACCGAAGTGATTGGCATCGATATCGAGAACAATCGTGTCAAAGGCGTGCAAACCAGCCGCGGCTATGTCAGTACGCGCAAAGTGTTGTGTGCAGTTGCCGGTTCGACGCCGCGCATAACGGACATGGCCGGGCTGCGCACGCCGATCTACATTCATCCTTTGCAGGCCATGGTTACCGAACCGATGAAGCCCTGGCTCGACCAGATTTATGTCTCCGGCAGCCTGCATGTTTATGTGAGCCAGTCGGCGCGCGGCGAACTGGTGATGGGCGCCTCGCTCGACCCTTATGAATTGCACAGCACGCGCTCGACACTGGATTTCGTCGAAGGCCTGGCGGCGCATATGCTCGATATGTTTCCCTTCCTGTCGAATGCCAAAATCAACCGGCAATGGGCCGGCATGGCGGACATGACGCCGGATTTCGCGCCTGTCATGGGCAAGACACCGGTTGAGGGTTTCTATCTCGACTCCGGCTGGGGAACCTGGGGCTTCAAGGCCACGCCGGTATGCGGAAAAACCATGTCTTATACGGTGGCGAACGATGCCAACCACGATCTCATCAAAGGCTTCACCCTGTCTCGTTTCCGGGATTTCAAGCTGACCGGCGAGAAAGGCGCCGCCTCGGTGGGCCACTGAGATGAAACTCATATGCTGCCCAATCAACGGCCCGCGTCCGGTATTGGAGTTTTTTTACTGGGGCGAGATGCGCGACATGCCCGACCCGGATGCGGCGAGCGACGAAGCCTGGGCGGACTACGTATTCAACCGCAACGGCTCGGCAGGCTTGAAAAAAGAATGGTGGTACCACCTGCCGAGCGGCGTTTGGTTCATTGCCGAACGCGATACGGCGCGCGATGAAGTCAGGCGTACCTACCTTCCTGGCGCCAGTGTTCCGGGACAAGCCTCGACATGAGTGAGCGTTTGCCGCTGGTTGCCGGGGAATGGATCGACCGCTCCCGGCGCATTGCATTCCAGTTTGAAGGCGCCGCATTCGCCGGTTACGCCGGCGATACTGTGTCGAGCGCACTGGCCGCCGCGGGCGTGCGCGCATTGGGACGCAGTTTCAAGTATCACCGCCTGCGCGGTGTAATGTCGATGGCGAACCACGACATCAACGCCCTGATGCAATGGGGTGCGCGCCTGAACCTGCGCGCCGACGTGACGCCGCTGCAAAACGGCATGGATCTGGCCAGCGTCAATACGCGCGGCGGACTGCGAAACGACCGCATGGCATGGCTTGACCAGCTCTCCGCATTCTTGCCTGTGGGTTTTTATTACAAGGCCTTCCACACGCCAAAGTCGTGGTTTCCGCGTTGGGAAAAACTCATTCGCGGGACATCGGGCCTGGGCGTAGTGAAGTTCGATGCGCCCCGGATCAAGACGCCGAAGCGCTACGCGTTTACCGATGTGCTGGTCATAGGCGCCGGACCGTCCGGTTTGTCCGCCGCGCTGGCTGTGGCGCGCGCCGGACTCAAGGTCGTCGTGGTCGATGAGAACCCGCGTGCCGGCGGCAGCCTCGTCTACCAGCGCGGCGGGCGGGAGCAGGCATTCAGAACCTGCGCTGAATTGACCGGCGCGGCGAAAGAAAACGCCAGCATAGAATTTATGCTCGCCACCGAAGCCAGCGGCTATTACGCCGATCATTGGGTTGCATTGGTGGACGCAGATCGAATGACCAAGATGCGCGCCCGTGCCGTGATCGTCGCCACCGGGGCGTTCGAGCAACCCGCAGTGTTTCGCAACAACGATCTGCCCGGCGTAATGCTGGCGTCCGCCGCGCAACGGCTGATTTACCGCTATGCGGTCAAGCCGATGCGCCGGGCGGTGGTGCTGGCGGCAAATCAGGATGCTTACCGCGCCGCGCTGGATCTGCACGCTCACGGTATCGAGATCGCGGCTTTGGTGGATCTGCGCGGCGGCGAGCCATCGGAGCTGGCGGCTGCGGTGTCACAAGCCGGGATAGCGCTGCGCACGCGTTACTGCGTTGTCGAAGCGATTGCCAAGCCCGGAAAGGATGGATTGGCCGCCGCGCTGATTGCGCCCCTGGATGAATACGGCGTGCCGATGCTGGCGCGCACCGAACGCCTGGAGTGTGATGGCCTCGTCATGAGCGTGGGCTGGGCGCCTGCGCTCAATCTGCTCTATCAGGCGGGAATCAAAGTGGATTTCGACGAGCATATCCAGCAGTTCGTGCCATCGCACTTGCCCGAAGGTGTATTTGCCGCCGGCCGGGCCAACGGGGTCTATGCGCTGCACGCGAGGCTCGAAGACGGCACGCGCGCCGGCCTCGAAGCCGCGCGCTTTCTGGGTGCGGCCAATGCGCAACCAGCGCCCGCCGTGGCGCGGCAGGGGGCGTCCCCCAGCCACCCGTATCCGATATTCGCACACCCCAGGGGCAAGAACTTCGTCGATTTCGACGAAGACCTGCAACTGCGGGATTTCTTCGACGCTGCGCAGGAAGGCTTCGACAACATCGAGCTGCTCAAGCGTTACACCACGGTCGGCATGGGGCCGAGCCAGGGCAAGCACTCCAACATGAACGCGGTCCGCATTCTGGCCAGGATCAAGGGCAGGCCAATGGGCCAGATCGGTACCACCACGGCGCGGCCATTTTTTCATCCGGTTGCGCTGTCGCATCTTGCCGGGCGCAGCTTCCAGCCCGATCGCGTTACGCCTGTGCATGCCCGCCACGCGCAGGCCGGCGCGAAATTCATGCAGGCCGGGCCATGGCTGCGGCCCGAGTATTACGCAGTCCCCGGCTTGAGCAAGGAAGACGCAGTGCGCGCCGAGGTGCGCGCGGTGCGCCGGAGCCTGGGCATCATCGACGTGGGGACGCTGGGCAAGCTGGAAGTGTATGGCCCCGACGCAGCGCAGTTTCTGGAGCGCGTTTACACCGGGCGCTTCGCCAACCTGAAAGTGGGCGCCACGCGCTACTGCCTGATGTGCGACGAGTCCGGCGTGATGATCGACGACGGCGTCGTCGCCCGGCTGGCCGAGCAGCAGTACTACTTCACCACCACCACCACCGGTTCCGCCACGGTGTACCGGGAGCTCACGCGGCTCAACGCGATCTGGCGTCTGAACGTGGGCATCGTCAACGTGACCGGCCACTACGCGGCGCTGAACCTGGCCGGCCCGCATGCGCGCGCACTGCTGGCGCCGCTTGCCGATATCGATGTGTCCGAGGCCGCGTTTGCCTATCTGGGTGCGCGTGAAGGCAACGTGGCCGGTATTCCGGCGCGGCTGATGCGCGTGGGCTTCGTCGGCGAGCTGGGCTACGAAATGCACGTGCCCGCGCAATATGGCGCGACGCTCTGGGATTTGCTGCTAAAGGAAGGGACGCGTTATGGCATCAAACCTTTCGGCGTCGAAGCGCAGCGGCTGCTGCGGCTGGAAAAGGCCCACGTCATCATCGGCCAGGACAGCGACGGTCTGACCACGCCCTTTGAGGCTGCGTCGGGGTTCGCGGTCAAAATGGATAAACCGTTTTTCATCGGTCAGCGCAGCCTCAGGATTATCCAGGGCAAGCCGCTGCGTCAGACCCTGGTGGCCTTTACCCTCAGCGATGGCGTGCACGATCCGATGCCGAAGGAGTGCCACCTCGTTATTCACGACGGACAAATTTCCGGCCGGGTCACCAGCATCGCGTACAGCGAAGCGGTTGGGAAAGTCATCGGACTGGCGTTTGTGGCGCCCGAACGCGCGCAGCCCGGCACGCGCTTTGGCATCCGTGCCGATGGCGGTGTGATGGTCAACGCGACCATCGTGAAACCGCCGTTTTATGACCCCGAAGGCGCGCGGCAGAAAGTCATGGACGAGCCGGTGCCGGCATGAACGAAATGCTGCGTGTGAGCCCGCTGCACGATTCACTGGCTGCGCTCAACCTGCGCTGGGGTCGGTACGCCGGCATGCATGTGCCGGCCGCGTTGACTGACCCGGCTGCCGAGCAACGCTGCCTCGAAAGCGTGGCTTTGACGGATTTGTCTTGTCTGCCGCGATCCGGACTAAAAGGCCCTGCTGCCGAAAGCTGGCTGTTGCAGCAAGGCCTGCCGGTTCCGGCGGGGATCAATCAATGGCTGTCAATTGGTCAGTGCAGCCTGATCGCGCGGCTCGCGACCACAGAGTTTTTCATCGAGGACGGCCCTGGCTCGGATGATTTCGCTTGCGACATCCGGCAGAAACTTGACCGCGGTTTATCCGGAGTCACTCCGGTCTGGCGCCAGGATGCGCAAATCGCGCTGGCCGGCCCTGCCGCCCGCGAGGTATGCGCGCAGACATGCAGCCTGAATTTCGCCGCGCTTGATCTCGATGCGAGGCCGCTGGTCATGACCAGCATGATCGGCGTATCGGTGCTCGTCATCCCGCGCCTCTGGAGCGGGAAACCGCTGTTCCAGATCTGGTGCGACCCGACTTTCTCCCCGTATCTGTGGAAGCATTTGCTGGAAATCGCACAGGAGTTGGGCGGCGGTGCGGTCGGTATCGCCGCCTTGTTTCCAAATTTCTTTCAGAAAGGATAAACCGTGAAGCTGGCTGAAGCGAAGAAATGGCTCAAGGACAACAACATCAAATTTATCCTGGCGCAGTTTGTCGACATCCATGGCACGGCCAAATCCAAGGCGGTGCCGGCATCCCACCTCGAGGACGTGCTGACCACCGGCGCCGGTTTCGCCGGCTTCGCCATGTGGGGATTCGGCATGGGTCCGGAGGGGCCGGATTACATGGCGGTGGGCGAACTGGGCACGCTCTGCGCCATGCCCTGGATGCCGGGTTACGCGCGGCTGGTCTGCGACGGCCATGTGCACGGCAAGCCATATGCGTTCGATTCGCGCGTGGTGTTGAAGCGGCAACTGGAAAAACTTGAAGCGCGCGGCTGGACCATGTACACCGGCGTCGAACCGGAGTTCATGCTGCTGAAGAGAAGTACCGAGGGAAAATTGGCACCGGCCGACGCAACCGACAATCTCGACAAACCCTGTTACGACTACAAGGGCTTGTCGCGCAACGCCCCTTTCCTGGAAGAGCTGGTCGTGAGCCTGCAACAAGTCGGCTTCGACGTGTACCAGATAGACCATGAGGACGCCAACGGCCAGTTCGAAATCAATTACACCTACAGCGATTGCCTGACCACGGCCGATCAGTTTGTTTACTTCAAGATGGCGGCATCCGAAATCGCCAGAAAACACGGCATGGTCTGCACCTTCATGCCGAAACCGTTTTCCAATCGTACCGGCAGCGGCGCGCACTATCACATCTCAATGGGCGCCGGGAAAACCAAGAATATTTTTCACGACGACAAGGACAAGAACGGCCTCGGGCTGTCTCAGACCGCCTATCATTTTCTCGGTGGCCTGTTCGCCCACGCGCACGCGCTGTGCGCGATCGCCGCGCCGACCGTCAATTCCTACAAGCGTCTGGTGGTGGGCCGCGCCTTGTCGGGCGCGACCTGGGCGCCGGCCTATATTTCCTACGGCAACAACAATCGCACTTCCATGGTACGCATCCCCTATGGCCGCCTCGAATTGCGCCTGCCCGACGGCGGCTCCAATCCTTATCTGGTGACTACCGCGATCATCGCCGCCGGGCTCGACGGCGTCGAGCGCAAACTCGATCCCGGAAAGCTCAACAACGACAATCTCTACACCTACTCCGACGCGCAGTTGAAAAAACACGGCATCGAGCTGCTGCCGCAGAATCTGAAGCAGGCCGTGGATGCGCTGGAAAAGGACAAGCTGATCTGTGCTGCACTCGGCGCGGAATTCGCCAGGGAATTTATCGACTTGAAGCGCATGGAGTGGGTTGAGTATTGCCGCCATGTTTCCGATTGGGAATTGAACCGGTACGTGGAGTTTTTCTGAATCTTGCGGGAGCCAAACAATCATGTGTGGAATTGTCGGACTGCTGATTAAAAAACCCGCGCTGCGCGGACATTTGGGCGAATGGATGGTGCCCATGCTGACCGGCATGAGCGAACGTGGACCGGATTCGGCCGGGCTTGCCGCTTACACCGAAGAGGCCGGCGCCAACGAGCTGAAATACAGCCTGTTCGCGCCAACCCTGGATTTCGACTGGATGAAATTGCAGAACGATTTTTCCCATCACCTGGGCTCGCCGGTCAAGCTGGCGATCAAGCGCAACCACGCCGTGCTCATCTCCCACCTCGAACCCGAGACGATAAAGACCTGGATCAAGGAACATTATCCGAAGCTGCATCTGCTCTCGGTCGGCAAATCCATGGACTTGTACAAAGACATCGGCACGCCGGCGCAAGTCGCGCAGCGTTACGATTTCGACAAACTCGCCGGTACGCATGTGGTCGGCCACACGCGCATGGCAACCGAGTCGGCGGTTACGCCGGATCGCGCGCACCCGTTTACCGCGGGCCGCGATTTTTGTCTGGTCCACAACGGCTCGCTGTCCAATCCTTACCAGATCCGGCGCAAGCTCGAACCGCTCGGTATTCACTTCGACACCGACAACGATACCGAGGCGGCCTGCCGTTTTCTGGAATGGCGCCTGCGCGAAGGTGACGATCTGGCCGGCGCGCTGAAGAAAGGTTTCGAGGAACTGGATGGATTCTTTACGTTTCTGATGGGGACGCACGACGAAATGGCGCTGGTGCGCGACCCCTTCGCCTGCAAGCCGGCGGTGGTGGCGGAAACCGACGATTACGTCGCCGTTTCTTCGGAGTTCCGCTCGCTTGCGCATTTGCCGGGCATCAAGCACGCCAATTTGTTTGAGCCCATGCCTGAGGAACTCTACATATGGAAAGTGTGAGTTTCGATCTCGCGCGCCAGAGCGTGCGCGATCTGAACCAGTACCTGCATCACGATCTGCTCAGGAGCAAGGTAGCGCAGGTCAATGTGGAAAATCCGAATGGAGCCCACAACATCGCAGTGGGCATGGATCGCGAAGTCGCGCTGGACATTCGCGGACATGCCGGATACTACGCCGCAGGCATGAATAAACATGCGAGCGTGACCATTCACGGCAACGCCGGCTGGGGCGTGGCGGAGAACATGATGTCCGGCACGGTGCGCGTGAAGGGTTTCGCTTCGGAATCCGCCGGTGCGTCCGGCCATGGCGGGCTGCTGGTCATCGAAGGCGATGCGAGCCTGCGCTGCGGCATTTCGCTCAAAGGTCTGGATATTGTGGTGGGCGGCAGCGTTGGAAATTTCTCGGCCTTCATGGCCCAGGCCGGCACACTCCTCATTTGCGGCGATGCCGGTCACGCGCTCGGCGACTCGCTTTATGAAGCAGTGATTTACGTTCGCGGCAAGATCAAAAGCCTCGGCGCCGATGCCCGCGAAGAACCGATGACGGACGCAGACATCGCCAGGGTCAAGACACTGCTGGATCGGGCATCCTTGTCCCATAACCCGAAGGAGTTCAAGCGCGTCGCCTCCGCCCGCACCCTGTACAACTGGAACGCGGACGCCAACCAGGAATACTGACATGACAACTGGCACACACGAAGAGGAAAGTTTCACCTACAACCAGGACGTGCTGCACTACATCCAGCACGCCTCCGCCACCGGCCTGTACGACATCCGCGGACTGGGCGCCAAGCGCAAGCTGCCCAACTTCGACGACCTGCTTTTTCTTGCCGCATCGATTTCGCGTTATCCGCTGGAGGGCTATCGCGAAAAGTGCTCGACCAAGACCATACTCGGCACGCGCTTCGCCAGGAATCCGGTGGTGCTCGACATGCCCATCACCATCGCCGGCATGAGCTTCGGTTCGCTGTCGGCACGGGTGAAGGAAGCGTTGGGCCGCGCGGCGACCGAACTGGGCACTTCCACCACCACCGGCGATGGTGGCATGACCGAAGAAGAGCGCCGCTCGTCGAAGACGCTGGTCTATCAGTGCCTGCCCTCGCGTTATGGCTTCGATCCCGATCACCTGCGCAGCGCCAATGCGATCGAAGTGGTGATCGGCCAGGGCGCAAAACCCGGCGGCGGCGGCATGCTGCTCGGACAAAAAGTCAACGCGCGCGTGGCCGGCATGCGCACCCTGCCGGCGGGCATCGATCAGCGTTCCGCCTGCCGCCATCCGGACTGGACCGGCCCGGATGACCTCACCATCAAGATCAAGGAACTGCGCGAAGTCACCGACTGGCGCGTGCCGATCTATGTGAAGATCGGCGCCACGCGGGTGTTCCACGACGTGAAGCTGTGCGTTCACGCCGGCGCCGACGTCATCGTGGTGGATGGCATGCAGGGCGGCACGGCCGCGACCCAGCAGGTGTTCATTGAACATGTCGGCATCCCCACGCTGGCTGCCGTGCGCCAGGCCGTCGATGCGCTCGACGACATGAACATGAAAGGCCAGGTGCAACTCGTAGTCTCCGGCGGCATCCGCACCGGCGCAGATGTCGCCAAGGCCCTGGCGCTTGGTGCGGACGCGGTGTCGATTGGCCAAGGCGTGCTGATGGCGCTGGGCTGCAACAGCCCTTCCTGGGTCAGGCCGGACGGATCTCACGTCGATGCGAACGAGGACTACCGCAAGCTTGGCACCAAGGCGGGCTTCTGCCATCACTGCCACACCGGCAGGTGCCCGGTCGGCGTCACCACGCAGGATGCCGAACTCGAACTGAGGCTCGATCCGATGATCGGCGCGAAGCGGCTGAAGAATTATTTCAAGACCATGAACATGGAGTTATCGACAGTTGCGCGCGCCTGCGGCAAGACCGACGTGCATCACCTGGAGCGTGAAGACCTGGTTGCGCTCACCGTCGAAGCGGCGGCGATGGCGGGCGTGCCGCTGGCGGGAACCAACTGGATTCCGGGGCGTGACGGACGATAAACGCGCATGCCTGCGGCGCAACCCTGGTTACCAGTAGTTTCGCGGAGATTCGGCGCGTGCCGGATCTCAAGATCGAAGAACGGTTGATCCGTTCCGCTGGAGACGCTCAACGTAAAGCCTGGCTCGATCAAGCCACATCTTCGTTGAACCTTGCAAGGGCGTGAGCGTCAAGGTGCAGGCCGTTGAATTAAATCGCGCCGAGCGCATGAACCGCGCCGGCCGGTACATCACCGAAAAAGACAAACCGACTCGGCGCGGCAGCATGAACCGGCTGCGCCTGCTCCCGGAGGCCGTTCAAACGCGCGAGAAGTCCGGCTTGCGCTTTTCCATGAAGGCAGCGAAAGCCTCGCGCGCCGCCGGCTCCTTCAGCATGCGGGCGAAGACCGCGCCTTCATCCGCCATTTGCTGCATGACGAGCGCCGCTTGCCCCATTTTCATCAGGCGCTTGGTTTCCCGCAGCGAACTCGGCGGTTTGGCGGCCAGTTTGCGGGCCTGAGTCTGCACCAAGGCATTGACTTCGGCGGCGGGAACAACGCGATTGACCAGCCCCATCTCCAGCGCCGCGTCGGCCTTGAACGAGTCGCCCAGCAACAGCGCTTCGGCGGCCCGATGGTAGCCCAGCATTTGCGGAAGCAGCAGACTCGACGCGGCCTCGGGGCAGATGCCGAGATTCACGAACGGCATGGCGAATACCGCGTTTTCTCCCGCGTAGACCAGATCACAGTGGAGCAACATGGTAGTGCCGATGCCTACCGCGGCGCCGCTGACACCCGCGATCAGCGGTTTGGGAAACTCCGCAATGCCGCGCAAAAATAAAAATACCGGCGAGTCTGCGGTGGCGGGTGGATTCTTGATGAAGTCCCCGATGTCGTTGCCGGCGCAAAAGACCGTTTCATGGCCCTGGAATGCGAGCACGCGGATGGTAGCGTCATCCGCAGCCAGCTTCACTGCATCGGCCATGGCCGCATACATCGCCGACGTAATGGAGTTCTTCTTGTCCACCCGGTTAATGGTGACAGTCATCACGCCCGCTTCCGCATGGGTCAGTATGTCGCTCATCGCAAGGCCTCCTTCACGAAATCGATCCGGTCCTGTCCCCAGAACATCTGCTCGCCGACGAAGTAGGTTGGCGCGCCGAACACGCCGCGGTCGATGGCTTCCTGCGTCGTGGCCTTGAGTGCATCCTTGGTCGTTTGTTCGTTGGCCGCTGCCACCAGGGCCTGGGCATCAAAGCCAGACTTGTGTAACGCTTGCGCGGCTGTGCCGGGGTCGTTCATGTTCAGCGCATCGACCCAGATCGCCTTGAACATGGCGTCGCAGTAGGCCTTGAAGCGCGGGTCCCCTTTGCTCTGCAATGCGATGGCGCCACGCATGAGTAACAGGGTGTTGATCGGGAAATGCGGATTGCGGGTGAACGCCACCCCGTAGCGTTTGGCGAACCGGTCAAAGTCCGCAAACAAGTACCTGCCCTTCGCGGGTATGTTGACCGGCGACTGGTTGCCGGTAGCCTGAAACACGCCACCCAGTAGCATCGGCTTGAGCACCGCGCTGGCGCCGCTTGCCGCTTCCAGGGCGGAAAGTTGCGTCCATGCGAGGTAGGACGCGGAACTGCCGAAGTCGAACCAGAATTCAAAGGTTTTCATCAGAACTTCTCCATGTAAGGCCGCAAGTCCAGCTCGTGCGTCCAGGCGTCGCGCGGCTGTGTGTGCAGCATCCAGTACGCGTCGGCGATGTGGTCGGGATCGAGAATGCCGTCCTGCGCCTTGAGCGCGTAACGCTCCGGGAAAAGGTCGCGGATGAATGCGGTGTCGATCGCGCCGTCGATGATGGTATGGGCGACGTGAATGCCACGCGGCCCCAGTTCGCGCGCCATGCTTTGCGCCAGCGCGCGCAGCGCGTGCTTGGCGCCTGCGAACGCGGCGAAACTCGCCGATCCGCGCATCGACGCCGTGGCGCCAGTAAACAACATCGTGCCGCGCCCGCGCACCACCATGCGCTTGGCGACTTCGCGCCCATTGAGGAATCCGGCGAAGCAGCCCATCTCCCAGATCTTGAAATACTTGCGTGCGGTCTCATCGAGAATGCTGGCGGCGGCGTTGGCGCCGATGTTGAACGCCAGCACCTCGATGGGCCCGATGGTGGACTCGATGTTCTCGATCAGCGCGACGACTTCTTCCTCCT
>JANNTE010000165.1:0-1074 GCA_031403365.1 Betaproteobacteria bacterium | reverse complement strand
ACGTCGGAGACTTTGTCATACCGGGCGCCGGGTCCGTGATTGTGGATCGCGATCCGGATCTGGTACTCTTCGCACAGCTTGTCGAGGCTGTCGAAGGCGTCTTCGCTGGGGTTGGCCGACAAGTTGCGGATGCCCGCCTTCTTGGCGAACTCGAACCAGCGGCGGTTGGCATCGTGGTCCTTGGTAAACGGATTGACACCGTGACCCAGGATCTTGATGCCCAGGCCCTCGGTCTTGCTCTTCATCGCCTGGATGTCGGCATCGGACGACTTGGAGCTGAAGTGCGCGTCGAACATTTCGACGCCGTGCAGATCCATCTTCTTGATTTCCTCAAGCGCCCGATCGACTTTGAAGTTGCGAAGCGTATAGCTTTGCAGGCCGACGTTGAAACCGCCGAACTTTTCGTTACTCGATCCGGCAGCCTGCACTAGGCGTCCCGCGCCGAGTCCAACCGCGGCGCCCGCGGCCACGCCCAAGAATTTCCGTCGCGACCAGCTTGCCTGCATGAGTTTCTCCCTTAGCCGTCTAGAGTCGAATTTGATGTTGATGTTGTTGCCGTCGTAGAGCAGATATCTTAGTCTCGCCAATGGCTGCCGTACAGAAAACTCCCGCGCCGGTCCGCCCGGGCAATTCCAGAATAAGCTCTTAGCTCAATATCGGCCGAATGATCTCGCCGCTGACGTCGGTCAATCGCATGTCGCGGCTCTGGTGGCGGAACGTGAGCGCTTTGTGGTCCAGGCCCAGCAGGTGCAGGCAGGTGGCGTGCAAGTCGGGCACCGAGACTCGGTTCTCGACCGCGGCGTATCCGAATTCGTCGGTGGCGCCGTACATCGTGCCCCCTTTCACGCCTCCCCCGGCCAGCCACATCGTAAAGCCGCGCGGATTGTGGTCGCGGCCCACGCTGCCCTGGTTGGTCGGCATGCGCCCGAACTCGCCGCCCCAGATGATAAGCGTCGATTCGAGCAGGCCGCGCGCCTTCAGGTCCGCCAGCAGCCCGGCGATGGGCATGTCCGTCTCTCCGGCGTGCAGCTCGTGGTTCTTGTTCACGTCGCCGTGGGCGTCCCAGTTCTGGTC
>JANNTE010000164.1:0-6831 GCA_031403365.1 Betaproteobacteria bacterium | reverse complement strand
ATGCACCAGTCCTGAATGTTCTCCAGCCATTGGTTGTAAGTGCTGGTCCAATGCTCCGGATGGAACTTGACTTCGCCCCGGGCAACGCATTCCAGTCCGCGTTTCGCAAGGCCTTCCATGTTCACGAACCACTGATCGGTGAGCATGGGTTCGACGATGACCCCGGTGCGCCCGGAACGCGGCACCTTGAGTTTGTGTGGCTTCTCCGAGACGACCAGTCCCAGCCCCTGCAAGTCGGCCAGGACGCGTTTGCGAGCCTCGAAGCGCTCCAGTCCGCGATAAGGCGCGGGCGCCGTGTCGGCGATTCGGGCATCCAGTGTCAGAATGCTGACCTGCTGCAAGCCGTGGCGTTGGCCGACCGCGTAGTCGTTGAAGTCGTGTGCCGGCGTAATCTTCACGCAGCCGGTGCCAAAAGCCGGATCGACGTAAGTGTCGGCAATGACCGGAATCGTACGTGCGCACAAAGGCAGTTGCACCTGCCTGCCGACATACGCCCGGTAACGCTCGTCGTCAGGATGAACCGCCACCGCGGCGTCGCCCAGCATGGTTTCCGGGCGCGTGGTGGCTACGACCAGACTGCCGCTGCCATCGGCCAGCGGATAGCGTATCTCCCAGATACGGCCGTCCTCTTCTTCGCTGTCGACCTCCAGATCGGAGACCGCGGTGCCCAGTACCGGGTCCCAGTTAACCAGCCGTTTGCCGCGATAGATCAGTCCCTGCTGATGCAAGCGCACGAACACTTCGACGACCGCGCGCGACATTTTTGCGTCCATCGTGAAATAGCCGCTGTTCTGCCCTTCCGTGTCGGCAAAGGCCCAGTTGGCGGAAGTGCCAAGGCGGCGCATCTGCCGGGTGATGGTCGACCCTGATAGTTGTTTCCATTGCCAGACGCGATCGACGAATGGCCCGCGCCCCAAATCGTGCCGGGTCTTGCCTTCGCTTTCCAGTTGGCGCTCGACCACGATCTGAGTGGCAATTCCGGCATGGTCGGTGCCCACCACCCAGTTGGTGGCGTCGCCGCGCATGCGGTGATAGCGCACCAGCGCATCCATGAGGGTCTGCTGGAACGCGTGGCCCATGTGCAGGGTGCCAGTGACGTTCGGCGGCGGGAGTTGTATGCAGTACGCCGGATGCTGCCCGTCATCCTCGACTTCGAAATAGCCGCGCGCTTCCCAGATCGGGTACCAGCGTCGCTCGATGTCCTTGGGCTCGAAGCTCTTGGCAAGTTCCATGGGTCCGGGATGAAAATTGGGGCGGCGAATTATAGCCGAGCGTCGTCCGCGGACTGAGGCTGTTCGGCGAGGCTGGCCATAACAGCGGCACTGATCGCGTCGGGCAGTGCCTGATTGAGTTCGGCCACCAGCAGATCCAGCAGGTGAAGTTGCGTCTCGTCGCCGATCTGCTGGCGCAGGCGCGCGTGCTCGGCGTCGAGAGCGGCAACCATGCGCCGCAGGATCAGGATGCTGATCCGGGTACTTGAAGGCGACAACAGTGTCGGGGCGGCGGCAGGGTGCGCGGGACCGGGAACAATATCCAGAAGGGTGGGAATGCCGTCTTCGTTTGGGCCGCTTTCCCGGTCCGCGGCGCGTGTGAGTACCGGAATTTCAGCGGCATCGGATGGCTTTGGACGATGCCGGTTCAGCAATTGCTCGATCTTGCCTAGAACTTCGTCGTGCTGTTCAGTCTCGATGTCTGCTTTGGGCGGAAGGTCTTCGGCCATCAGGACGCCGATGTTCCAAGGTTATGCGTGCGGATTTCGTAACCACGGTCGCGATAGAAGCGAAACCGCGCACGCGCCGCCTCACGATCTTCGTCCTCGATACCGACGATTTCCACCAGGCGCGTGAATCGGCTGAAAAATGCCGGTGGTTGCGCGCACAGATTGACCAGCACCTGATCATGAACCAGCGGCTCGGCAACATGATCGACGATAACCGGCGTAACCGGGGCGAGCCGGTCGCTGCTGCGGCAATGTGGCACGAATCCGGTGGCAGGCGTGCTCCAGATCAGCTTGCCCAGACGCTGCGTTTGCGCAGCATCCGGTGTCAGTAAAAACACCCGCATGCCGCGTGCCAGCGCCTTGCCGGTCAGCGTGCAGGCGGTGCGCAGCTTGTTGTCCGCCCCGGTATAAAAGAGGACTTCGGTCACCAGCCTGCGCGCGTCATCAGAAACTGCGTGAGCAAAGGCACAGGGCGACCGGTGGAACCCTTTTCACGCCCGGATTTCCAGGCGGTGCCGGCGATGTCCAGGTGTGCCCACTTGAATTTCTTCGCGAAACGCTCAAGAAAGCAGGCTGCGGTAATGCTGCCTGCGGGGCGGCCGCCGATGTTGGCGACATCGGCGAAATTGCTCTTCAGTTGATCCTGGTAGTCGTCCCAGACCGGCATCGGCCATACCCGGTCCCAGGAAGTATCGCCCGCTGCGACCAGTTCGTCCGCGAGTTTGGCATCGTTGCTGAAAAGTCCCGATGCGACATGCCCCAGCGCGATGACGCAGGCGCCGGTCAAAGTTGCAATGTCGATCACCGCCGCCGGATCGAAGCGCTCCGAATACGTCATGGCATCGCACAGGATCAGTCTTCCTTCGGCATCGGTGTTCAGAATCTCGACGGTCTGGCCTGACATGCTGGTCACGATGTCGCCCGGCCGGGTTGCATTGCCGCCGGGCATGTTTTCGACCGCAGGGATGACGCCAATCACATTGAGCGGCAGCTTCATGGAAGCGACGGCACGCAAGGTGCCGAGCACGCTGCCGGCGCCGGACATGTCGTACTTCATCTCATCCATTTCCGCTCCGGGTTTCAGCGATATGCCCCCGGTGTCGAAGGTGACGCCTTTGCCGACCAAAACCACCGGCTTTTGCTGTTTTGGTCCGCCGCGGTACTCTAAGGTGATGAGCTTGGGTGACAGGCGGCTGCCAGCGGCAACCGACAGCAGGGAACCCATTCCGAGTTTCAACATGTCCTTGCGCTCAAGCACCGACACTTTCAGCTTGTGGGTCCTGCCCAGCGCGCGGGCCTGCCCGGCCAGATACTCGGGGGTGCAAATATTCGGCGGGAGATTGCCCAAATCCCGCGCCAGGTTTATCCCTTCGCCAAGTGCAATTCCGCGCGCCAGTGCGGCGTTGGCAGACTTCGATTCCCGGATCAGTCCAAGGCCAATCTGTCTCAAATTCTTGCGCTGGCCCTCGGCCTTGCTTTTGAGTTGATCGAAGCGGTATGTGCCTTCCAGGCAGGCTGACGCAGCCTGCATCGTCACCCATTCAGCGTCGCGCTTCGCGACCTTCGTGTCCGCGACGTAGAGCGCTGCTTGCGCGATACCGGCATCCATCAGGGCGCGAATCGCGCCGCGCACCCCATCGCGGAACGCTTTCGCCGAGGTTTCGTTCTGCTTGCCGAATCCGGCCAGGAGCACCCGTTTGCTCGAAATGCCGGTCAAGTCATAGAGCATCAGGGTTGAACCGGGATTTGCGTCGAAATCGCCATGCTTGAGAACGCCGGAAATGCCGCCTCCACAGGCTCGATCAACTGCCAGTGCTGCCGGTGACAGTTTCGCCGCGCTGAATACCGGCACCACAACACAATCGGTTTTCAGCTTTTCCGGCGCTGCTACTTTTATGCTAAATTCCACTGCAGGCTCCTCAATGAATGCTGTTTTCCATTCAATTACTTAGGATTATCCCTTCCACGTCGAGCAAAAGTCAAAAGTAGCGCATGATTTTTCAACGCTCCCTGATCAGGGAGTTCACCTCGACCGGAATCGCGACCTTGTTCGTCCTGCTGGCGATTACCGTCACGACCCAGCTCATTCGCTACCTCGGTTATGCCGCTCGCGGCAAGATCTCCTCCGACGCGGTGCTGACCTTTCTCGGATTCGCCAGCCTCAACTATCTGCCGCACCTGCTATCCATCACGCTTTTTATTTCGTTGCTGATGGCGTTGACCCGCAGTTACCGCGATTCCGAAATGTTGGTGTGGTTTACGTCCGGGCAGGGGCTCATGGCATGGATTCGACCGGTATTGACGTATGCCTTGCCGGTGACGCTCGTCATCGCGACCCTGAGCTTTTTCCTGTCGCCATGGGCGATTTCCAAGGCCGAGGTGTATCGGCAACAGCTCGAGAGTCAGGAGGACATCGCGGCCATTTCCCCCGGCGTGTTCAAAGAGTCGCGCGACGCTGAACGCATCTTCTTTGTGGAGAAGCTCGCTGCCAATCTGACGACGGTGGCCAATATTTTTGTGCATTCGGTCGAGGACGGCGAAGTCGGGACCACGGTGGCCAAGCGCGGTTATCAGGAGACGGCGCCAAATGGCGACCGCTTTCTGGTTATGCTCAACGGCCGGCGCTATGTCGGTCCGCCCGGGTCCGCCGAATACCGGGTAATCGAATTCGAGAAGTATTCGGTGCGTATCGATGAAGGCAAAGTGACCACGGGACCGCTCCCGACAAAGGCCATGCCGACGCTGGCCCTGATTGCCGACAAGTCACCCGCCGCGCGCGCCGAACTGGTCTGGCGCGCGGGTTTGCCGCTGAGTGCGCTGGTCATCAGTTTGCTCGCCATCCCGATGAGTTTTGTGAATCCGCGTGCCGGACGTTCGCTCAATCTCATGCTCGCGGCGCTGCTCTATACCGTCTACACCAACCTGTTGTCGATCCTTCAGGCGTGGGTGGCGCAACAGAAGATCGGCGTTCACGCGGGCATGTGGTCGGCTCACGCGGTGATGCTGGTGGCGGTCGCTATGCTCTTCTACTTCCGCCTCTCAGTACGCCGAATTCCAAGGGTGCGGCGATGAGGACCATCCGCCGCTATGTCGCCAGGCAGATTTTCTGGAGTACCGCGCTGGTATTCGCCGCATTGCTGTTGCTGTTCGCGTTTTTCGATCTTATCGCCGAGATCGGCGATATCGGCCGCGGCAGCTATCGGCTTGCCCTTGCCGTGCGCTATGTGCTGCTCAGCCTGCCCGGAAGGGCCTACGAGATTCTGCCCATTGCCGCGCTGATTGGCACCTTGTTCGCGTTGGCGCAACTGGTCTCGCACTCGGAGTACACCGTCATGCGGGTATCCGGCGTTTCCGTCGGCAGCATGGCGCTTGCCCTGGTGCAGATCGGCCTGGCACTTTCGGTGCTGACCTTCCTGCTCGGAGAGTTCATTGCGCCCGCCAGCGAACAGGCGGCGCAGAAACTTCGGCTCAAGGCGACATCGAGCACCGTCGTGGCGCAGGCCTTTCGCTCCGGACTCTGGGTCAAGGACGATACCAACTTCGTCAACGTGGACCGGATCATGCCGGAAACCATGATTCATGACGTCAAGATCTACGAATTCGATGCCGACTACCGGCTGCGCGCCATCAGTCTCGCTAAATCAGGCGAGTATCAGAGAGAGAATCTGTGGCGGCTCAAGGACGTGACCCAGACGCGCTTTGAGGAGGAGCGCGCGACCGTCAGCCGTATTCCGGAAGCTTACTGGCGTTCGGTGCTCAATCCTTCCATACTTAATGTCCTGATGGTTGTGCCGGAGCAGATGTCCCTGCTCGAATTGATTTCTTACATCGAGCATCTGAGCGAGAATCGCCAGGAGACATCTCGTTACGAGATCGTGCTCTGGCAAAAACTGGTTTATCCGTTCGCGGTACTGGTCATGATGGTGCTGGCCCTGCCGTTCGCCTACTTCCAGGTGCGCGAGGGCGGGGCCGGTGCAAAGATCTTCACCGGCATCATGCTGGGATTGGGATTTCACCTTGCCAACCGGCTGTTTGGCCATCTTGGATTGCTCAACGCATGGCCGCCGCTGTTTAGCGCGATTTTCCCCACGTTTGCGTTTCTGGTCGCCGCGCTGACGATGATGTGGAAAGTGGAAAAGCTCTGATGCGGAGGACGATAACGCAAGCCCGGCAACAGGCGCGCGAATTTCTTCGTTCCATCATCGGCCGTCCGTCCTTTGAATCCTGGTCCCGGCCAGACGGTCGTGGAGGAACAGCCGTTCCCGATCGATCAGAGCCCATATCAGACTTGCGCCCGAGAGCATTCCCGGTATGGCCAGCAGGTAGCGCCAGCATGCGAGGCCCAGGGACGGAGTGCGTCCTTCGGTATTGACGAGGCGCAAACGCCAGGTTTTCATTGGCAAGGTCTGGCCTGTGCGAACCCAGCAGAAGACGAAATAAGCACCGCAGATTGTCAGCAGGTAAATCTGGAACGCGGTGCGTGGCCAGCCGGCCTGGGCGTCGCGGGCGATGCTAAGAAAAAGGTAAGCGGAAACGAACAGCACCGCGAGCAGCAGTATCGCTTCATAGGCCAGGCTCGCCAGACGCACCCGCAGTCCGGCCAGTTCCGGTGCGCTCTGGACCGGCGCCGGCGCACGGCCGGATTGCTCGTGCAATCGCGTTTGCACCAGTTACCCGGCCGGTTTGCCTTCGGCGTTGCGTTCTTCGCGCAGCTTCTGCCGCTGTTCTTCCGGGAGTTCCCGGTATTCACGCCAGAGCTGACGCAATTCTTCCCGCTTCTCGGGAGACAACTGTTTCAGGTGGCGGTAGCGTTCGCGGGCGTGCGCGCGCTGTTCCGGGGTGAGCCCCACCCATTCGCGCATGCGTTGCTGAATTCTTTCCTGTCGCTCGGGGGGCAGGCTTGGATAGCGTTTCGCAATGCTGATCCAGCGCTGGCGTGGTTCCGCATCCAGTTTGTCCCAGTCCCCTTGCAGCGGCGCAAGGATGGCCTGCTGTTCCGCAGACAGCGCCGACCATGAGGGACCTTGGGCCTCGGCATGCGCCGGGCGCGTGGCCAAAAGCAAGCCCGCAATCAGCAACAACGCCGGTATTACGGCTTCGACCGCTCGTAG
>JANNTE010000163.1:0-3534 GCA_031403365.1 Betaproteobacteria bacterium | reverse complement strand
CCCGTCAAATGAGAACGTGGCCCTTGCGCCACCAGTGTTGCCGGCCGCCGGGGTCCAACCCGCAGCCCGACCCGCGAGCGCGCAGGTCAATGATTATCTGCTGGCGCACCAGCAGTTCTCTCCGAGCACCACGATGCGCGGCGTGGCATCCTATGTGCTCACCGTTTCCGGACAAGGCATGGAAGAAAGCCGGTGAGCACTGTACGTCTCAGGCTTTGGATTCCGGCGTTATTTGCCCTGATTTTTTCGGGAGCCGTCGCAGCGGCCGATGCACTGCACCAAGCCGAGGGGCTTGCCCTGTTGCAGAAAATCGCGGATGCGGCCCGAAAACTGAATTACGCCGGGACCTTCGTTTATCAGCATGGCGACCAGGTCGAAACTTCCCGTATCGTCCATTTTGTCGAAGGCGAAAACGAGCACGAAAAACTGGAAACTCTGGATGGTCCGCGCCGCGAGATTATTCGCAACAATGACGAGATTCTGTGCTACTACCCGGATGCCAAGATTATACGCAGCGACAAGCGCATGGCCCGCAGAAATTTCCCGGCGCTGCTCCCCGAGCAGTTGTCAGCACTGACCGAGAACTACGTCATTCGCAAGGGAGCAACAGAGCGCATCGGCGGTTTCGATGCGCAGGCACTGATTCTGGAGCCGAAGGATGCGAAACGCTATGGGCACAAATTCTGGGCGGACGTTAATACCGGATTGCTGCTGAAGGCAAGCCTGATCGGGGAAGGGCACACTGTCGTCGAACAGATCAGTTTTACGCAAGTGGTGATCGGGGCCGCAGTTACGCGGCAGATGGTGAAGCCCTCCTTCACCGTACGATTTCCGGAGTGGCGCCTCGACCGGTTCGCAACCAACCCGATCAGTGAAGTCGAGTCTGGTTGGACGGTCAGGAGTATCCCGGCGGGCTTCCGCAAGATTCTCGAGATGCGCCGTTCCAAGCAGGGCAATTCGGTACTTGTCACGCATTTGGTCTATTCGGACGGGCTGGCCGCAGTCTCCATCTTCATTGAACCTGCTCTGACCCGCGGCACTGTCGATGAGGGCCCTTTCCAGCACGGGGCAATCAATATTTTTATCCGCACCATCAATGATCAGATCGTAACCGTGCTCGGGGAGGCGCCCGCCGCGACTGTGATGCAGATCGCCCACTCCGTGGCGCCGCGCGGCCAATAGTTTTCCGTGACGGCGCACCGCCCTGGCGTGTGCCGGCATATCGTTTCAATACCTGGAGGAACTTGTTGATGCTCAGAAAAATTGGTGCTTCCCTGCTGCTGTGGTTACCGCTGGTGAGTTTGGCCCAGGTGCAGGGCTTGCCGGATTTCACCGATCTGGTCGAAAAGCAGGGTGCTGCTGTTGTGAACGTAAGTACGACATCTACCGCCACGACCGGCGGCGCGCAACCCCCGGTTCCGGAAGACGATCCCTTTTATGATTTTTTTCGGCGCTTTGGTCCACCACAGGAGCGCGAGTACGAGGCACGCTCGCTCGGGTCCGGATTCATTGTCAGTGCCGACGGTTATATCCTGACCAACGCGCACGTGGTGAACATGGCCGATGACGTCACCGTAAAACTCAGCGACAAGCGTGAGTTCAAGGCCAAAGTCATTGGTGCCGACAAGCGCACCGATGTCGCCCTGATCAAGATCGAAGCGGCCGGCCTGCCGGCGGTCAGGATCGGTGATCCGGAGAAACTCCGCGTTGGCGAATGGGTACTGGCGATCGGATCGCCGTTTGGCTTTGAAAGCTCGGTAACGGCTGGCATTGTGAGCGCCAAAGGGCGCTCTCTGCCTCAGGAGAACTACGTTCCGTTCATTCAAACCGATGTCGCGATCAACCCCGGAAATTCAGGCGGGCCGTTGTTCAACCTCAAGGGTGAAGTGGTTGGCATCAATTCCCAAATCTACAGCCGCACCGGTGGCTTTATGGGATTGTCCTTTGCCATTCCCATCGACGTGGCCATGGACGTCTCCAACCAGCTGCGCAGCGCCGGGCGCGTGAGCCGGGGGCGCATCGGCGTCGTGATTCAGGAAGTCACCAGGGAATTGGCGGAGTCATTCGGATTGCCGAAAGCGGCAGGAGCCCTGGTCAATTCGGTGGAGAAGGGCGGTCCGGCGGATAAGGCCGGCATCGAAGCCTCCGATGTGATCCTCAAGTTTGACGGTAAAGTCGTCAATTCCTCCGTCGATCTGCCGCGCATAGTCGCCCAGACCCGGCCGGGTTCGAAAGTTACCGCTCAAGTCTGGCGCAAGGGCGTGTCCCGCGATGTCTCCATGGTGGTGGGGGAAATCCCGGAGGAGAAGGTTGCGGTGCGCAGCGGGCCACGTGACAACAAACCGGGCAATCTCGTGGCACGGCTTGGAATGACCTTGAGCGAACTGACCGGCGGCCAACGCAAGGAACTGGGGACAAACGGAGGTCTGCTGGTGGAAGATGCCCAGGGTGCGGCCGCAAAGGCCGGTATTCGTCGCGGCGACGTCCTCATGGCGATCAACAATCAGGATGTGAAGTCGGTGGAGCAACTCAATCAGCTATTGGGTCAATTCGAGAAAGCTCGAAGCATCGCCTTGCTCATCAAGCGCGGGGACGGCGCGCTGTACGTGCCGCTGCGGCTGGACGGCAGCTAAGGCCGGGAGTCCCGGGGAGCGGGTTTCACGCGACGCAGTCTGTAAAAGCCGCTCGTGGGTGGGTAAAATCCGTTACAATCCGCGACCTTGGAATTGACTCTTAAAAGGGCACTTTGGTGCCCTTTTTTCTGATGCAGCATATCCGTAATTTTTCCATCATTGCCCATATAGATCACGGTAAATCCACGCTCGCGGATCGCATCATCCAGCTATGCGGCGGACTTTCGGACCGCGAGATGGAAGATCAAGTGCTTGATTCCATGGATCTGGAGCGCGAGCGCGGCATCACCATTAAAGCGCAGACCGCAGCGTTACGCTACAAGGCGCGCGATGGCAAGGTCTACCAACTCAACCTGATCGACACACCGGGGCATGTCGACTTTTCCTACGAAGTAAGCCGGTCGTTGGCCGCCTGCGAAGGCGCGCTGCTGGTCGTGGATGCATCTCAGGGCGTGGAAGCACAGACCGTGGCCAATTGCTATACGGCCATCGAGCAGGGTATCGAAGTCGTACCGGTGCTGAACAAGATCGATCTGCCGTCCGCCGATCCGGAGCGGGTCATCGCCGAGATCGAGGACATAATCGGTATCGTTGCAGACGACGCCGTGAGGGCCAGCGCCAAGACCGGCGAAGGCATCGAAGACATTCTGGATGCGGTAATCGCGCGCATTCCACCTCCCAAAGGAAACCCTGACGGGCCGCTCAAGGCCCTGATTATCGATTCCTGGTTCGACAATTATGTCGGCGTGATCATGCTGGTGCGTGTGGTGGATGGCGCACTGCGCCCCAAGAACCGAATCTTGCTGATGGCAAGCAAGGCCAATTACTTGTGCGAGCAAGTAGGGGTGTTTACCCCCAAGTCCCAGTCGCGCACCGAGCTTCTGGCCGGCGAAGTCGGGTT
>JANNTE010000162.1:0-28304 GCA_031403365.1 Betaproteobacteria bacterium | reverse complement strand
CCTACATGTACTCTACTTACGAGGAAGAGTGCGAGTCGCGGCCGTCCGGGCGCAGAAAAGTCATGGTGCTCGGCGGCGGACCGAACCGGATCGGACAGGGCATCGAGTTCGATTACTGCTGCGTACACGCCGCACTTGCGCTGCGCGATGACGACTACGAGACCATCATGGTCAACTGCAATCCGGAAACCGTATCCACCGACTACGATACGTCTGACCGGCTGTATTTCGAACCGCTGACGCTTGAGGACGTGCTGGAGATTGTTGCTGTCGAAAAGCCGTTTGGAGTCATCGTGCAGTACGGCGGCCAGACGCCATTGAAGCTCGCCCAGGATCTTGACGCCAACGGAGTGCCAATCATCGGCACCAGTCCCGACATGATTGACTGCGCAGAGGATCGCGAACGGTTTCAGAAGCTATTGATGGAGCTCAAGCTCAGACAGCCGCCAAACCGCACCGCCCGCAGCGCGGAAGCGGCGATCGCGCTGGCGCAGGAGATCGGCTATCCCCTGGTGGTACGGCCGTCGTACGTGCTGGGCGGGCGCGCGATGGAGATCGTGCACGAGCAGCGCGACCTTGAGCGTTACATGCGCGAAGCGGTGAAAGTATCGAACGATTCTCCGGTCCTGCTCGACCGCTTTCTCAATGACGCGATCGAAGTCGATGTCGACGCGGTCTGCGACGGCGAAGACGTATTGATCGGCGGCATCATGGAACACGTCGAGCAGGCGGGCGTGCATTCCGGTGATTCGGCTTGCTCGCTGCCCTCTTTCAGCCTTTCCGGGCAGCTCCAGGATGAATTGCGACGGCAAACCGTGGCGATGGCCAGGGCCTTGCAGGTGGTTGGTCTCATGAATGTCCAGTTTGCCATCCAGAACGAGACTGTGTTTGTGCTCGAAGTCAATCCGCGAGCTTCACGCACCGTGCCATTCGTATCCAAGGCGACCGGGCTCGCGCTTGCCAAGATTTCGGCTCGCTGCATGGTTGGTCAATCGCTCAAGAGTCAGGGCACAACCCGTGAAGTGATACCACCCTACTACTCGGTCAAGGAAGCGGTGTTCCCGTTCATCAAGTTCCCCGGCGTGGATACCATTCTGGGCCCCGAAATGAAATCAACCGGAGAAGTCATGGGCGTGGGCAACACCTTCGCCGAGGCATTCGTGAAATCCCAGTTGGCCGCCGGGTTGAAGTTGCCTTCAGGCGGCAAGGCCTTCATCAGCGTGCGCAACGCCGACAAGCCCAAGGTTGTGGATATCGCGCGCACACTGTACAAGCTCGGGTTCAGTTTGTATGCCACGCGCGGCACGGCTGCGGCGTTGGCGGACGCGGGCTTGCAGATTTCCCCGATCAACAAAGTAGCCGAAGGCCGCCCGCACATTGTTGACATGATCAAGAACGGCGAAGTGGCATTTATCGTCAACACCGTGGATGAGCGGCGCAGCGCGGTCCAGGATTCCTATTCCATCCGGCGTTCAGCCTTGCAGGCACGGGTGGCGTATTTCACGACCATAGCCGGCGCCAGGGCGGCTTGTATCGGCATCGAACAAATGAGCGAACTTACCGCGTACTCGCTGCAGGATCTGCACGCGAGACTGAAATTGACGAATCAACGCAGTGAACACCAAGAGGCGCGGCAACGATGATGAACAAAGTCCCATTGACGGTGAAGGGCGCGGACCAGTTGCGCAACGAACTGCATCAACTGAAAACGGTGGAACGGCCTCTGGTCATCGCCGCCATTCAGGAAGCGCGCGCGCACGGTGACCTGTCCGAAAACGCCGAGTACGACGCCGCCAAGGAAAAGCAAAGCTTCATCGAGGGACGCATTGTTGAAGTCGAAGGCAAGCTTGCCAATGCGCAGATCATTGATCCGGCCCATCTCGACGCGGACGGGCGTTGCGTGTTCGGTGCCACGGTGGAACTGGAGGAGGCGAACGGCGGTGCGATCGTGACCTACCAGATCGTTGGCGACGACGAAGCGAACATCAAGGACAACAAGATTTCCATCAGTTCGCCGATAGCGCGCGCGCTGATCGGCAAGTATTCGGGCGATGTGGTCGAAGTCAAGGCCCCAGGCGGAATCAAGGAGTACGAGATTCTGGATGTGAATTACATTTAGGTCCCGGTTTGGAAGTTCGGCCCAGGAACCCATTGGCTCCCGCCCCGGGCCGATACCAGAAAGCGCCGGCCACCCGTGAGAACCATAACCGAGTCATTACAGTCAATCACTGTCACCTTGTGGGCGGGCGGGCTCTGGGCGGTCGGCCTGGTTGTGGCGCCGTTGTTGTTTCATAACTTGCCGGATCGATCCCAGGCCGGCGTGCTGGCCGGCCTTTTTTTTACCGTGATCGCCTGGATCGGACTGGCTTGCGGAGCCTATTTGATTCTTTTCAGGCTGGCCAGGTTTGGCGCTCAGGCCTTTCGACAAATGTTTTTCTGGACCGTGCTGCTGATGGGAGTTCTGGTGGCAGCAGGTCAGTTTGGCGTGCAGCCCATCATGGCCAGCCTAAAAGAGCAAGCCTTGCCGTCGGAAGTCATGCAGAGCATTTTCCGCGACCGGTTCGCGGCCTGGCATGGCGTTTCCAGCGTGTTGTTTCTGATTGAGTGTGGACTGGGCTTGATTTTGGTATTGCAGCACGGGCGCGGCAGATAGCGCTTCAGGCACGGCCCTGAAAACTGCGTTTAAGTGGTCGCGGTGATCTTTTGGTTTTCGATCGCGGTTTTGATATTCCTGCTTTCGGTTCTGCGGGCATTTCAGGTTTCGGGCGATAAATGACGAGAATCTTCCCGATATGCTGGATCGGGGCCGCATTGAGATCTTCACAGACTTGTTGCAGGATTTCTTCGCGTGCACGACGTTCATCGTCCATGACCCGTACCTTGATGATTTCATGGGCGATAAGACTGCGGTTGATTTCACCGGTAACGGCTGGCGTCAGGCCCCCGGTGCCAATTCTTACGATGGGTTCAAGGGTATGAGCGCGGGCTTTGAGCGCCCGACGCTCGACCGGCGAGAGTTGTAGCATCACGTGATTCTCCTTAAACAGGCATTCTAGGCAATGGCGAGAACCAGAACCAGCAAAGCATGGATGCACGAGCATGTAACCGATGTCTACGTGCGTCGCGCCCGGCAGGACGGTTATCGTTCACGCTCTGCATACAAACTGATCGAAATCCTGGAAAAGGACAAGCTGGTGCGTGCCGGCATGACGGTCGTCGATCTTGGCGCCGCTCCCGGCGGCTGGTCGCAGGTGCTCGCTCCAATGGTCGGTCCCAAGGGACAAGTCGTGGCGCTGGATATCCTGGAAATGGGGCCATTGCACGGAGTGATCCTGATTCGCGGTGATTTCTCGGACGATGCGACTTTGAAGCTTCTTGAGGCCCAGACGGGCAATCGATCCATCGACCTTGTAGTTTCCGACATGTCCCCCAATATCAGCGGAGTCGGTCTTGTCGACCAGGCCCGCTCCATACATCTGGCGGAATTGGCGTTTGAGTTTGCGACCGAACGCCTGAAACCCGGCGGCGACCTGCTGGTCAAAGTATTCCAAGGCGCGGGCCTGGACGAGTTTCGCAAGCATCTCGGCACCCGGTTTTCAACAGTTGCCGTGCGCAAGCCAAAGGCTTCGCGTGACAGGTCTAGCGAGTTCTATCTGCTGGCTCGTGGCAATCGGCAGTAGGGCAAATCACGGCAAGGACGCCCGATGACCACGCAAGGGGTGGAATCGGATTAGAATGGTCCCAACGTTTGGCGGCTCGATACAGCCGCCGTGGCAAGGAGAAGCTTTGAATAATCTCATCAAGAATGTAGCGATCTGGCTGGTCATCGCGTTGGTACTGATGACCGTCTTCAACCAGTTCAGCGTGCGCCAGCAACAATCGAGTTCGATGGAGTACTCGCAATTCATCGACGAGGTGAAGCAGGGAAACGTCGCCAAAGTCACGATTGAAGGTCGGGTACTGAAAGGCGTAAAGAGCAATGGAGCGAAATTCACGACCTATTCGCCCTCGGACCCGTGGATGGTATCGGATCTGCTGAAGGCTGGTGTGATAATCGAGGCCAAACCCGACGAAGAGCCCTCCTTGTTGATGAATATCTTCGTGTCGTGGTTTCCGATGCTGCTGCTCATCGGTGTATGGATATTCTTCATGCGCCAGATGCAGGGTGGCGGGCGCGGCGGCGCATTTTCGTTCGGCAAGAGCCGGGCGCGCATGCTTGATGAATCCACCAATACAGTCACGTTTGCGGACGTCGCGGGCTGTGAGGAGGCCAAGGAGGAAGTATCCGAATTGGTCGATTTCCTGCGCGATCCGGGCAAGTTTCAGAAACTCGGCGGCCGTATTCCGCGCGGTGTGCTGATGGTCGGCTCTCCCGGAACCGGGAAGACGCTGCTGGCGCGTGCCATCGCCGGAGAAGCCAAGGTGCCGTTCTTTTCGATATCCGGATCCGATTTCGTAGAGATGTTCGTTGGTGTCGGCGCGGCGCGCGTACGCGACATGTTTGAGCAGGCCAAGAAACAATCACCTTGCATCGTTTTCATCGATGAAATCGATGCGGTGGGCCGCCAGCGCGGTGCCGGCCTGGGTGGAGGCAACGACGAGCGTGAGCAAACGCTCAATCAGTTGCTGGTGGAAATGGATGGTTTCGAAACCGGTGTCGGCGTGATCGTGATCGCAGCCACGAACCGGCCCGACGTACTCGACCCCGCGTTGTTGCGTCCCGGACGTTTCGACCGGCAGGTGGTGGTGCCGCTGCCCGATATTCGTGGCCGCGAGCAGATTCTCATGGTGCATATGCGCAAGGTACCGGTAGCCCCGGACGTGCGCCCGGACATTCTTGCGCGTGGCACCCCCGGATTTTCCGGCGCCGATCTGGCCAATCTCGTGAACGAGTCCGCGTTGTTCGCGGCACGCGGCAACAAGCGCCTTGTCGACATGGACGATTTCGAGCGCGCCAAGGACAAGATCATGATGGGCGCGGAGCGCAAATCCATGGTGATGCCCGAGCATGAGCGGCGTAACACCGCGTATCACGAGTCCGGTCATGCGGTGGTGGCGCGGTTGCTGCCGCGGACCGATCCGGTACATAAGGTCACCATTATTCCGCGCGGCCGCGCGCTTGGCCTGACCCTGCAGTTGCCGCAGGAAGACCGCTATAGCCTGGACCGCGAGCAAATCCTGCAAAATATTGCCGTGTTGTTCGGTGGTCGCATCGCCGAAGAGGTGTTCATGAAGCAAATGACCACTGGCGCGTCGAACGACTTTGAGCGTGCGACCGAGATGGCGCGGCGCATGGTTACCCAGTGGGGCATGAGCGAAAGTCTCGGTCCGATGGTGTACGGTGAAAACGAGGGCGAGGTGTTTCTCGGCCGATCAATCACAACGCACAAGAACGTCTCGGAAGCCACCATGCAGCAGGTGGACGCCGAAATCCGGCGCATCATTGACGCTCAATATGCACTGGCGCGCAAGCTGATAGAAGACAACAGCGAAAAAGTGGAAGCCATGGCCACGGCCCTTCTGGAATGGGAGACGATAGACTCCGATCAAGTCAAGGACATCATGGAAGGACGTTCGCCACGGCCACCCAAACCGCCAGTCAGCCAGCAAACACCGCCGCCATCCCAGGGCAGCGCCACGGCACCCGCAGCAACCGCAACGCCGGCTCAGGAAGCTTAGCAACCCCGCGAGGGGCGAAGGTCGAAGGGTGAGGGGAAAGACCTCACCCTTTTGTTTTGCTACTCTGAGGACTTTCCGGTGTGATCAGACGATGAGTGCGAATCCGCCATTGCCTTCCCTGCGTCCCTCATCGCCCGCCCCTGCCCTGCGGGCCGGTCGATTTTCGCTTTCGCTTGAGCGACCGCTCATCATGGGTATCGTCAACGTGACTCCGGACTCGTTTTCCGACGGCGGCAAGTTTCTGGATCCGGGCCGGGCGCGGGATCGCGCCATGCAACTGCTCGAAGAGGGCGCAGACATCCTCGATATCGGCGGTGAATCGTCCAGGCCGGGCGCGCAGCCGGTGGAAACCGACGAAGAATTGCGCCGCGTGTTGCCGGTGCTGGAGCAACTGGTGACGCTGCCGGTGCCGATATCGATCGATACCTGCAAGCCGGAAGTCATGCGGCACGCGATTACCGCCGGCGCGTCGATGATCAACGACATATTTGCTCTTCGTGCATCCGGCGCGATGGCTGTGATTGCCAGTGAGCACGTGGCGGTCTGTTTGATGCACATGCAGGGTGACCCGAGAACAATGCAGCAGGCGCCGAACTATTGCGATGTGGTCGCCGAAGTAGAAGCATTTCTGATTGAGCGGGCCACGGCTGCGCTCGCCGCGGGTGTTGCGCGCGAGCGTATCGTGCTCGACCCCGGGTTCGGGTTTGGCAAAACCGTGCAGCACAGTCTTGAGCTGATTCGTGCGCTTCCCAGGTTGCGCGAATCAGGCTTTCCCCTGCTTGCCGGGCTATCGAGAAAGTCGCTGTTAGGTAAAATCGTGGGACGGGAGAAGGCCGAGCGCGTGTACGCGAGCGCGGCCGCGGCCATGCTCGCGGTGCAACGCGGAGCCGCGATCATTCGCACGCATGATGTGGCCGCAACGCGCGACAGTCTGTTGGTCTTGCGCGCCATAGACGACAACGCATACTCGCCATAATGAAGAAAATCAGGAAGTATTTCGGCACCGATGGGGTTCGCGGGCGCGTAGGCGAATCCCCGATCACCCCGGATTTCGTGATGCGTCTGGGCCACGCTGCCGGCAAGGTTCTCGCCGCAGGACCGGAACTGCCGTCGGGCGAGCATGCCGCGGTGTTGATTGGCAAGGACACGAGGATTTCGGGATACATGCTCGAATCCGCGCTTCAGGCGGGTTTGTCGGCGGCGGGAGTGGACATTTACCTTGCCGGGCCGATGCCTACGCCCGCAGTGGCTTATCTCACCCGCGCGTTGCGCCTGCAGGCCGGCATCGTGATCTCCGCCTCGCACAATCCGTTCGAAGATAATGGCATCAAATTCTTCTCCGGCGACGGAAACAAGCTGCCCGATGCCATCGAACATGCGATCGAAGCGCGGGTCGATCAACCGCTGGAAATCATGGCCTCGGCGCAACTGGGCAAGGCGCGCCGCCTGAACGACGCCCCGGGACGCTACATCGAGTTCTGCAAGAGCACTTTCCCCAACGACCTGGACCTGCGCGGGCTCAAGCTGGTGGTGGATTGCGCGCATGGCGCGACCTACCATATCGCGACCCCGGTGTTTCATGAACTCGGTGCGGAAGTAATTGCCATCGGTGCGCACCCGGATGGGATCAATATCAACCGCGACTGCGGTGCCACGCACCCGCAAGCGCTGGCAAAAGCGGTCAAAGTGCATCGAGCGCATCTGGGGGTAGCGTTCGATGGTGATGGCGATCGCCTGACGATGGCGGACCAGGATGGCAGAATTTACGATGGCGATCAGTTGTTGTATGTCATCGCGCAGTTTCGCAAGAAACGCCGACTCCTCAAAGGCGGCGTGGTCGGCACGCTGATGACCAACCTCGGCATGGAGCAGGCGCTGGGCGAACTGGGCATACCGTTCGCCCGCGCCGCTGTGGGCGATCGCTATGTCCTGGAAAAGCTGGTAGACAAAGGCTGGCACCTCGGTGGCGAGAACTCGGGTCATATCATTTGCCTCGATAAGCACACGACCGGCGATGGCATCATTTCCGCGCTTCAGGTTCTGCACGCCTTGCGGGCCGAAGGGGTGAGCCTGGCCAAATCGTGCGCCGGCATGCGCCTCTACCCGCAAGTGCTGGTCAACGTGAGAACCCGCAAAGGCTTCGATTTCGAATCGAACCCCGCGATCCAAACCGCGCTCCATGCGACCCAGACCAGACTTGGGAACAAAGGCCGGGTTTTGCTGCGCGCATCCGGCACGGAACCGGTGATTCGCGTCATGGTGGAAGGGCAAGGACAAGGCTTCATTTCCGAACTGGCGCAATCGCTCGCCCACGCCATCGGTCAGCAGACTCGCGGTTAAAGGCCGGTCGGGGCAATGAGGTTCCGGAAGCAGTCCGGGGGTTTGCCATCAAACTGACACAATTCAGCCATACAATCGCGGCGCTCGGATGCAAACCCCATACCCAAGGAGATTGACCCCATGTTGAAAGCCCCGCGCTTCGCTATTTCTGCCCTGGCGGCAGTGTTCGCAGGCACTTTGTTTGTCATTGCGCCTTCGGCGAACGCACAACTGATCAAGATTGACGGTTCAAGCACGGTGTTCCCGATCACCGAAGCCGTGGCCGAGGATTTTCAGAAATCCAAGAAGGGCAAAGTCAAGGTTACGGTCGGCATTTCCGGCACCGGCGGCGGATTCAAAAAGCTGTGCCGAGGTGAAATCGACATTGCCGACGCTTCGCGACCCATCCTGAAGAAGGAAATGGATGACTGCAACGCGGCCGGAGTGAAATATATCGAACTGCCGGTCGCATATGACGCGCTGACGGTGGTTATCAACCCGGAAAACTCATGGGCTGGCACCATCACCGTGGCCGAGCTGAAGAAAATGTGGGATGCCGCGTCCCAAGGCAAGGTGATGAAGTGGAAACAGGTCAATCCGGCGTGGCCTGACCAACCGCTGAAGTTGTTCGGCCCGGGTGCTGACTCGGGTACGTTTGACTATTTCACCGAGGCCATCAATGGCAAGGCCAAATCGAGCCGTGGTGATTTCACCGCATCTGAAGACGACAATGTCCTGGTTCAGGGCGTATCCCGCGACGTCAACGCGCTGGGTTATTTCGGTTTTGCCTACTACATCGAGAACAAGGACAAGCTGCGTGCCGCAAAGATCGCCGACAAGTCAGGTCAGGGGGTCGAACCTTCATTGGACGCGGTCATCAACGGCACTTACACGCCCCTGGCCCGCCCGATTTTCATTTATGTCAATGCCAAGTCTCTCGAGCGGCCGGAGGTGCAGGAATTCGTAGCCTTCTACATGAAGAACGCGGATGCCTTGGTGCGCGAGGTCAAGTACGTGCCGCTGCCTGCCAAGGCATACGCCTTCAACGAAGACCATGTCGCGAAGAAGGTGCTGGGGACCAAGTTCGGTGGTGAGAGCAAAGTGGGACTGACCATCGAGCAATTAATGAAGCTTGAGGCCAAGCTCTAATTCATCGCAGTCGATTTGGTTCAAACTGGAGAGGTGGGAACCCCTCCATTTTATTGCGTCAGCTGCGCGCAAAGAGAAAGTTGTAGTATCTTGCCCTCGGCCCCAATCCGATGAGTTCTGTTGCAATTACCGAAAGATTGACACCCTTGGCGGATCAAACAGTCAGTGCGCGGCTGGCGAAGAAAAATAGCCGCCATGTTCGCGAGCGCCTTATCGAGTTCACGCTGTTTCTGTGCGCATCGGCTTCGGTTGCCGTCACGATTGGCATTGTTGTCATCCTGGTATCCGAATCCTTCCAGTTTTTCCGGCAGATTTCGATTGTCGATTTTCTCACCGACAACCAGTGGACTCCGCTGTTCGATGACGCCCATTACGGCATCATGGTGCTGTTGTCGGGAACCGCGGTCAGTTCGGCGGTCGCGCTGGCAGTGGCCATACCGCTCGGAACCACGATCGCTGTTTATTTGTCCGAGTTCGCTCCTTTCAGCGTGCGCGAAGTCGCCAAACCGTTTCTTGAATTGCTCGGTGGCGTGCCCACCATCGTATACGGCTATTTCGCCCTGCTGTACGTAACTCCGGCGCTCCAGTACTTTTTCCCGGGACTGCCGGGCTTCAATCTCCTGTCGGCGGGTCTGGTCATGGGCATCATGATTATTCCCTATATCAGCTCGGTCTCCGAGGATGCAATGCGCGCGGTGCCGATGGCCATGCGTGAAGGATCATACGCCATGGGCGCGACGCGCTTCCAGACCGCCATTCGCGTGGTGACGCCGGCGGCGTTTTCCGGCATTGCCGCGGCCTACATTCTTGGAATCTCGCGCGCGGTGGGGGAGACCATGATTGTGGCGGTCGCCGCCGGCATGCAGCCTAACCTGACCTGGAATCCGGCCGAGCCGGCCGCGACCATCACGGCCTACATCGTACAAGTCGCACTGGGCGATTTGCCGCATGGCAGCCTTGGATACCAGACCATATTCGCTGCCGGTCTGACCTTGATGTTGCTGACCCTGTTCTTCAACGTCCTCGGCCACGTTCTCAAGCGTCGTTTCCGGCAGGCATACTGACATGGCCGACATGACCGTCGCAGAGATTCGTGCGCTCATCGTCAAGCACAAGCGCTGGGACTTGATATTCGCTTTCATTGGATTTCTGGCCTTGATGGTGGGGGTGCTGACCTTCGTTGCGCTGTACGCCGGCATGGCCATCGACGGCGCGCATCGTTTGTCGTGGGACTTCTTCGTCAATTTTCCTTCACGGCGCCCCGAAAGTGCGGGCATCCTTTCAGCCTGGGTGGGCACCACTCTGATCATGCTGCTGACGGCGCTTGCCGCCATTCCGGTTGGCGTGGCCGCTGCTGTTTACCTCGAGGAATATGCACCGAGGAACTGGATGACGGACCTGATCGAGATCAACGTGACCAATCTGGCTGGAGTTCCGTCGATCATCTATGGATTGCTTGCCCTGGGCCTGTTCGTCTACCAGTTTGGCTTCGGCCAGAGCATCTTGTCGGCGGGGTTGACATTGGCGCTGTTGATTTTGCCCGTGGTCATTGTTGCCACCCGCGAGGCGATTCGGTCCATTCCCGCTGTTATCCGCGAAGGGGCCTACGCACTGGGTGCCACCAAATGGCAAACCACGGCCGATCACATTCTCCCCTATTCCCTTCCGGGCATACTCACTGGGGTCATTATCGGGCTGGCGCGAGCAATCGGCGAGACCGCCCCCATCATTACCATTGGCGCATTGACCTTCATTGCTTTTCTGCCGCCAGCTCCGTTTTCCGGAGAGCCGCCGGCGGGTATGTTCGATTGGCTGTTCGCGCCTTTTACCGTGATGCCGATTCAGATGTTCAACTGGACTTCCAGGCCGGAGGCCGCCTTCCACCAGAACGCCGCTGCCGCAGGCATGGTGCTCGTATTCATGACGCTGTCGATGAATGCCCTGGCGATATACATCCGATACCGGCTCAGAAAAAACTTAAAGTGGTGAAATTTGACAATGGCCAAGAGTCCTGAATCCTCCGCCTCGCCCGACAATCTCATTCTCAAGGCGGAAGCACGTGGCTTGAGCTTCTACTACGGAGCTTTCAGGGCGTTGAAAGACATCAGCATGCCGATCTATGACAAGAAGGTTACCGCTCTGATCGGGCCTTCCGGTTGCGGCAAATCAACCTACCTGCGTTGTTTCAACCGGATGCACGACCTGTACCCCGGCAATCGTTATGAAGGCGAGATCCGGTTGCATCCGGACAATACCAATTTGCTCAATCCGCAGGTCGATCCGATCGAAGTACGTATGCGCATCAGCATGGTTTTCCAGAAACCCAATCCTTTCCCCAAGTCGATCTACGAAAACGTCGCTTACGGTCTGCGTGTGCGCGGTGTGCGCGCCGTGGCGACTTTGGACGAAAAAGTGGAACAAGCGCTGCGCCGAGCGGCGCTGTGGGAGGAAGTCAAGGACCGCATGCATGACCTCGCGTTCAATCTTTCCGGTGGCCAGCAGCAGCGTTTATGCATCGCACGTGCACTGGCGACAGAACCTGAAATCCTGTTGTTTGACGAACCGACCTCCGCCCTGGACCCGATCGCCACGGCCAGTATCGAGGATCTGATTGCCGACCTGAAAAGCAAAGTGACCATTCTGATCGTGACCCATAACATGCAGCAGGCGGCGCGCGTATCAGACTTTACCGCCTACATGTATCTGGGTGAAATGATCGAGTACGATGCGACCGACACCATCTTCATCAAGCCCAAGCAAAAGGCGACTGAGGACTACATCACCGGGCGTTTCGGCTGACCTGCAACCTTGCCACGACGCGGGTAGTGCCGTGGCTCAAGCCCCGACCAGACATTGGGCGCCAGGCTGAAGAATCGGCGCCACATTGACCCTTGCTTGCCCTGACGGGTAGAATCCATCTGTTTTTTCGGTGGGATAACGTATGCGGCAGCGGCTGGTGGTGGGCAACTGGAAGATGCACGGCAGCCTTCCGGTCAATAAAGCCCTCCTGGACAAGGTCGCGAGCGCTGCAGGCAAGCTGGGCAGGGCAATCGCTGCGGTTTGCGTTCCTTTTCCCTATCTGGCTCAGGCCCAGACGGCATTGTCCGGATCTAAAGCCGCCTGGGGCAGCCAAAACGTCAGCCAACATCCCAAAGGCGCATTTACGGGCGAAGTTTCCGCGGGAATGCTGCGGGAATTTGGCTGCCGGTACGTAATTGTCGGACATTCCGAACGCAGGCAGTTGTTCGGGGACGATGACGCAACGGTTGCGCTAAAGGCCGGCGCCGTATTGGCCGAAGGTATGGTTCCGGTGGTTTGTGTCGGTGAAACCCTGGCCGAGCGTGAACGCGGTGTTACCGAGGCTGTGGTCACTCGTCAACTCGACGCCGTTGCGGACCAGATCGGCGTCGGAGGCATGAAAGAGTCGATACTCGCTTATGAGCCGGTCTGGGCCATCGGCACGGGTAAGACTGCGACGCCGGAACAGGCCCAGGCGGTGCACGCCAGCCTGCGCCGGGTTCTGGCGGTGCGTGATCTGCGCATGGCCGATTCCATGCCGATTCTTTATGGCGGCAGCGTGAAGTCGGCGAATGCAAAAGAGTTGTTTGAAATGCAGGATGTGGACGGCGGGTTGATCGGCGGAGCATCTCTGGTGGCGGAAGAATTCATCGCCATCTGCCAGGCGGCAGATGGCTGAAACGACAGGATAGAGACAATGGAAACCGTGATTCTTATTTTGCATGTTCTTACCGCGCTGTGTGTGATTGGCCTGGTGCTGCTTCAGCACGGCAAAGGAGCCGACATGGGTGCTGCTTTCGGCAGCGGGTCGGCGGGAAGTCTGTTCGGCTCGGGCGGATCAGCCAATTTTCTAAGCCGTACCACCGGGGTGCTTGCCGCGGTATTCTTCCTGACCAGCCTGGGTCTGACGTATCTGTCCAGTCACCAGGATCAGGCGGAAGGAGTGATGTCGACGCATCAGGAAGCGCCCGTCGAACAGCCGGCGGGTATCCCGGTTCCGACACAGCCCGCTTCAGCACCGGCAGGCGGCGATACCAAGGCAAACGAAATCCCGAAGTAGGGGCGAGGCAGGAAGAGTGAGGCGTGAAGCGCGCAATTCTCGGGCCATTAAGAATTGCCCCACGCCTGGGGCAGCGCGGATAGGCCGACGTGGTGAAATTGGTAGACACGCCATCTTGAGGGGGTGGTGGGGCAACCCGTGGGAGTTCGAGTCTCCCCGTCGGCACCAAATGAGGCAAGGCAATGCTTGAGCAGTATTTTCCCATCCTGCTTTTCATATTCGTGGGCCTGGCCTTCGGGGTTGCGCTTCCGCTCGCCGGTGGCGTGCTGAGCCGGCTGCTCGGCGTCCATCGCCCGGACTCGGAAAAACTTTCTCCCTACGAATGCGGCTTCGAGGCCTTCGAGGACGCGCGCATGAAATTCGACGTACGCTACTACCTCGTGGCGATCCTGTTCATTCTGTTTGATCTGGAAATCGCCTTTCTCTTTCCCTGGGCGGTGGTGCTCAACGAAATCGGGACCTTCGGGTTCCTGGCGATGATGCTGTTCCTCGCCGTTCTCGTGGTGGGCTTCGTTTACGAGTGGAAGAAAGGCGCCCTGGAATGGGACTAGCCTGCAGCAGAGGTACCGATGAGCATTGAAGGAGTCACCGAGAAGGGATTCGTTACCACTTCCATCGACAATGTCATCAACTGGACGCGTACCGGCTCCATGTGGCCCATGACATTCGGACTCGCCTGCTGCGCGGTGGAGATGATGCATGCCGGTGCTGCGCGCTATGACCTTGACCGCTTTGGCATCGTGTTCCGTCCGAGTCCGCGGCAGTCAGATGTGATGATCGTGGCCGGAACCTTGTGCAACAAAATGGCTCCGGCTTTGCGCAAGGTCTATGACCAGATGTCGGAGCCGCGCTGGGTCATCTCCATGGGTTCGTGTGCCAACGGTGGCGGTTACTATCATTACTCCTACTCTGTGGTGCGCGGTTGCGATCGCATTGTGCCGGTGGATGTCTACGTTCCCGGCTGTCCCCCGACCGCGGAGGCACTGCTCTACGGCATCATCCAATTGCAGAACAAGATCCGCCGTACCAACACCATCGCGCGCTGAATCACCGCCATGAACCGCATCGCGACGCTCGCCGATAATCTGAAGTCGGCATTTGCCCAGAAGGCCATCGAGATTCTCGATGCCGGAGGCGAACTGACGCTGGTAGCCAAGGCTGCCGATGCGCTCTCAGTGACCCGCGAGCTGCGCGACAATCCGCAGCTCGGATTCGAGCAGTTGATCGACTTGTGCGGCGTCGACTATCGCGATTACGGCAACGCCGGTTATCAGGGCCTGCGCTACGCTGTCGTGTACCACCTGTTGTCCGTGACTTTGAATCATCGCCTGCGCCTCAAGATTTATTCCACGGATGACGAATTCCCGGTCATGGATTCCGTCGTGGGGATATGGCCGTCGGCCAACTGGTTCGAACGCGAGGCCTTCGATCTTTTCGGCATCATGTTCCCCGGACACCCGGATCTGCGCCGGATTCTGACCGACTATGGTTTCATTGGGCATCCGTTTCGCAAGGATTTTCCATTGTCCGGATTCGTCGAAGTGCGCTACGACCCGGATCAGAGACGTGTGGTCTACCAGCCGGTCAGCATTGAACCGCGCGAAATCGTGCCGCGTGTTGTGCGCGAAGTGCGCTACGGTGAAATTGAGTAGTACCGGCCAATTCAAGAGGACCCCGCGTGATAGAAAAGCACACAGCGCAAGATCAAGGCCATGACAGCGCAGCCGCTCATCCCTGCAATCCGATTTTCGCGGGTATCCTCGGCAGGGTGATTCATCCTGCGCGCGCTTCGCGTAAAGCGCTTGTGATCGTTCCGGACAGCTGCGCCGCGTAACCCCCGTGGCTGAGATACGCAATTACACGATGAACTTCGGCCCCCAGCACCCGGCTGCGCATGGAGTGTTGCGGCTGGTGCTTGAGCTCGACGGCGAAGTGATTCAGCGTGCCGATCCGCACATCGGGCTGTTGCATCGCGGCACCGAGAAACTCGCCGAACACAAGACCTTTCTCCAGTCGCTGCCGTACATGGACCGGCTCGATTACGTCTCAATGATGTGCAACGAGCACGCCTATGTGCTGGCCATCGAGAATCTGCTCCGGATCGATGTGCCTTTGCGCGCGCAGTACATTCGCGTGCTGTTTGACGAGATCACCCGGATTCTCAATCACCTGCTGTGGCTGGGTGCGCACGCGCTGGACATCGGCGCCATGACCGTGTTCCTGTACTGCTTCCGCGAGCGCGAAGACCTTATGGACTGCTACGAAGCGGTGTCTGGCGCGCGCCTGCACGCCGCTTACTATCGTCCCGGCGGGGTCTATCGCGATCTGCCCGATACCATGCCACAGTATCTGGCCTCGAAAATACACAATGACAAGGCGGTGCGCGCACTCAACGAAAATCGCCGCGGCTCGCTGCTCGATTTCATCGAGGATTTCAGCAATCGTTTTCCGCATCATGTGGACGAGTACGAAACGCTGCTCACCGACAATCGCATCTGGAAGCAACGCACGGTCGGGATCGGAGTGGTATCGCCCGAACGCGCGCTGGCGCTGGGATTTACCGGCCCCATGCTGCGCGGTTCCGGCGTCGAATGGGATCTGCGCAAGAAACAGCCTTACGAAGTCTACGATCGCGTCGATTTCGACATACCGGTCGGCGTCAACGGAGACTGCTACGACCGCTATCTGGTGCGCATCGAAGAGATGCGCCAGTCCAACGCAATCGTGAAACAGTGCATCGACTGGCTGCGCAAGAATCCCGGAAGCGTCATTATCGACGACCACAAGATCGCTCCTCCGTCGCGCCTGGACATGAAGTCCAACATGGAAGAGTTGATTCACCACTTCAAGCTGTTTACCGAAGGCATGCATGTGCCTGCTGGTGAGACTTACGCCGCCGTTGAAGCGCCAAAAGGCGAGTTCGGTATTTATCTGGTATCGGATGGCGCCAACAAGCCGTATCGGGTAAAAATTCGCGCGCCCGGATTCGCGCATCTTGCCGCGCTCGATGAAATGGCACGCGGTCACATGATCGCGGATGCGGTTGCAATAATCGGCACGCAGGATATCGTGTTTGGGGAGGTGGACCGATGAATGCGCCCATGGTTCTTTCGCCCGCATCGCTGGCGGCGATCGACAAGGCGGTGGCGAAGTACCCCGCCGACCAGCGGCAATCGGCTGTCATGGCGGCGCTGACCATTGCGCAGAGCGAAAAGGGCTGGCTGGCGACCGAAACCATGGATTTCGTGGCCAGTTATCTGGGCATGCCGCCAATCGCGGTGTACGAAGTGGCCAGCTTTTACGGCATGTACAACCTGAACCAGGTCGGAGCGCACAAGATTGCGATTTGCACCAATCTGCCCTGCGCTTTGTCGGGCGCGACCGTGGCCGCGGATTACCTGAAACAGAAACTCGGCATCGGTTTCAATGACACCACACCCGACGGGCTGTTTACCTTGAAGGAAGGCGAATGCCTCGGCGCCTGCGGCGATGCGCCGGTGTGCCTGCATAACGACAAGCACATGGTGTCCTTCATGACACCCGAGAAACTCGATGCCTGGATCGAGGAGTTGCGCAAATGAACGCGCCTTTGCCGCCGTTTTCTCCGGACATCTACGGGCCCGATGCGGTCATCCTCAGGGGGCTGAACGGACTGAATTGGCGCCTTGCTGACTATGAGGCGCGCGGTGGATACCAGGCTCTGCGCAAAATACTGAACGGAAACATCGCTCCCGAGCAGGTGATCGCCGAGATGAAAGCATCCGGGCTGCGCGGTCGCGGCGGCGCCGGATTTCCCACCGGCCTCAAATGGAGCTTCATGCCCCGTACCTTTCCGGGGCAGAAGTACCTGGTCTGCAATTCCGATGAAGGAGAGCCCGGCACCTTCAAGGATCGCGACATCCTGCGCTACAACCCGCATATCGTCATCGAAGGCATGGCAATTGCTGCTTACGCGATGGGAATTACCGCGGGCTACAACTACATACATGGCGAGATCTGGGACGCCTATGAACGCTTCGAGGAGGCGCTGGAGGAGGCGCGCGGCGCGGGTTTGCTCGGCGCAAGTATTCTCGGCACGCCGTTCAGTTTCGAGTTGCATGCACACCATGGCTGGGGTGCTTACATCTGCGGTGAGGAGACCGCGCTCCTGGAGTCCCTGGAGGGCAAGAAAGGCCAACCGCGTTTCAAGCCGCCGTTTCCAGCGAGCTACGGCTTGTACGGCAAACCCACGACCATCAATAACACGGAAACCTTCGCTGCCGTGCCCTGGATCATCATCAACGGCGGGGACGCGTTCCTGAAACTGGGTCGTCCCAACAATGGCGGCACCAAGGTATTTTCCGTTTCCGGCCATGTTGCGCGTCCCGGTAACTACGAAGTCAGACTAGGTACGCCGTTCGCGAAATTGCTGGAGATGGCCGGCGGCATGCGCGAAGGCCGCAAGTTGAAGGCGGTGATTCCAGGTGGCTCGTCGATGCCGGTGCTGCCGGCGGATGTCATGCTCGCCACCGACATGGATTACGACTCGATTGCCAAGGCTGGCTCAATGCTGGGTTCGGGCGCGGTCATCGTCATGGACGAAACCACCTGCATGGTGCGGGCGTTGCAGCGCCTGTCGTACTTCTATTTCGAGGAATCCTGCGGCCAGTGCACGCCGTGCCGCGAAGGTACCGGCTGGTTGTACCGCATGGTTCATCGCATCGAGCACGGCCAGGGTCGTGCGGAAGATCTCGACAAGCTTACTTCGGTGGCGGACAACATCGCGGGCCGCACGATCTGCGCGCTGGGCGATGCCGCCGCACTGCCGGTGAAGAGCTTCATCAAGCATTTCCGGGGCGAGTTTCAGCATCACATCGACCACGGCAAGTGCCTCGTTCACGCACAACACTGACCGCGCGCCCAAACCCTCGCTCATGGCAAAGCTCGAAATAGACGGCCGGCCGGTGGAAGTTCCGGACAACAGCATGATCATGGATGCCACGGCGAAGCTCGGCATCTACGTGCCGCATTTTTGCTATCACCGCAAGCTCTCGATTGCCGCGAACTGCCGCATGTGTCTGGTGCAGGTGGAGAAGGCGCCCAAGCCGCTGCCGGCTTGCGCCACGCCGGTGACCGAAGGCATGAGGGTCTACACACATTCCGAGATCGCGATCGCGGCGCAGAAAGGCGTGATGGAGTTTCTGCTGATCAATCATCCGCTCGACTGCCCGATCTGCGACCAGGGAGGCGAATGCCAGTTGCAGGATCTCGCCGTTGGCTACGGAGGCTCCAGCTCGCGCTACGATGAACCAAAGCGCGTGGTTCCCAACAAGGACCTCGGGCCGCTGGTTTCGGCCGAGGAGATGACCCGCTGCATCCACTGCACGCGTTGCGTGCGTTTTGGCCAGGAGATCGCCGGCGTCATGGAGCTTGGCATGGCCGGACGCGGCGAGCATGCGGAAATCATGCCATTCGTGGCGCGGACGGTGGACTCGGAACTGTCCGGAAACATGATCGACGTGTGCCCGGTCGGGGCGCTGACCTCGAAGCCGTTTCGCTACAGCGCGCGCACCTGGGAACTGGCGCGGCGAAAATCCATCGCGCCCCACGACGGCCTTGGCTCCAATCTGGTGGTGCAGGTCAAAGGCGACCGGGTGATGCGCGTGCTGCCGCTGGACAATGAAGACATCAACGAATGCTGGTTGTCGGATCGCGACCGGTTTTCCTACGAAGCGCTCAACAGCAACGAGCGGCTGACCACACCGATGTTGAAGCGCGATGGGAAGTGGGAACAAACCGACTGGAGCACGGCGCTGAAATTTATCGCCGGTGAGTTGCGCCGCATCCGTGGTCGCGACGGCGATTCGGCCATCGGCATGCTGGCTACGCCGCAGGCAACTCTCGAAGAGCTCTATCTGCTGGGCAAACTGGCGCGCGCCATCGGCGGCGGCAATGTCGATTTCAGGCTGCGACAGTCGGATTTCTCCACGGATGGCCAGTTGCCTGGCGTGCCATGGCTGGGTATGACGATTGCGGATCTCCCCGGTCTTGATCGCATACTGGTCATCGGCTCCACCCTGCGCAAGGAGCAGCCCCTGTTGGCGCAGCGATTGCGTCAGGCCGTCAAGAAAGGCGCCCAGTTCAACCTGATCAATCCGGTCGATGACGACCTGCTGATGCGCGTGGCAAACAAGGCGATCGTGGCCCCTTCATCGTTGCCGGGAATCTTGGCGCAGATCCTCAAGGCGGCGGCCGGGATCAAGTCAGTTGCCGTGCCGGCAGCGGTGGCGGGAGTGGCCGTCGAGGCGCCGGCTCAAAAGATTGCGCAAAGTCTGACCGAGGGGCGCCAGCGCGCGATCTTTCTGGGGAATCTGGCCCAGCATCATCCTCAGGCGGGAGAGTTGCATCGACTGGCGCAGGAACTCGCACGCATTGTGGATGCGAAAGTCGGGTTTTTCGGCGCAGCTGCCAACAGCGTGGGCGGCTATCTCGCGGGGGCAACGCCGAACGCGGGTGGCATGGACGGCCTGAACGCCCGCCAAATGCTGGCGCAACCGCGCAAAGCCTATCTCTTGTTGCATGCGGAGCCGGATCTCGACGGCACGGAGGCGCGAATCGCACGCCGCGCGATTCAGTCGGCGGAACTGGTCGTCGCGATGTCGCCGTTCCGGCACACCCTGGAGCACGCACACGTATTGCTGCCGGTGGCGCCTTTCACCGAAACCGGCGGCAGTTTCATCAGCATGGAAGGCCGTTTGCAGAGTTTCCAGGGAGTCGTCAGGCCACTGCATGAAACGCGGCCGGCGTGGAAGGTGCTGCGCGTGCTCGGAAACCTGCTGGATCTGCCCGGCTTTGACTACGACAGCGTTGATGCCGTGCGCAAGGATTGCATCGACCCATCCGGCATTGCGACCCGATTGGGCAACGACTTGCAGGGTCCGCTAGCTACGACGAAAGCCTCCACAGCACCCGGTGCAAGCCTCGAAAGAATCGGAGAGATTCCGATCTATCACACAGACGGTATCGTGCGGCGGGCGGCCTCCTTGCAACTCACGCGCGATGGGCAGGTTGCGATGGCGTGCATTCCGGGCGCGCTGGCGGATCGGATCGGTCTGCGCGAAGGCGACCGCGTGCGCATCGTTCAAAACGGCGGCGAGGCCGTATTGCCATTCAGGCGCGACGACAGTTTGCCGGCGAACTGCGCGCGCATTCCGGCGGGTTGTCACGAAACCGAAGCATTGGGCGCGTTGTTTGGCGGGATCGATCTGGAGCGCGTGGCCAGCCAGTCGGCAGCGGGTGTGGAGCAGGCGCCGGCATGAACCTCATATTTCTCGATGAATGGATCGGAATCGAAGGCGCTGCCGCGCTGTCGGCGTTCTTGTGGACGCTTGCCAAGATTCTCGCCATCGTCATACCCATTACGCTTTGCGTGGCCTATCTGACGCTGGCCGAGCGCAAGGTGATCGGCTACATGCAGGTGCGCATCGGACCGAACCGGGTTGGCTATTGGGGCCTGCTGCAACCGTTTGCCGATGTACTCAAGCTGCTTGCCAAGGAAATAATCATTCCGTCGGGAGCCAACAAGTTCCTATTCATTCTCGCCCCGGTATTGTCCATCATGCCGGCGCTGGCGGCCTGGGCGGTGGTGCCGTTCACAGACGGCATGGTGCTGGCGAACGTGGATGCTGGATTGCTCTACGTGATGGCGATCACGTCGATGGGCGTCTATGGCGTCATTATTGCGGGCTGGGCATCGAATTCGAAGTACGCATTCATCGGCGCGATGCGATCCGCGGCGCAGATCGTATCCTACGAGATTGCCATGGGCTTCGCGCTGGTGTGCGTGCTCATGATGTCGAGCAGCCTGAATCTAACCACCATCGTCACGGCGCAGAGCACTGGCTGGGGTTTGCTGGGCTGGAACCTGATTCCGCTGCTGCCGATGTTTCTGGTCTACTTCATTGCCGGTGTGGCCGAAACCAATCGTGCCCCGTTCGACGTCGCCGAAGGCGAATCGGAAATCGTGGCCGGCTTTCATGTCGAGTACTCCGGTACGGCGTTCGCGGTATTCTTTCTTGCCGAATATGCAAACATGATTCTGGTCGCGGCACTCGCGGCGATCATGTTTCTGGGCGGCTGGCTGTCGCCGCTGCCCTCCGCCTTGGCGGACCGGGCCGGTTTGCCCTGGCTGGCGGCGAGCGGATTCGTCTGGCTGCTGCTGAAGATTTCGGTCCTGCTGTTTTGTTTTCTGTGGTTTCGCGCCACGTTTCCGCGCTATCGCTACGATCAAATCATGCGGCTGGGCTGGAAAGTTTTCATTCCAATGACGATTGTCTGGCTGGTCCTGATCGGTTGTCTGATGCGATTGTCGTGGTGGCCATGGTAAGCACTCGAAACATGGAGCATTCACGACATCCGGAGACTGCAGAAAACCCCTCGAGGACAAGCACATGATCGAGCGTCTGGGCGAATTCTTTCGCACTTTCCTGCTCTGGGAATTATTCAAGGGCATGGCACTGACCGGCCGCTATTTCTTCGCGCGCAAGATCACCGTTCAGTTTCCGGAAGAGAAGACCCCGCAGTCGGGCCGCTTTCGCGGCCAGCATGCGCTGCGCCGCAATCCGAATGGCGAGGAACGCTGCATCGCCTGCAAATTATGCGAAGCGGTATGCCCCGCCCTGGCCATCACGATCGAGTCCGAGCAGCGCGCCGATGGCACGCGGCGCACTACACGCTACGACATCGACCTGACGAAGTGCATCTTCTGCGGTTTCTGCGAGGAATCCTGCCCGGTCGATTCCATCGTGGAAACCCGCATTCTCGAGTATCACGGCGAGAAACGCGGCGATCTGCTCTACACCAAGGAGATGCTGCTGGCGATTGGCGATCGTTATGAAGAGCAGATCGCGAAGGATAGGGCCGATGATGCGGCGTTCAGGTAACCCGGTGAACCGTGACTAGCGGGCAGCGAACAGGGAGGAAGCGCGGAATTTTATCCGTTCATTCTTCGCCGTTCTCCGTTTGCGCATAAAAACATGGATTTCAAAACAGGCGTTTTCTACTTCTTTGCGACGGTACTGGTGCTGGCTGCGCTGCGCGTAATTACCGCGCGCAATCCGGTGCACTCGGCATTGTTTCTGGTACTCGCCTTTTTTACGGCAGCCGGGCTGTGGATGCTGCTGGAAGCGGAATTCCTGGCTATCGCACTGGTGTTGGTTTACGTGGGCGCCGTGATGGTGTTGTTCCTGTTCGTGGTCATGATGCTGGACATCAATCTCGACCGCTTGCGCGAAGGCTACTGGGATTACCTGGTTCCGGCCCTGATCGTGGCCGGGGTAATGGTGGCGGAAATGGCTCTCGTCCTTGGAGGGCGGTATTTCGATCTGGAGGCGATGCCGCAGCCGGAAGCGCGCGCGGCTGATTACAGCAATACACGCGAATTGGGCCGACTGCTTTACACCGACTACGTTTATCCGTTCGAAATCGCGGCCGTCATCCTGCTGGTGGCCATCGTGGCGGCCATAGCGCTGACCCTGCGCCAGCGCAAGGACACCAAGTACGTCGATCCCGCGCAACAGATGAAAGTGCGCCGCCGGGATCGCGTGCGCATGGTGAAGATGAAATCGGAGCAGCGGGCCGGGGAGGATTCGAAATGATCTCTCTGTCGCACTACTTGATTCTCGGCGCGATACTGTTCGCGATCAGCGTGGTCGGGATATTTCTGAATCGCAAGAACGTCATCATCCTGCTCATGGCCATTGAGCTGATGCTGCTCGCGGTCAATATGAATTTCATCGCCTTCTCCCACTTCCTGGACGATACGGCCGGACAGATCTTTGTGTTCTTCATCCTGACCGTCGCGGCGGCGGAATCCGCGATAGGACTGGCCATTCTGGTGGTGCTGTTCCGAAACGTGCGCAGCATCAACGTCGATGATCTGGACCAACTGAAAGGGTGAACAGCGTGAGTCGTCAAAGGTCAGCAGAGAGGACAGCGGGTTTGACGACGGAACTTCGCCGAAGCGCAGGCGCGTTGTCCGATATTCCGGGTGTCTTATCCCCCAGGCTTTTTTGGATATGAATTCTCTCTACCTGATCGTCCCTCTCGCCCCGCTTGCCGGTGCGCTGATCTCTGGGCTGCTGGGCCGGGTCATCGGCCGGCGCGCATCGCACATCGTGACCATCGCGGGCATGGTGATTTCCACCATCGCCGCTGTTCTGGTGTTCCGGGACGTGCTGGCGGGACACACTTTCAATGGGTCGCTTTATACCTGGATCACCAGTGGCGATATCACCCTGGAGGTCGGATTCCTGATCGACAGGCTGTCGGCGACGATGATGGTCGTGGTCACCTTCGTGTCGCTCATGGTGCATATCTACACCATCGGGTACATGGCCGACGATCCCGGTTACCAGCGATTTTTCAGTTACATCTCGCTGTTCACGTTTTCGATGCTCATGCTGGTGATGAGCAACAACTTCCTGCAACTGTTTTTCGGATGGGAAGCGGTCGGGTTGGTGTCCTATCTGCTTATCGGTTTCTGGTACACCAGGCCAAGTGCGATCTATGCCAATTTGAAGGCATTCATGGTCAACCGGGTCGGAGATCTTGGATTCCTGCTCGGCATTGCCCTGGTGCTCGCGTACTTCGGTTCCCTCGATTACGCTCAGGTGTTCGGAATGGCGCCGGAACTGGCGAACCAGAGTCTCGACGTGGGATTCGGCCGTTGGCCGCTCATGACCACCATCTGCATACTGCTGTTCATCGGGGCAATGGGCAAGTCGGCGCAATTTCCGCTGCATGTCTGGCTGCCCGATTCAATGGAAGGCCCCACGCCAATTTCCGCGTTAATCCATGCCGCTACCATGGTGACGGCCGGCATTTTCATGGTCGCGCGCATGTCGCATTTATTCGAGCTTTCCGAAGTGGCACTTTCTTTCGTCATGGTTATTGGCGCGATCACGGCATTGTTCATGGCGCTGGTGGCAATCGTGCAGACTGATATCAAGCGCGTGGTGGCCTATTCGACGCTTTCCCAGTTGGGTTACATGACCGTGGCGCTGGGCGCCTCGGCCTATGCGGCCGGGATGTTCCATCTGGTCACGCATGCTTTCTTCAAGGCGCTGCTGTTTCTCGGCGCCGGTTCGGTCATCATCGCCATGCATCACGAACAGGATATGCGCAGAATGGGCGGCCTGCGAAAATACCTGCCGATTACCTATGCCACGATGATGATCGGGGCACTGGCAAGCGCGGGCGTTCCTGGTTTCTCCGGCTTCTTCTCCAAGGACGCGATTATTGAGGCGGTGGCTTTGTCTAGCCTGCCGGGCAGCGGGTTTGCCTACTTCTGCGTGCTGGTCTGCGTCTTTGTCACCGCTTTCTACACCTTCCGGCTGATGTTCATGACCTTTCATGGCGCGCCACGATTTGCCATCGCCGACGCGCACGGCCGGCACGGCGATGCGCACGGGCAGCATCACGACCACCTGCCCCATGAATCGCCTGCCGTCGTAACCGTGCCGCTGCTGCTGCTGGCGATTCCGGCGGTCGGCGCCGGTTGGTGGATCGGACCAATCCTGTTTGGCGGTTATTTCGGCGATGCGATTGTGGTTGGCGCATCCCATGATGTGCTGGCTGAGCTCGGGCAAAATTTCCACGGCGTATTGGCAATGATGCTGCATGCGCTTACCACCTGGCCCTTCTGGCTGTCGACAGGCGGCATCGCGACAGCCGCGTTTCTTTATCTGCTGCGCACCGATCTGCCGGAAAAATTTCGCGGCGTTTTCGGCCCGATTACCACGTTGCTGGACAACAAGTACTATTTTGACCGATTCAACGACTGGTTTTTCTCCGGAGGGGCGCGACTGCTTGGCCGCGGATTGTGGAAAGGCGGCGACGTGGCGGTGATTGACGGCGTATTCGTCAATGGCTTGGCGCGACTGGTGGGATGGTTCGCCGTCCTCGCGCGCAAACTGCAATCAGGCCTGGTTTATCACTACGCCTTCACCATGATCATCGGCGTTTTCGCTCTGCTCACACTCTGGTTCGCAAGAAGCTAGGAACATGACCGGACCAACACTGCTCAGCACGGTCATCTGGCTTCCGATATTTGCCGGCGTTGCCGTGCTTCTGACCGGGCCAGACCGCAACGCCGCGCTTGCGCGCTGGCTGGCGCTGGCTGGCGCGCTGGCCGGCTTTGTCGTGGCGCTGCCGCTGTATTTCGAATTCGACGCGGCCGCTCAAGGCATGCAATTCGTCGAGCTCTTGCCATGGATCGAGTCCTACAACATCAACTATCACCTCGGTATCGACGGCATTTCGTTGCTGCTGATACTTTTGAACACCTTTACCACGGTGCTGGTCGTTCTGGCAGGCTGGAAAGTCATCGACAGCCGTGTCGCGCAGTATATGGCGGCCTTTCTGGTTCTGTCGGGGCTGATGAACGGTGTGTTCTGCGCCCTGGATGCGGCGTTGTTTTACGTATTCTTCGAGGCCACGCTGATACCCATGTTTATTGTTATCGGCGTTTGGGGCGGACCGAATCGCGTATACGCGGCGCTGAAGTTCTTTCTCTACACCCTGCTCGGATCGTTGCTGACCCTGGTTGCGCTGATTTATCTGTATTCGGTCTCGGAGGGCAGTTTCGCCTTGCAGGATTACTACCTGTTGCCGATCCCGTTAACTGCGCAACTGTTCCTGTTTGCCGCATTTTTTGCCGCTTTCGCGGTCAAGGTTCCGATGTTCCCGGTGCATACCTGGCTTCCGGACGCGCACGTGGAGGCGCCCACGGGAGGTTCCGTGGTGCTGGCAGCGGTGATGCTGAAACTCGGGGCATACGGTTTCATCCGACTGTCGCTGCCGATACTCCCGGATGCGAGTCACGTGCTGGCGCCGATGGTCATCGGCCTGTCCCTGATTGCCGTGGTTTACATCGGACTGGTTGCGCTGGTTCAGACCGACATGAAGAAGCTGATCGCCTATTCGTCGATCTCGCATATGGGATTCGTCACCCTGGGCATTTTTCTGTTCAATCAGATCGGCATGGAAGGTGCGGTCATTCAAATGGTGTCGCATGGATTCGTGTCCGGCGCGCTGTTCTTTTGCGTTGGTGTGCTCTACGACCGCATGCACTCGCGCTCCATCGCGGATTATGGCGGCGTGGTCAACAAGATGCCGGTGTTCGCCGCCTTCTTCATGTTGTTCGCAATGGCTAACGCCGGTCTGCCTGGAACCAGTGGCTTCGTCGGCGAGTTTCTGGTGGTGATGGGTGCCATGCAGGAAAACTTCTGGTATGCGGCAATCGCAGCGACCACGTTGCTGTTCGGCGCTGCCTACACGCTGTGGATGTACAAGCGCGTGGTGTTCGGCGCCGTTGCCAACAGCCACGTCGAGGCCTTGTCGGATATCGGCATGCGCGAGGCGATTGTGCTGACGCTGTTCGCGGTCGCGGTACTCGGCATGGGCTTGTATCCGCAAGCCTTTGCTTCGTTGCTGCATACGTCGGTGGGCGAAGTGCTGGCGCTGGCAATGAAGAGCAAGCTATGAAAACAGGGACCAGCCAGCAGGGACTGGGGGCCAGGGCAGGAAGAATCCCGACGCAGCGTTTTCCGCTCGCGCCCAGCCCCTCGCCTCTCATCCCCCGCCCCTCGCCCCTCATTCCTCGCCCCTAGGATCATGGACTACGAACTCCCCGATTTCCTGCTCGCCGCCCCCGAGATTTTCGTGCTGACGATGGTCCTGGTGATCCTCATGGTCGATCTGTTCCTCCCCGACCGGTTGCGGGTTTGGACATACATTGCAACCCAGATCACCCTCATCGTCACGGCGGGAATTCTGCTGGTGATCGGCGGTGAAGACGTGGCCTACACGTTCAACGGCATGTATGTCGGTGATCCCATGTCGGACGTATTGAAGATCGCCGTTTGCGTGAGCGTGGCGGTGATGCTTGCGTATTCGCGATCCTATATTTCGTTTCGCGGTATGTACCGCGGCGAGTTCTTCGCGCTCGCGCTGTTTGCCACGCTGGGGATGATGGTCATGATTTCGGCGAATCACTTCCTGGTGCTCTATCTCGGCCTCGAGCTGATGTCGCTGTCGCTCTACGCCATGGTAGCCCTGCCGCGCGACTCGGGAGTCAGCACCGAAGCGGCGATGAAGTCTTTGTACTCGGGGCGCTTGCGTCCGGCCTGTTGCTCTACGGCATGTCGATGATTTACGGCGCGACTGGTTCGCTGGAATTGACCGAGGTGGCCCAGCGCATTGCCGACAGCGACGCCAACGGGACCATCCTCATCTTCGGCCTTGTGTTCGTGGTGGCGGGTCTGGGCTTCAAGCTCGGCGCCGTTCCGTTCCATATGTGGGTGCCCGATGTCTACCACGGTGCGCCAACGGCGGTAACCCTGCTCATCGGTACCGCACCGAAGCTGGCCACATTTGCCTTCGTGATGCGCATGCTGGTTGAGGCATTGGGCGCGCAGGAACTGGTCGTGGAGTGGCAGCAGATGCTGGTCATTCTCGCCGTCGCCTCGCTGGCGATCGGCAATATCACGGCGGTCGCCCAGACCAACCTGAAGCGCATGCTGGCCTACTCGACCATTTCGCACATGGGTTTCCTTCTCCTGGGAATTCTCAGCGGTACGGTGGAAGGATTCGGTGCGGCGATGTTCTACACGATCATCTACGTGTTAATGGGTCTGGGCGGTTTCGGCATGATCCTGCTGCTCTCGCGCGAAGGGTTCGAGGCGGAGAACATCGAGGACTTCAGGGGATTGAATCAGCGCCATCCCTGGTACGCTTTCATGATGATGCTGCTCATGTTTTCCATGGCCGGCATACCGCCGACTGCGGGCTTCTGGGCCAAACTGTTCGTGTTGCAGGCGATACTGCCCGCCGGTTATCTCTGGCTGGCCGTGGCGGCGGTGCTGTTTTCAGTCGTCGGCGCCTTCTACTATCTGCGCGTGGTCAAGCTCATGTATTTCGACGCGCCGGTCGACCTGCACCCGATCGCGCCGAGCGTGGAGGTGCGCGCGCTGATGTCAGTCAATGGCCTGGCAATGATCGGCCTAGGACTGATGCCCGGGGCGCTGCTGGTGATCTGCCA
>JANNTE010000161.1:0-8076 GCA_031403365.1 Betaproteobacteria bacterium | reverse complement strand
GCGAGAGACGGGCCTTCGAACTCCAATTGAGTGAGACCAAAGAGGCGGCCGATGCTGCGAATCGCGCCAAGAGCAGCTTCCTCGCCACCATGAGCCACGAAATCCGCACCCCGATGAACGCCATCGTCGGCATCGTTGATCTGCTGGCGGATGCCGATCTGGAACCCGACGAGAAAACCCTGCTCGGCACCATGCGTGAGTCGTCCAAATCCCTGCTCGGCATCATCAACGACGTGCTCGATATTTCCAGGATCGAAGCCGGACAAGTGTCGATTTCGCGCGAGCCGGTTGCCCTGGCCGACCTCACCGCATCGGTCCTGCTCGCTTTCGCTGGTCAAGCGCAATCCAAGGCTGTCGCCCTTACCCGGCGATTCGATTCGGCAATCGCCCCGGTTGTCAGCGCCGATCCCCTGCGCATACGGCAGATCTTGTTCAACCTGATCAGCAACGCCGTGAAGTTCACCGAGCGCGGACACATTGAACTGCGTGCGCAGCTCGAAGGCATGACCGTCGGGGGCGTTCAGCATGTCCTGTTCGAGGTGGAGGACACCGGTCCAGGCATCGAACCCGAAACCCTGGAGTACTTGTTTCAGCCGTTTGTACAGGCCAGTGCGCGCACCACCCAACGCTATGGCGGCTCGGGGCTGGGACTGGCAATTTCACGTGGGCTCGCGCGCATGATGGGCGGTGAAGTGACGATTGAAAGCGCACCGCAGTGGGGAACGATCTGCCGCCTGCGTCTGCCGATGCCGATATCGAGCGAATCCCTGCCAATGGCGGATACAACAACCGAATCGGCATTTCTCTGGCGCGCCGGAGCAGACGCCAACACCGGCGATACCGGCAGGCCGCGCGTGCTGGCCGTGGATGACCACCCGGTCAATCTGGATGTGGCATTGCGCCAGTTGATCCACCTCGGTTACGCCGCCGAAGGAGCGAGCAACGGCGACGAGGCGCTGGAAAAATGGCGGCAGGGCGATTTTGCGCTGGTGCTGGCCGACTGCCAGATGCCGGTCATGGACGGTTACGAACTCGCGCGCCGGATCCGAACCGAGGAATCCGGGCGCGGAACAGGCTCGCGGATCCCGATCGTGGCCTGCACCGCAAACGCCATGAGCGAAGATGCCGAACGTTGCACGGCGGCGGGGATGGACGATTTCCTGGCCAAACCGGTGGAAATGGCCGTGCTGGCGCGAAAGCTCGCGAAGTGGCTTCCCCGGCACGGAAAAAATCCGGCGAAAACCGCCCGCAAGCCCCGGCCTGCGCAACCGGCCACCGACGCCACTGTGCCGGCACTGCGGCGCACGCCGTCTGGAAGCAAGCCCGCGCCAATCGATCATGCCGCGCTGGCGCGGGTCATCGGCCACGATACTGCCATGCAGCGGATGGTGTTGACGAAATTCAGGTCCAGCAAGATCAAAGAAGGCCGATCGCTTCAGGCCGCGCTCGATAGTGCCGATCTGGAGCTGGCCGCCGCGCTGTCCCATCGCCTGCGTGGAGCGGCGCTGACCGTGGGTGCGACGTCTCTGGCAATCATTTGCGAACGCATTACCACGGCAGCGCGCAAAGGCAATGCGCGCGCGGCCAAGGCTTTGCGCAAGCCGCTGACATCGGAAATCGACCGTCTCGACGTCTATCTGAATTCACAGGTGTGATGCAGGCGCTTCCTGTGACTATGGCATTTTCGACAACACCGCCAGGCGTCACTTCGCATGGGTGCGGGCGAGCAAGGCAGCGATGCGCTCGAACAGCACCCCGGCATCCGTGCCTTTGAGCAGGAAATCGTCGGCACCCAACGCGCTCGCTTTGGCGTACGCGACCGCATCGCCTTCGCCGCTCATCATCAGCAGCGGCAAGCTGGCCCGGCTGTAGCACTTGCGCAGCTCGGCCACCAACTCGAAACCGCTCATCCCTGGCAATTGAATATCGATGATCGCCAGGTCAGGCAAGCGATTCGCGCAGGCGCCCAGGCAGGCCGGGCCGTCCAGTGCTTCCAGGATTTCGTAGCCACACGGTTCGAGGAGTATGCGAAAGAGCGACCTCTCGTACTCATCGTCATCCACCACCATTACGGTCGCGCGCTTTCCCATGGAAGACGCTCCTGGCATGGCCGGTCGGTTCCGGCTTGCACCCGAGGCACAACGGGCACCTTTAATATACTCTTGGACGACTCCGATTTCCCGCCATACTTCAATATGATCGCGATTTTCGATGCCGACATGCGTTGCCGTTCCGCCAGCGCTGGATTTCATCGCGCCTTTCGCGGCCCGGGCAACCTGTTGACCGGACTTCACGTGGAGGAGATTTTCCGTGCAACGGAGATCCAGGACACCGCCGGCCTGATGCGTCGCGCCATGGCCGGGGAAGATATTCATCTTGATTGCCAGCTTACCCTGCATGACGGCCGGCGCCGGTGTTTCCGGCTTGATCTTGTGCCTGATGAACCCGACCGCGCATATGCTGCGGGCTGCTGCGCTGTGCTCACCGATATTACCCAGGTCCGGGAAGCGCTGGAGCAGGCTCTGGCAGTCAACGCCGGGATGCAATTACAGACCAGGGAGAATTCACGGCGACTTGCCGCCCTGAATAAAGAAATGGCGTCGTTCAGTTACGCCGTTTCGCACGACCTGCAGGCGCCGCTGCGCCGCATCGACCGCTACGCGGAGATGCTGTGCCAGAACGGCGGCGGCGCCCTGGGCAATCGCGAACGCGACATGCTCGACGGCATCCGGCGCGCCGTGCTGCAAACCGACCGGATGCTCGCCGATTTGAAGAACCTGGCAGGAGTCGCGCGCGCCACCCTGAATGTGCGCACCGTCGCGGTTTCCGAACTGGCGACAGCGGTACTCGCCGAACTGGCGGCGACGACGGCGCAACCGCAGCGGGAGATCGAGATCGACATCGAGCCGGACATCCGGATTGAGGCTGACCCGGCGCTGCTGCGTGATTTGCTGGAAAGGCTGCTCGCCAACGCATGGAAGTTCAGTCAATCCGCGCCGCGCGGCCGCATCGAAGTTCGCGCGCTTGCTGTTGCGGACGGCCCGGGATTCCTGGTGCGCGACAACGGCGCCGGATTCGACATGCGTTTTGCGGATAAATTATTCGGCGCTTTCCAGCGGCTGCACAGCCAGACCGAATTCGCGGGATCCGGGATCGGGCTGGCGATTGCGCGGCGCATCGCCAGCCTCCACGGGTGGGAGATCACGGCCACCGGTGACACCGGCAAGGGTGCGACTTTCACTGTGATTGCCCGATGAACCGCGACACAGTACTCAAGACCCTGCTCATAGAAGACTCGGTGGACGACGCCGACTTCATTCTCGCCAATCTCATTGACGGCGGATTGAGGATCGAGAGCCGCCGCGTGGAAACCGCGGAACAGTTGCGCGAAGCGCTCCAGTTCGCCACCTGGGATTTGATACTCTCGGATTTCAATCTGCCTCGTTTCAGTGCCATCGAGGCCCTTGAAATACTGGAGCATGCAGGCCAACACGCACCGATGATCGTGGTCTCGGGGGCGATCGGCGAGGAGTCCGCGGCTGCCATTATCAGGGCCGGGGCTTCCGATCTGGTCACCAAGCAAAGCCTGCATCGCCTGGTCCCGGTCATTGCGCGCAATCTGCGGGAACAGGATGCCAAACGGCAATACGACCTCGCCATCGCCGCACTCAGCGAAAGCGAGGCACGCTTCCAGGCCATCACCGACAACCTGCCCGGCGTGGTGTTTCAGGCCTTGCTGCACGCGGACGGCAGCGCCGACTATGCATACGTGAGCGAGGGTTGCCAACTGGTTCTGGGTGTGAGCGCGGAAACCTTGATCTCCCGCCCGGAAGCGATGATCGCCATTATCGTGCCCGAAGATCGCCCCAGCTTCATCGCATCGCGCAAGCGCTCCGCCACCCAACTGATTCCAAGCAACTGGGAAGGCCGCATCCGATTCGGGCTAAATACCGAAGACTGCAAATGGATCAACCTGCGCGCGCGCGTGCGCAAACTGCCTTCAGGCGCCGTCATATCCGACGGCATCATCTCCAACATCAACGACAGCAAGGTTGCGCAGCAGGCCATTGAAAACCAGCGGCAGCAACTGCGGCAGTTGGCCTCGCATGTCGAGCGGGTAAAGGAAGAGGAGCGTGCCCATATTGCCCGCGAGATTCATGACGATCTGGGTGGCACCTTGACCGCGGCCAAGATCGACCTGGCCTGGATACACAGCCGCCTGCGCCCGGACCAGCGGGAGCTTGCGGAAAAAGCGGCAGGGATGCAGTGGCTGCTGGATTCAGCCATTGAGACAACCGGACGCATATCGCGCAGTCTGCGCCCGTCGGTCCTCGACTACGGCGTAACCGCCGCGATCGAGTGGCAGGTCAAGGAATTCAGCAAGCGCATGGGCATAAGCTGCAAATTCGTCTGTTCGCCGGACGAGATCGAACTCGACCCCGAGTTTTCCACCGCCTTGTTTCGGATCTGTCAGGAAACGCTGACCAATATCTCCAAGCATGCGGCCGCTTCGCATGTGGCCATTTCAATCGAAGACGACGGCAGCTCCGTGTTGCTCAGCGTGGTCGATGATGGCAAAGGCATGCATGGGGACGACACGAAGAAGCTCGGCTCGTATGGCATTCGCGGCATGCGCGAACGCGCCGGGTTCCTCGGTGGTACCATCGACATAGCGAGTTCCCCGGGGGCGGGCACCCAGGTGCGCGTACTCCTGCCCGCCAAACGTCCAGATGAAACCGGGGAACCCTTGATGGCGCCGCTGGACCCGCCTTTGGGAAGCTCTACAGAATGAACTCATGACAAGGATGAACTCATGACAAGTTTGAATGCGATCCGCCTGCTCATCGTCGACGATCATGCCATCGTGCGTCATGGCCTGCGTCAAATTGTGTCGGAAACAACCGACATTAACGTGGCTGCGGAAGCCGGTTCCAGCGCGGAAGCCACGCGCCTGCTGCGCGAACATGAATACGACATGGTGCTGCTCGATGTCTCGCTGCCCGACAAGAACGGCATCGAGATGCTCAAACAAATCAAGCGCGATAAACCCAACCTGCCAGTCATCATGCTGACCATGCATGCGGAGGACGAATTCGGGGTGCGGGCAATCAAGGCCGGCGCCTCGGGTTACCTGAACAAGAAAAGTGCGCATCTGCAATTGGTGGCGGCCATCCGCCAGGTGGCCGGCGGCCGGCGCTATCTGAGCCCGGAGCTTGCCGAAGAACTGGCACGCTCGCTCGGCGACAACAGCGAGAAGCTTCCGCACGAGATGCTCTCCGACCGGGAGTTCGACACGCTGCGCATGCTGGCACGCGGAAAGACCCTGATCGAAATCGGCGAGACGATGTCCATCAGTCCGAAGACGGTGAGCGTCTATCGAACCCGGCTGCTGGAGAAAATGCAATTGAAAAACAACGTCGAAGTCGCGCAATACGCGACCAGGCACGGCCTCGTCGACTAGCCCCCCCGGGCTGCGTCCTTCGGCGTAAGGTCGTCCCGGCTTTGCGGGTTCCGGGCGCGATTGTGGCCCGAGTGGTTAAAGTAGGCCTGCCTCGGCGCCGATACTCCCGATAGCTGCCCGCACCGGCCCGGCACGGAGCAGCCGGTTTGCACTCCCGCAGACCTCCGATGCCGTGCATGCCGCAATATTTAGGTGTGGAAGCAGATGCGACCACACCCGGATCGACCATGAACGCTCCTTTGAGTCCCGCGGAAATTGCACGCGAAACCTTGATTCAGCTTGCATCGCGGCGCATGGCCCCGACTCCGGATAATTTCCGCGCGGTTTATCAGGGCATCAGCGGTCGACCCGACGATGGCGAGGACCAGCCGCTCGATCTCAAGCTGGCCGAAAGCGTCAAATCCCTTGCGGACGCCAATGGCGGACAGGCCGCCCGCAAGGCGGTGGAGCAGGCACTGGCACGACGCGACTGGCAAAGTTCCCGCAGCGCCATCCTTGCACTGGCCAATATCACCGGCGCTACAGCCCGGACTGCCGGTTCGTCCCAGTCGTGGCCGCGCCTGCTCAAGGAACTCATCGGCGGATTCGACCACGGTAATGCCGCCTGGACCAAGGCCCGCAAGCGAAGCGCGCTCGATTCCTTGATGTCCGGAACCGCGAATAGCGAAACCCTGTTGTCCCGGCTGGAGGCACTGGTCGCGGCGTGGAAAGAAAGCGAACCATCGAAACCGCTGCAGATGGGCGAGCATACCGGCGCGACCCCGCTCGTCAGCGATGACGATGTCAAGGATCATATGGGTCCGGCACCAGAACAGCCCCGTACCAGCGACCCTTTACCCGCCAGCGTTGGCCTGCTGCGCGATTGCCTTGCCACGACGCTGGAAACGACGCTGCCCGGCCTGCTGCGCCACATGCCGGACCTGGCCTGGGAAGCGCACACGCTCGCCACTCGCGCACGCCAGGCATCCAGCCCGGCATTGCTCGAAAAGTTCGGTAGCGATCTGCGCGAATTCACCCGCCGCATCGAACTGCAAGGTGGTGGCGACGGCCGCATGCGCGAAGCACTGCTGGGCCTCTTGCGTTTGTTGATCGACAACGTTGAGCAACTGGTGGAAGGCGATCACTGGATTCAGGGCCAGGTGGCAATCGTCAAGGCGGTACTGAGTCGCCCGCTGACACCGGAGGTGATCGATCAGGCAGAGCAGGCCATCAAGGATCTGATGGCCAAGCAGAGCGCGCTCAAGCGTGGCGTCGAAGAAGCCAGGGCCAGCCTGAAGTCGCTGTTGCAGAATTTTATCGAGCGCCTCGGAGAAATGTCCGATTTCACCGGCACCTATCAGGAAAAACTGGGCTCCTACTCGGACAAGCTGGAGCATACCCAGGATCTCGATTCGATCAACGAGATCATCCGCGAGCTGGTCCGCGACACCCGGGCCATGAAAGACAACGCCGAGCAATCGCGCAGCGCGCTTGCCAGCGCCCGCGAGCACGTCAAGCATGCGGAACTGCGCATCCAGCAGATGGAGCACGATCTCGAACAAATGACGGCCCGGGTGCGCCAGGATCCTCTGACCGGCGTCCTCAATCGCGGCGGGCTGGACGAAGCGTTCAAGAGCGAAGCGGGGCGTGCCGATCGCCAGAACTCAGCGATGAGCGTGGCGCTTCTCGACATAGACAATTTCAAGGCACTCAACGACAGCCTCGGTCACCAGGCCGGCGATGAGGCGCTGCAATACATCGTCGGCATCATCAAGGAACACCTGCGCCCCAGCGATCAGCTGGCGCGCTATGGGGGCGAGGAATTTGTGGTGTTGTTGCCTGATTCGGACATCGCTGCCGCAACCGAAGTGCTCACCCGGCTGCAACGCGAGCTGACCAAGCGATTCTTTCTGCATGCCAACAAGCGCTTGCTGGTCACCTTCAGTTGCGGCCTCACTGAACGCCAGCCGGGCGAAGAACTCGATCTGCCGATCGTGCGCGCCGACCGCGCCCTCTATCAGGCCAAGCGCGCCGGCAAGAACCGGGTTGTGGTGGCCGAGGAAGATGCGGGGCCGGTGGCTGCGGCAAGGGGCTAGTGCAGTGCTTCGTACCTGGTGGCTCATATGATCGAGTGTTGCCACGGCTGTTTGCGCAACAAAAGCGGCGAAATCGGCGCCAGGCATGGAGCACCGCGCAGCCGGCGCGCAGTCTTTTCACCCTTGGCCGGGCTGATCCTGCCCCCTCCCAGCCACGGGATTTGACGCCTTTTCCCCCCTCTTTTCCATGCTTGGCCGTTGACTCCCGGCGACTATAGTTGCATCCGACACAAATCCAAAAAGAGGACATTGCCATGGCAGTGACACTGGAGGACATGATGCATTTGACACTGGGGGACCGGCACGGCGCCGCCAAAATGCCTTTTTTGTCCGCTCCGAACCTGCCTGCGGACTCCGATCACTACTATCGCCGCATCGAGGAGTACGCCAGACGCATTCGCTCGACCCCGGATGTGCATCAAATCGTCGGCATTCTGGACGAGGCGCTCAGTGACACCCGGGCACTGCACGGCAGCAATGGGGACAGCGCCACCGAACAGCGTCTGCGCCAGGCCGAGCAAGAGATCGAGACGCTGAAGG
>JANNTE010000160.1:0-3231 GCA_031403365.1 Betaproteobacteria bacterium | reverse complement strand
CCCGCGCCCCAGCGCAAGGGCACGCACAAAGCGGGTGGAATTCCGTGCGTTGGAGCGCGGGAAGAGTATCGGTACAGGACCTGTCTGCGATGACGGCCCGCGGGTGCATCACCCGCGGGTCCGGGAGGGAAGAGCAATTGCGCATACCGGATCAGAGATGCAAGGACTTTGGCACCCTCGGAGAAGACAGACCCTCGGTTCTGAATATGATCCGAGGGTCTCGACCCGAAAACCGGTTTTGGGAAGGTAAATCCGGCGCGTGCAGGAACGCTGTTGCCTGTCCTGACCGCCGTTATTTCACGAGATTTCAGGGCTTGAGTTGCGCACGCAGTTCGCCGTCTGGATTCGCTGCGGTGTGAACGTTGATATACAGCTCTCCTGCCTGATAGCTCTTAAACTGTGCGTCGGTTAACGTTGCTCCCGCAGGTACCGAATAGGTATCGCCATCCTTGGCCAGTGCGATGACCACAGGCCCATTCTGGCTGGCGGTCCCTTCATGAATGTGCGCCGCCGTTCCGGCAATACCAGTGGTCGTGACGCTTCCGCTTACGGAATGGTCGGCCGCGATGATGATGGCTCCAGCTCCTTTGCCTGCGCTCTTGCCCGGCGGCACTTCCTGCTCACCGGACAGCATTAACTTTTTGGCCGTATCGGCGGCGATACTCGAATACGAGCCGAATGCGCACATTGCACAGATCAACGCCGAGCCCAGTCGTAGCATTGTTCGCCGTGAGATTGCATCGATAAACATTGAGACCTCCTTTGATAAAACTGATGGGGATGAAAAATCGCCGGGCACATCGAGGCGCGCAGCACCCGGCAGCAGACAGGTAGGTGTGACAACCGTACGCGTGTGCAATATTGCCCGGGCAATACGCTTGGTCTGTACGGTACCGCACATAGCGGGTCAAGGGGGCTGGCGGCCCACAAAACCCACCTCACACCCACCACAAGATTGGATGAGCGGCTGTTCTGATAAGCATCCTTCCCGCGAACTCTCGCTGCCCCGGACTTGCGCTATGGCTTTCCAGTTGCGCGGCTTTCTCCATTGGCGGGCCGTTTGCCCTCCTCTTCTGCCGCGATCATCTCCCGCTGCTCGGCGTCGGAGCCGGGCGCCGCCGCCCGGGCTGCCGCCTCAACTTTGCCAGATGCGACAAATTGGTGTTGGGCCTCGTTGAAATTGCGTGCGGCGTCATAGTTACCTTCTCCTTGCATACCGCCAGCGGCGGTTTCAGAAGGGTCCGCAGTGCCCTTGCGGCGATCAGTGCTATTTCGTCTTTCGAGGGGAGTTCTCTCGGGCAACGGTTTGGTGTGTATCGGAACCATGGTTTTCTCCAGTGACAGGGAAGGGTTAAATTGATCCGAAGCGCATGTTAAGGTGCGCGCGGTTCGCACAGCCTTGAACTACGCATGTATTTGCGACGGGCGGTACGCACTACTGCGCCGCGACCCTCGCCTTGAGCAAGTGCGAAGAGCGCAGTATGTACAAGCGCCTTCTGGCAATCCGTCCGTTGCCGCACATGGGGAATGAGTACCCTGCAAAGGACTTGCGGGCAAAGCACAATGTGCACGCCCAGCCGTTGTCACCGCGCAATGTGTGCTGTCGTACAGACCCAATCGGGCGCCGTGGGGCTCGAGATGGATGTGGACGTCTTGCCGGGAGCAAGTTGTATCCGACTTGGGGCGCGGCCCTGACCGCACCACACGTCGACTCGCACCCGCCTCCTCTCACCCGCTTCCGCGCGCCCAATGCCTGGCTCCCGTAGACCTGATCAATGAACGAGTCTAGTATGTGTTCCACAGTGCGATCACCGCGCGACACAATATAAATTCCGGGATAGCACGTCGCATCAACGGGGAGCCGGAGATGTCTACACGTACATTCGATCGTCGCCGCTTTCTGGCGGCTTCCGGCGCAGCGGCGCTGGCGCCTTATGTTCGCACCTCCCGTGCAGCCGGCTCGCTGGCGGTCGGCTTCTGGGACCACTGGGTTCCCGGCGCCAACGACGCGCTCGCCAAGTTGTGCAACGAGTGGGGGGCAAAGGAAAAGGTCGACCTCAAGATCGACTTCATCACTTCGCAGGGCAGCAAACTGCTGCTCACCATCACCTCGGAAGCGCAGGCGAAGTCCGGGCATGACATCCTTTCGTTTCCCACCTGGTATGCCGCAGCGCAGGCAAAGACCCTGGAGCCGGTCGACGACATCGTGCAGGCGCTGATCGCGCAATACGGCAGCCCGGCGGCGGCGGTCGAGTACCTCGGCAAGCAGAATGGCAGTTGGCTGGGCGTGCCGGCTACTTCCGGCAGCCAGATCAAGGGTCCGTGTGGGCGCATCGACCGGTTCAGGCAGCACGCCGGGATCGACCTCACCAAAATGTATCCGGCCGGCGCGCCGCCGGACAAAGCGCTCACCGACAAATGGACCTGGGATACTTTCCTGGTCGCGGCGGAGAAACTGCACAAGGCTGGATTCCCGATCGGCATCGGAATGGGACAGACGGCCGATTCGGTGGACTCGGCGGGCGCCATCTTCTCCGCATTTGGCGCACATCTGGTCGATGCCAAGGGAAACATCACCGTCGACTCCGATGCCACGCGGCAGGTGCTCGAGTACGCGAAGAAACTGGTGCAGTTCCTGCCGCCGGATATTTTCGCCTGGGACGATGCCTCCAACAACAAATGGCTGATCTCCGGCAAAGGCGCCATGATCATGAACCCGCCCAGCGCCTATGCCGTCGCCAAGCGTGACAATCCAAAGATCGCCGAGCAACTGTGGACATTCCCTGCGCCCAAGGGGCCGAAGGGACGCTATCAACCCGGCCTGCCGTTCTATTGGGGCATCTGGAAATTCTCGAAAAACAAATCCGCCGCGCGCAGCCTCATTACCTTTCTTTCCCAGCGCTCGTCGGTGGAGAGAATGGTGCTGGCAAGCGGCGGATTCGACATCCCGGCCTTCTCGGGCCTGCGCGACTTCAAGATCTGGACCGAAGCGGGGCCGCCGAAAGGGACCCTGTACCACTATCCACCGGGCGGCGATCAGATCGTGTCGATCCCGGGGTCGCCCGCCCCGACGGCTATCGCCAGCCAGATGTATGCGCAAGCCACCATGACCAAGATGATCGCAAAGTTCACCCAGGGCGGCGACTCCATGAACAAGGTGATCGGCTGGGCCGCCTCCGAGCTCGAAGGCTTCATGCGTGTCTGAAGCTTTCCTGCGGAAATGAAAAAAAT
>JANNTE010000159.1:0-7691 GCA_031403365.1 Betaproteobacteria bacterium | reverse complement strand
CGCATCATGCATGTCGGCGGCATGCATGGTCTTGACGCCCGATGGCGCAATAGCCTGCGCGATGCTGGCGGCGTCCCTGCCCATGACGACCACGCCCTTCGCTTTCCTGGCAACGGCATCACATAGCGGCGAAAAATCCTGGCCCTTGCCGTCGCCGCCCGCGATCAGAACGATATTCTCGCCCAGGCCCATCAGTGCCGCGACCGTCGCGCCGACATTGGTCCCTTTGGAATCGTCGTAAAAGGTGACTCCGCGCACTTCGGTAATCTTCTGCACGCGATGCGGCAAACCGTCGAAGTTGAAGAGCGCTTCGAGCAGGGGCTCGTACGGCAGCCGCAGGGCGCGGCACAATGCCAGCGCTGCCAGCGCGTTCATGGCGTTATGCCTCCCGGCGACTTTCAGATCGGAAACCGCCATCAGGTTCGCCCGTCCCTCTGCGAGCCACAGACGGCCTTCGCTGTGTCGCAGCCCCCATTCGCCATCTTTCCACGGCTCGCTCGATCCGAAGCTGAATACTTTGCTTCCCCGGCCAATCATGGCGCGCACACGGTCATCGTCGCGGTTTACGACCTGAATGCCGGCACCAAGAAAAATGCCTGCCTTGGCGGCGGTGTATTCATCCATGCCGGAATAACGATCCAGGTGGTCCTCGCTCACATTGAGAACGGTCGCCGCCTCGGGATTCAGGCTGCGGGTCGATTCAAGCTGGAAGCTGGACAGCTCAAGGACGAATACGTCGGGACGGCGATTGATCCCGGCCGCGATGTCCGCCATGGCATCGAGTATCGGCACTCCGATGTTTCCGGCCACAAGCGTCCTTATTTTCGCGGCACGAACCATGGCGCCTACCATTTCCGTTACCGTGCTCTTGCCATTCGATCCAGTGATGGCAATCACCCGACCATTGGGGAACTCATCGCGGATTCTGGCGAACAGCTCGATATCGCCGACGACCTCAATGCCCCGATCAATCGCGGCTCGCACCAGGACTTCAGTTCGCGCCACGCCGGGACTGATGGCAATGAGGTTGACGCCGGCGAAGCTCTCCGGGCGAAACGCCCCGGTGTGCAACTCGACCGCAGGCAGTTCCCTTTGCAACTGGGCAGCATTGGGAGGAGCCTCCCGGGTGTCCGCCACCCTCACCGAAGCACCGCGCGCGCTTAGCCAGCGCGCCATCGACAGGCCGGTCGCGCCAAGACCAAGCACGAGTGCCGTCCTATTTTTCAGCTCGATCGGCATCGGCGTCTTTCATGGCTGATTGCATTTTCGACAATCGGATCGAACCAACATCCGTATCCGGTTTGAAAATCATGCCCTTTGGGGACAGTTGTGCCGGATCGTTCTGCGCGGCGCGCGCGCGCAAAGCACGGACAAACAATTCGAAATGCAGGCGGCTATTCATGGGACATTCCGGCGTTGCGATCCGCATCGCCCATGGCATGGATAGCTCGGGTCATGGTGCGCATGATTGCGATGTTTAGCTCCAGAATCATCTCGTGCTCAGCGCAGCTTGAGCGTGGAAAGGCCGATCAGCACCAGCATCATCGTGATGATCCAGAAACGCACCACCACCTGATTTTCCTTCCACCCTTTGAGTTCATAGTGATGGTGCAAGGGCGCCATTCGAAAGACGCGCTTACCGGTCATTTTGAAAGACGCAACCTGAATCACAACCGACAGCGTTTCCACCACGAAAACCCCGCCCATGATGAACAACACGATCTCCTGGCGGACAATTACGGCAATGGTTCCGAGCGCCCCTCCGAGTGCGAGCGCGCCGACATCGCCCATGAACACTTCCGCCGGATAGGCGTTGAACCACAGGAATGCGAGACCGGCCCCCGCCAGAGCCGCGCACACTACGGTCAGTTCACCCGCTCCGGGAATCAGCGGAAAACCGAGATAGCGCGAGTAAATGGCGTTGCCTGCCACATAGGCGAACACTCCGAGCGCACTGCCGACCATGACCGTCGGCAGGATTGCCAGGCCATCCAGCCCGTCAGTCAGATTGACCGCGTTGCTGGTGCCCACAATGACCAGATAGCTCATTACGACGAAGCCGACGATTCCAAGCGGATAGGTGACCTGCTTGAAGAACGGAACGATCAGTTCCGTCTGTGCCGGAACCGTCGCCGAAGTGGCGAGATAGACCGCAGCCGCCAGGCCTATTGCTGACTGCCAGAGGAACTTCTTGCGTGCCGACAAGCCTTTCGGATTGCGATGGACCACCTTGCGATAGTCATCCACCCATCCGACGATGCCAAAACCGAGCGTGACAACCAGCACCACCCACACGTAGCGGTTGCCAAGGTCGGCCCACAACAAAGTTGTGATCGCGATGGAGACCAGGATCAGGGCGCCACCCATGGTCGGCGTACCCGCCTTCGTCAGATGACTTTGCGGACCGTCGTCGCGCACCGCCTGGCCGACCTTGTAGGCGGTCAGTTTGCGGATCATGAATGGTCCGACGACGAAGGAAATCAGCAGCGCGGTGAGCGTCGCGAGGACGGCCCGCAACGTGATGTAGTTGAAGACGTTGAAAGCGCGGATTTGCACGTCCTCAGCCAGCCATTGGGTCAGGAAAAGAAGCATCAGGCACTTCCTTTCATGGTCGATTCCCCGTTGGTCACGCCTAGCGCTTCGACAACGCGCTCCATGCGCATGAAGCGCGAGCCCTTGACCAGCACCGTGGGGGTTTGATCGAGTTGCTCCAGCAGGGCGTGCGTGAGGTCGGGAACGCTGGCAAAATGCCGCGCGCCCGTACCAAAGCTTTGCACTGCGGCTGCCGTCATTTCGCCCAGTCCGAATAACGCGTTCACGCCGGCTCGTCTTGCGAATTCGCCAATGCCTGCATGCATTTTTCTGGCATCCTGCCCCAGTTCCCCCATGTCGCCCATGACCAGAATCTTTCGCCCCGGATAGGCTGCAAGTACCGCGATCGCAGCCTGCATGGAATCAGGATTGGCGTTGTAGGTGTCGTCGATAACGAGCGCACCGCCGCGGTGGCGCCTGGCTTGCAGGCGCGACTTGACACCCAGATACGATGCGAGACCCGCGGCCATCGCGTGTTCCGGAATTTCCAGCGCGCTGGCGCAGGCCACCGCAGCCAGCGCATTGCGGACGTTGTGTGCCCCCGGAATTCCCAGGGTGACGACAAACTGCGTTCGCGGCGTGCGGAAGGTAATCAGGCTCGCTGCCGCAGTCAGTTCATACCGCGCCGAAACCTCAGCCTTGCTATCGATGCCAAACTCAACGATGCGCCGATCGCGCACCAATGCGCGCCAGTAGTCGGCAAAAGCGTCATCGTTGTTGATGACAGCAGTGCCGCTCTCGTTGAGACCCTGGAATATTTCTCCCTTGGCCTGCGCAATGGCAGCGACGGAACCGAGTTCGCCGATATGCGCGATGCCGGCGTTGTTGATCACTGCCACGTCCGGTCTTGCCAGACGCGACAGATAGGCGATTTCTCCCAGGTGATTCATGCCCATTTCGATGACCGCAAACCGGTGCCCGGCGTTCAGGCGCAGCAATGTCAGAGGCATGCCGATGTCGTTGTTCAGGTTTCCGATGGTGGACAGCACTGCGGTTTCGCCGGCAACTTCGCGCAGTATTGAAGCCAGAATTTCCTTGACCGTCGTCTTGCCGTTGCTGCCGGTAACCGCGACCAGCGGCGCGGTAAATCGGCCACGCCAGAACGCGGCCAGCCTGCCCAACGCAAGCCGGGTGTCGTCGACTTCCAGTACCGACGCATTGGCGGTGGCGATCCGTGCGCCCGCCTGCACCATCACTGCCGCTGCCCCGGCCTGCAGTGCCTGATCCGCGAACGCCTGTCCATCGAATCGTTCTCCTCGAATGCCAACGAACAAATCTCCGGGGCGCAGGTCCCGACTATCGGTCGTGACCCGGTCAAAAGACCTGTTGGCGCCCATTTGTCGCGCACCTGTCGCCTGGGCGGCAGCGGCCAGATCAAGCATTGCGCACGCCTCCAATCCCGCGCAGCAGCAGATCGCGCGCCAATTGCGCATCGTCGAACGGCAATTTTTGCCCTCCGATTTCCTGCCAGGTTTCGTGACCCTTTCCGGCAATCAGCACGACATCCTCGGACACGGCCGTTTGCAGCACCCTCATGATCGCGGCAGCGCGGTCGGTTTCGATTTCGTAGTTGGCGTGCGCTCCGGCAACGATGTCATCCACGATGGCACGCGGATTCTCGGATCGAGGATTGTCGCTGGTGATGATGACGCAATCAGACAGACGCGTTGCCACTTCACCCATCAGCGGACGCTTGCCCGGATCGCGGTCGCCGCCGCAACCGAACACGCAATGCAGCCTGGCTCCGGTGCAAAGCAGATCGCGCAGGGACTGCAGGACTTTTTCCAGCGCATCGGGCGTATGGGCATAATCGATCACGACCAGCGGCGCCCCGGGCAATCTGATCATCTGCAGCCTGCCTGCCACGGGTTCGGACTGCGCCAGAGCAGCGACCGCATCCTTCAGCGGCACTTCGGCGCTCATCAGCACCCCGAGAGTGCCGAGCAGATTCGCCGCATTAAAGGCCCCGATCAGCGCGCTGTTGAGTTGAGCCACACCCCAGGGCGTTCTGATTTCAAGTTTCAGGCCACGCGTGGACAGATCCAGGCGGTGGCCGGAAATTTCCCCTTTGCCGAAGCCGTAACCGAGTACATTGATGCGCGAACGATCAATGGATTGCGCGAGCCCGGCACCGAAGCGGTCATCGATATTGACTACCGCGTGCTTCAGTCGCGGCCAGGAAAACAGTTTGGCTTTGGCGGCGCCATAGTTCTCCATGGTCTTGTGATAGTCGAGATGATCGCGCGTCAGGTTGGTAAACAGCGCCACGTCGAACGCAGTGCCATCGATGCGCCCCTGGTCGATGCCGTGCGAAGAGACCTCCATGGCGCAGCCGGTGGCGCCACGCAGGCGCAAGGCGGCCAGCTGCGATTGCAAAGCGACGGCATCGGGTGTGGTGTTGTGCGCCACCTCGAGCTCGCCCGGAAAGCCACTGCCAAGCGTGCCGATTACCGCGCTCTTGCGCCCCAGCCGATTCAGCGATTGCGTGATCCAGTGCGAGCACGACGTCTTGCCGTTGGTGCCGGTAACCCCGGCAAGCCACATGTGGTGCGAGGGATTGCCGAAGAACTGACTGGCGATTGATCCAAGATTGGCGCGCAGGTCGCTCACGCCCAGATTCGGTACACGCCAGGCCGGATCCCAGCGAAAACCCCGGGCTTCCCAGAGTACCGCGCTGGCGCCGGCGGCTATCGCTTGTGCAATGTGTAAGCGACCGTCCCCTTTAATTCCAGGGCAGGCCAGGAACAGTTCACCGGGTTTGATCCGGCGACTGTCGATCGCGAGTCCGGTAATGGGCACGCCGAGGGCCTGGATGGAATTGAAGACGAATTGCGCCTGGTCCGGGTGCGGAGTTTCCAGACCGGGAGTCATACCCGCCCTCCGACGAGATGATCGGAATTGCGGTCAGTCACATGGCCGGGAAACGCGGCATCGGGCGCGGCATCGGGCGGAACGTTTAAAAATCGCAAGGCACCGGCCATGACCGAGCTAAACACGGGGGCGGCAATCTCGCCTCCGAAGTAGGCCTTGCCGCCCGGCTCGTCCAGCATGACCGCGATAACCAGACGCGGACTGGAAACGGGGGCAAAGCCGACGAAGGACGAAATATAGCGATCCGGCGCGTAATTTCCGTCCACAAGTTTGTGCGCAGTCCCGGTCTTGCCAGCAACACGGTAACCGGCCACCTGTGCGCGTGTCGCGGTGCCACCGGGTTGCGTAACCATTTCAAGCATCCTGCGCACCGAATGCGCAGTGCGCGCCGACATGACCTCTTTGCCTTCGACAGGCTCATCGCGTCTGACCAGCGTGAGGGGCATGAGTTTGCCGTCGGTCGCAAACACTGAATAAGCGCGCGCCAACTGCACCAGGCTGACCGATATACCGTGACCGTAGGACATGGTGGCCTGTTCGATGGGCTTCCAAGTCTGGTATGCGCGCAGCCGGCCCGAGGCCTCGCCGGGAAACTCGACCTTGGTCTGCGCACCGAAGCCGACGTCGGAAAGTATCGTCCAGAGCTTGCGCGGCGCCATCGCCAATGCCATCTTTGCCGAGCCGACGTTCGACGACTTCTGGATCACCTGGGCAACGCTGAGTATGCCCTCCGGGTGCGTATCGTGGATGGCGCGGTTGCCCACCAGGAGATGGCCGCCTTCGGTATCGATCATGCTGCCCGGGCCGACCGAGCCGGATTCCAGCGCCGCCGCGACCGTGAACGGTTTCAGGGTGGAACCTGGCTCGAACAAATCAACCACCGCGCTGTTGCGCGATCGACCGGGCTTCAAGGTGTCGCGGTTGTTCGGGTTGTATGTGGGCCAGTTGGCCAGCGCCAGTACTTCCCCGGTAGTAACATCGAGGACGACAACGCTTCCGGCCTTGGCCTGATTCAATGCAATCGCGCTTCTGAGCTCACGAAAGGCGAGGTATTGGATGCGCTGATCGATGGCCAGCGCGAGTTCCCGGCCCTGCTGTGGCGCGCGTATGCTTTCAACGTCCTCCACTACGCTGCCAAGCCTGTCCTTGATGACCCGACGGCTGCCCGGCTTGCCCTTGAGCCAATCCTGATAGGCCAGCTCAATGCCTTCCTGACCGTTGTCGTCCACGCCCGTGACGCCGACCACATGCGCACTCACCTCGGCCGCCGGATAGTAGCGTCGGTACTCGCGCTGAAGAAGAACGCCCGGCAGCTTTAACTGCACGACCTGCGCTGCTTGCTCGGGGGGCAATTGCCGTTTCAAATAAACAAATTCCCGCCCGGTCTCGCCCAGTTTCTTTCTGATTTGCTCCGCACTTGTGCCGAGCAGCAGGGCCAGCCGCGCGCGTTGTGCGCCACTCAGATTCGCCTCCCCTGGCACTGCCCACACCGATTCCACCGGCGTGCTCAGCGCGAGCGGTTCGCCGTTGCGGTCGGTCACCATGCCGCGGTGCGCCGATATGTCCAATACCCGCGAGTAGCGCGTTTCGCCCTTCATCCTGAGGAAGTCGTTGTTGAGTCCCTGAAGATAAAAGGCCCGCGCCGCCAGCACCACGAACCCGAACAGCAGCAGCATCAACAACAATCGCGCCCGCCACACCGGCAGGCGCACTGACAATGCCGAACTGCCGCGGGCACTCATGGTCGGGCAGGCGCGGGAGCGGGAGGAACCAGATACACGCGTGCCGCCGGGGCGACCTGCATCTGCAAACTGCTGGTCGCGATTTTTTCGATCCGGGCCTGCATCGCCCACGTGCTTAGCTCGAGCTGCAACTGTCCGTACTCGGTTTCGAGCTGGGCTTCCCGGTCCCGCTCCTTTTGCAGCTCTACGAACAGTTTTCTGGCCTTGTGCTGAGACGTTACATGGGCCTGGGCACAAACAACCAGAACATCACACTCGATGGCGCTGGCGCCAACACAATCACCGTGCTGGCTAACAACGGCGAGACGGGCACGGCCATCACGGGCAGCCCCTTCAGCGGCGTCACCTCCATCAGGCTGGTCATGGGTCTGGGTGACGACCGCGTCACCATCACCGACACCAACCTGACCGGCACCGTCGATTTCAAGGGCGGCTCCGGAAGCAACCGGCTGGACATCGACGGCGCGAACAATTTCTCGACCCTGG
>JANNTE010000158.1:0-1734 GCA_031403365.1 Betaproteobacteria bacterium | reverse complement strand
TATTTCGGCTTGACCTGCATCGCGATGATCCTGGCGGGCGGTGCAATCCGCGAAGCGGCCGTCGCGCAGCGCATCGCTGCACCGTTGCATTCCGATATCGCGCTGCTGGGGTTCGCCGGCGCGCTGCTCGCGCTGGGCGTCGCCAACGCCATACTCGGTCCGATGTTTGATGCGCAGTTGAAGGACAAGATCGAAAACATCACCGAGTGGTGGGGGTCGCTGGTCTTCACGCTGGTGTTCATGGCGATTGCCGCGGTCTGGCGGCGCAACCGGGTCCGCGCTTCGATGACCGCGATGCGCTGAGCGTCCTGATTTTCGGCATGGCGCGGTGCCCACCTCTCCATAAACGCAAAATAAAAGGGGCGCGCCAGTTGGTCAACCTCCCACAGCTCCCTGCGTATTCACATACAGCGCGTACACGCTTTGGCTCGCCGCCATGAACAGGCGGTTGCGGTGCAGGCCGCCGAAGCAAAGGTTCGCGCAGCGCTCCGGCAGCGCGATGCGCCCAATCAGCCGGGCATCCGGGTTGTAGATCACCACGCCATCCAATTCCGCGCTGCCCATTCCCCAGCCGAACCAGATGTTGCCGTCAACGTCGCAGCGCATGCCATCCGGGGTGCCGGGTCCGGCATCGAGGAACAGGCGTTTGCGCGTGAGGCGCTTGCCGCCCCCGGCAAGGTCATAGGCCCATATTCTGCGCGGAGCGGTACGCGATTCCACCAGATACAGAATCGACTCATCCGCAGAGAAGCACAGCCCGTTCGGGCCGAGCACTTCGGACTCAACCACGCTGATGGCGCCGGTATTGCCATCCACGCGATATACGTTCTGCCCCACCTCCTGCTCCGCCACTCTGCCTTCATAGTTGCCCAGCAGCCCGAACGGCGGGTCGGTAAACCAGATCGATCCGTCGGATTTCACCACCACGTCGTTTGGCGAATTGAGTCGCTTGCCTTCGAAACTGTCGGCTATGACGCTGAGATTGCCGTCGTACTCAGTACGCGTTACGCGGCGTCCGCCGTGCTCGCAAGTCACCAGCCGGCCCTGCCGGTCTCGTGTGTTGCCGTTCGCATAGCTGGAGGGCTTTCTAAAAATGCTGACCGCGCCGGTTTCCTCTTCCCACTTGAGAACACGATTGTTGGGAATGTCGCTCCACAACAAGTAACGCCCGTCCCCGAACCACACCGGCCCTTCCGCCCAGCGGAACCCATGCGCGATGCGCTCCACCGCGGCCAGATTCAGTTTGTACCGGGCGAAACTCTGGTCGAGAATCTGCACGGCGGGATCGGGATAACGCTGGCTGGGTTGCCAGGAAATGGTGTTTTCGCTGCCAAGATCAGAAAAGTGAGTAGCCATGGGATTGACTCGTTCGGTGAGAAATCGGGTGGACCGCAGGGAGGATAACAAAGTCGGCCGCAAGGTGACCGGGCCCCTGATGTCACGCCGGACTGGACAATCACCCTGCTCTGGTCTCAAAGTACGCGCCGCAAACATTAACCGAGAGAACGAGAACATGCCGTCCAGATACCATTTTGCAATTCCAATCGTCTGCGCATTCATGCTTTTGTCCGCCCAGGCCTTGCAAGCGCAAACTCAGCAGCCCGCACAGACGGCAACGGAAGCCACTTTGAAAAAGCCCACGGACTTCCGTACCCGCTTCGAAGTACGCACCGAGCATCAGGACCTGGAGGGTGACGCCCACCGGGAGCTTTTGGTGCCCCGTCTCGATTATGC
>JANNTE010000157.1:0-1366 GCA_031403365.1 Betaproteobacteria bacterium | reverse complement strand
CGGGAAAATTTCCATGGGACAACGGCAAGTATCCGATGATGACCGAAGCCTCCCGCGGGTATCACGGCGTGATGTTTCACGAGACTTTCGGCGATTTTGGCTACACCATGAAATGCCGCATGGAAACCATGCGCACGCTGGGCCCGGTACTCTCGCCGTTTAGCGCCTGGATGCTGCTGCAAGGACTGGAAACCTTGCATGTGCGCGTCGAGCGCCATGTCGCGAATGCAATGGCGGTCGCGCAGTTTTTGCAGGATCACGCGCGCGTATCCTGGGTGAATTATCCCGGGCTGCCCGCGAGCAAATACCACGCGCTCGCGCAAAAGTATCTGCCCAAGGGCAGCGGCTCGATCATGACCTTCGGCATCAAAGGCGGCATGCAGGCAGGCGTGAAGTTTATCGAGGGCTTGCAGTTCTGCTCGCATCTGGCCAATGTCGGCGATGCCAAGACGCTGGTGATTCATCCCGCATCGACGACGCACCGCCAGTTGTCCGAGGAAGACCAGATCAAGGCGGGTGTCGGGCCGGACATGATTCGCCTGTCCGTTGGTATCGAGGACGTGAACGACATACTGTGGGATCTCGATCAGGGGCTGGCACAGTCTGCGGCGTGACACCGTCATCGCGACGCCGTATTGCCGGCTGACTCGACAATGAAGGGCATGGTGTGGCCGGTTCTGGTCACCATGGCCATTCAGTCTCTGGTGTCCATGGTGGTGTATGCACCTCCGGTGCTGGCGCCCGTGGCCCACGTCGAGATCGGATTTCCGGCCAGCACGGTCGGCATTATCTCCGCGCTGATTTATCTGGCCGCAATGATTTCCGCGATGCTCGCAGGCAGCCTCATCAATCGCCTGGGACCCCTGCGCGTAAGTCAGATATCACTGGTTTTCTGCGCCGTTGGCATCGCGTTAATGGCAAGCGCCGATGCCAGGCTGATAGTGTTCGGCGCTTTGGTTATCGGCAGCGGCTATGGAGTTACCACACCGTCGAGCTCCGCCATCCTGGCCGATCGCACGCCGGCAGGCATGCGCGCTTTCATTTACTCCGTGAAGCAGACCGGCGTACCAATTGGGGGTGCGCTGGCGGGCGCCTTGATTCCTTTACTGATCGCGGCATTCGACTGGCGCGCGGCTGCGCTCATTGCCGGCCTTGGCTGTTTTGCGCTGGCTGTTGCCGTGCAACCCTATCGCGCCAGCGTGGACTTGGTCCAGCACGCACCGCGGCCGGAGACAACCGTTAATGTTCTTGAGCCGATCAAGCTGCTCCTGTCGCATCCGCGATTGCGCGAGTTGGCTCTGGCTTCTTTCTCTTACGCGGGCATGCAGATGTGCCTGGGGTCTTTTCTGGTGGTGTTTCTGGTGGA
>JANNTE010000156.1:0-3219 GCA_031403365.1 Betaproteobacteria bacterium | reverse complement strand
GTTCCCTTTAACTCCAACTCGAATGACCATCTTGCCCATCAGCACCTACCCCGTCCCCAAACTTGAAGACCTGCCCGAGGACATCCGCGCGAAGATGCTCGATGTTCAGAAAAAAGCCGGTTTCATTCCCAACGTGTTTGTGACCCTGGCGCACAGGCCGGAAGAGTTTCGCGCCTTTTTCGCGTACCACGACGCACTGATGCTCAAGCCCTCCGGGCTGTCGAAAGCGGAGAAGGAGATGATCGTGGTCGCCACCAGCGGTTTGAGTCAGTGCCCGTATTGCGTGATCGCGCACGGCGCCATCCTGCGCATTTACGCAAAGAATCCGCAGATTGCCGACCAGGTGGCGATTCACCATGTCAAGGCCGACATCACCCCGCGGCAGAAAGCCATGCTCGATTTCGCCTGCAAACTCTCGCGCACGCCCGAAGCGATGGCCGATGCCGATCATGAAATGCTGCGCGGGCACGGGTTCAGCGCGGAAGACATCTGGGACATCGGTGGCATTACCGCGTTCTTCGCGCTGTCCAACCGCATGGCGCATCTGATCGACATGCGCCCGAACGACGAGTTTTACATGCTTGGGCGTATCCCGCCGGCAGCCAAGTGACGCTTTGCAAGGGCGTGGCAGTCGCGATGATATAATTTTGCACCTTGGCTACCGCATCATGAACACGGCAATCCCGGCGCAATGCAGCGACCTCAACCTCACCCAAGGTAGACGCAATGGCAGCACTTCCGGATAACGATCCGCAAGAAACCAATGAATGGCTGGATGCACTTGATGGCGTCCTCCGGAATGAGGGCCCGGAGCGTGCGCATTACATACTCGAACAACTGATCGAGAAGGCACGCCGTTCCGGCGCCTACCTGCCTTACAGCGCGAATACCGCTTATATCAACACCATTCCGCCTGGTCAGGAGGAGCGCTCTCCCGGGGATCACGAACTGGAGCATCGCATCCGTTCCTACGTGCGCTGGAATGCGGCGGCCATGGTGTTGCGCGCCAACAAGCAATCTTCGGAACTGGGCGGCCATATCGCCAGCTTTGCCTCGGCGGCGACGTTGTACGACGTGGGCTACAACCATTTCTGGCACGCCCCGTCGGAGAAACACGGCGGCGATCTGGTGTTCGTGCAGGGACATTCGGCCCCCGGCGTCTATGCGCGTGCTTTCATGCTCGGCCGCTTGACGACGCAACAGATGGACAATTTCCGCCAGGAAGTGGACGGCAAAGGTTTATCGTCCTATCCGCATCCCTGGCTGATGCCCGATTTCTGGCAGTTCCCGACGGTGTCCATGGGCCTGGGTCCGATCATGGCGATCTACCAGGCGCGCTTCATGAAGTATCTGCAGGATCGCGGGCTCGCCAACACTGAAGGGCGCAAAGTCTGGTGTTTTCTCGGCGACGGCGAAATCGACGAACCCGAATCCATGGGTGCGATCGGCGTGGCGGCGCGCGAAAAACTGGACAATCTGATTTTTGTTGTGAATTGCAATCTGCAGCGCCTCGACGGCCCGGTGCGCGGCAACGGCAAGATCATTCAGGAGCTCGAAGCGGATTTCCGCGGCGCGGGCTGGAACGTAATCAAGGTGATCTGGGGCGCGTACTGGGATGCGCTGCTCGCCAGGGATAAGAACGGCACATTGGTCAAACGCATGGAAGAAGCCGTGGACGGGGAATACCAAGCCTTCAAATCCAGGGACGGCGCCTATGTGCGCAAGCACTTCTTCGGCAAGTATCCTGAGTTGCTGGAGATGGTGGCCAATATGTCCGACGATGACATCTGGCGGTTGAATCGCGGCGGTCATGATCCGCACAAGATGTACGCGGCTTATGCTTCGGCAGTAAAGACCGTGGGACAGCCCACCGTGATTCTCGCCAAAACCATCAAAGGCTACGGCATGGGCGAAGCCGGCGAGGCGCAGAACATCACCCATCAGCAGAAAAAAATGGGCACCACGTCGCTCAAAGCCTTCCGCGACCGTTTCGGTCTGCCGGTGCCCGACGACAAGCTCGATGAAGTGCCTTATCTGACTTTTGAGGAAGGCTCGCCGGAACTAAAGTACATGCGTGAGCGCCGCGCAGCGCTGGGCGGTTACCTGCCAACGCGCCGGCGCAAAGGCGATACGCTGGAGATTCCGGCTCTGAGCGCTTTCGAGCCGTTGCTGAAAAGCTCAGAAGATCGAGAATCATCCACGACCATGGCTTTCGTGCGCCTGCTCAATATCCTGGTCAAGGACAAGAACATCGGCAAGCGCGTGGTGCCCATCGTGCCGGACGAGTCGCGCACCTTCGGCATGGAAGGCATGTTCCGCCAGCTTGGCATTTGGTCCAGCGTCGGCCAGTTGTATACGCCGGAGGACAAAGACCAGTTGATGTTCTACAAGGAAGACAAGCACGGCCAGATCCTGCAGGAAGGCATCAACGAGCCCGGTGCGATGTCGTCCTGGATCGCAGCGGCGACCTCGTACTCGAATCACGGCGTGTCCATGATTCCGTTCTACATCTACTACTCCATGTTCGGTTTTCAGCGCGTTGGCGACCTGGCCTGGGCGGCGGGCGATCAGCGCGCGCGCGGGTTCATGCTCGGCGGCACCTCCGGGCGCACCACGCTCAACGGCGAGGGGTTGCAGCACGAAGACGGCCACAGCCACATCATTTCTTCCACCATCCCGAATTGCATTTCCTACGATCCGACTTACGCTTACGAAGTCGCGGTAATCATCCAGGACGGCCTGCGCCGCATGTTCGCGGATCAGGAAGACGTGTTTTATTACGTCACTCTGCTGAACGAAAATTATGCCCAGCCGGCGATGCCCAGGGGCGTGGAGCAAGGCATACTCAAGGGCATGTACAAGCTGCGCGAAGGCAAGGCGAAGAAAGACGCGCCGCGCGTGCAATTGCTGGGCAGCGGCTCGATATTGCGCGAAGTCATCGCCGCGCAGGAATTGCTGGAAAAGGATTTCGGCGTAGTGGGCGACGTCTGGAGCTGCCCGAGTTTCAACGAGCTGCGCCGTGAGGGCCTCGATGTGCAGCGCTGGAACCTGCTGCATCCGGAAGACAAACCGCGAGAAACCTATGTCGGCCGCTGCCTCAATGCGGCGCCCGGTCCGGTAGTGGCAGCGACCGATTACATGAAGCTGTTCGCCGATCAGATCCGGCCATTCCTCTACAAGCACTATGTCGTGCTCGGAACCGACGGTTTTGGCCGCTCG
>JANNTE010000155.1:0-6325 GCA_031403365.1 Betaproteobacteria bacterium | reverse complement strand
ACCGATATGCGCCAGTTGCATCGGCGCGGGCCGGAAGGCGGCAATGCCGGGGCGGCAATGCTCGCCATATCCGCCGAAATCGACCAGGACGTCGATTTCATCGCTATTGATCTGCCGGGCCGCATCGAGGTCGCTCAGGTTGCGCATGTCGACAAATCTGTCAGCGCTGCGCGCGATGCGCCCACGCATTTCTGAACCATCGTCCGGGCCGATGCTATAGGCCATGACCTCGAACCGGCCACGATCATGCATCCGGATCAGCGGGTCGCAGAGATGGCCATTGAGCTGCTCCCGGAAATCCGAAGACAGATAACCGATGCGGATTTTCTGGTTGTGCGACCGATGGCCGAACCGCACCCCTGTTTGCCCAACCGCCGCCGCATATCGCTCGCCGATGGCGCCGGAGATCCGCTGAGGCACTTCCGGAGGCAATGGCACGGTAAGGCAGTGCCAGGCAAGCGGGAGGTCGATGCGAGCGCTGAGCTTTGCATCCTCGCTCATCGCCACCTCCGTGAGCTTTTCGATATACAGGTCGCGCGCCGACCAGTCGCAGCGTACAAGGCGTTCGTAGCCGCGATAAAGAAACACCAGAATGGGATCGAACGCCCGCCGCACGCCGGGATCGGCAGGTGCAATGGCGTTCAAATATGACTGCATGGCGCCGGTCGAAATAGTTTCAGCCGCGTCGAATGCGCCTTGCGCTTCGTCGAAGCGGCCCAGATCGGACAATGACAGGCCACGGTCAATGTGCGCCGTTGCGCGCGCCGAGTCGAGAGAGAGCGCCCGGTCACAGACTTCCAGCGCTTCAGCGCTGCGTCCCAATCCGAGCAGGGACTGCGCGAGATTGATCTGCGCATCAGCGGAATTCGGATGCAAGGAAACCAGGCGCCGATTGTTCTCGACCGCCTCTTCGTAGCGCTTGTGCATCATCAAGGCGGTGCCGAGATTGAGCAACGCCGGAGCGAACTGCGGGTCACGCTCCAGGACCGCGTCGTATGCGGCCAGCGCATCGGTGCTGCGACCCAGCATTTCCAGCACACAAGCTCGATTGAACCACGCCCGCGCACTGCCTCCGTCTACGGACGTCGCTTGTCTTGAGTACTCCAGTGCGTCTGCATAACGCTTTTCTTCCGCGTGCAGCGTAGCCAGCGCCATAAGCGCCAACTCGAAACCGGGATTGAAGTTAACTGCCTTGCGGAACGCGTCAATGGCGCCGGGCCGGTCATTCAATCGGTGCAGGCTGGTCCCGAGCAACGCCCAAAGCTCTGGGTGCTCCGGCTGAAGCACCAGTGCACTTTCCGCGCTTGCGCGAGCAGCATCCCAATCACCGCACGCAATGCGTTCGCGAATAACCGGCAGTGGATTATTCATGCGCCAATAACCAATCGGCTTCTCGACGATCCTTGGGAACTGTTCCGCAAGCAGATTCTGGTCTCTTGCAGACCCGGTTGCGGCTGCTACTTACTCTAACCAGCCGGTGCCGGCCGCTCCAGGGGCGGTATGCCGGTCATCGCTTTTCGAATGCAGCAGATCCGACATAAATGTTATTGATGCCGTATACCATGCCAGCACGCATCGCGTTCGGGCCAAATAACAGCGCGTCCGCCGCTACGTTGCACGTCGCACCGCAACTGCCGGAAAGAAAAAAACTTGCCCCGGAGCCAAAACCTGTCAGGCGTGCATTGAGGGGAGAACCATTCAGGGTCCAAGCCATATCGGCGGTCGCTGCCGCCGAAGGGCCGGTAAAGTCGGCAGTGAAGGTGGCGCTATTGAGCACTCCAACGGCCGTGCCGATCTGGTCTGTAACCGGAGTTGATCCGACCAGTGTGTAGCTTCCTACGGTGCCGCCCAGTGCCGACAGGTCTGCGCCGGGTACTGGCAGTCCAACGACGAAGTGGGAAATGTCCGGAAACGTGCTTCCAGATGCCATCAGATGCGTTCCCCAGGCAACGATGCCGTCGTTGCCGTACATCCTTACCGAAGACAATGCGACGCTTCCATTTCCGAAGTCCTCGCTGCGCAGATTTCCGTCCGCGTCGAAAACAAAAGTGCCTGGGCTCTGCCCCCGCAGAAAACCGCCAGTAAGATCACCGAACAGAATGGTCAGGTCAAGCGTGCCGGTCAATATGAACCCTGGCAACGAATTCCCGCCCGCATCCTTTTCCTCGCCTTTGGCGAAATTCGCCGGCGGATCTTCCGGTTTCGGTGGCGGCAGATCAGTGCGCTTGGCGGTCAGCACCGGCTTGACCTCCTGGCTCTGCACGTAATAGGACTCGCCATTGGTCACGCTCAGGCAGCCCGCGCCGTTACAGACTTCGATCTCGCCTTCGCCGACCGTGCCGGTGATCGATTGTCCGTACTGGATGGTGTACTCGGTGCCGCGAATACCGATGGTGGCCACCACGGTGCTGACCTGGTAATTCGCCTTGTTGGCGCGGCCCACCAACCCGGTGATGGTGCGCAACCCGCCCTTGAGCAAACTGAACAGGCCTTTTTCGCTGCCATCGGCCTTGCCGTTGAATTGGTACTGATCGATGCGGAACTGGGACTCGGGTTGCAGGGAAACATACGCGCCATCGGTAAAGCGCAACTGGGCGCGTCCGCCGTTGGTGTTCACGGTGTCGCCCTGCTCGATCTGCGCGCCTTTGCCCAGCGTACGGCTTTGTCCGTTGCTTCCCGTGGCTGTTACATTGCCCACTGAAAAATCCACCTGGGCTGCGGCGGCACCGTATCCGATTACCGGATAGGCCGAAGAAATCGCCATGAGCAGCACGGCGCGCGCATTCAAGGAAAATTTGCTTTGGGACATGGTCGTCACTCCCTTAATCATGGTTCAAGGACCCGCGCTTTTAGAGCACCTAACAAAATAAAAAACCTCCCTCACCCCAACCCCTCTGCTCCGCTTCAAGTGTGCCCTTGTCCCGGAGGGCGAGGGGCTTTCTTCCCTCTCCCTCCGGGAGAGGGACCGAGGGTGAGGGATGCTTTGATTGCAATCCCTGTTAGACGCTCTCAGATATCCTGCCGCCACATGACCTGATAGACAATGCGGTCGAATTCGTTGACCTGAATATTCGAACTGTTGCTGGTCCAACTCACCTGCGGTGTGATGCGCAGGTTCTTTTTCGGGAAAATGATCAAGCCGCCCGACGCATTGGCCTGCGTATCCTCGCGCTTGACCAGGAAGAACGTATCGTTACCGGCATATTCCCGCTGCTCGCCGCTGGCGTTGAAAAACAACGAGTACTTCTGGCTTAGATTCCATTGCGTTCCGAGCCGCGCGCCGTAGAGGTCATGTTCCAGCTGCGGCACAGTATCGGCCTCCGGTTTTTCCCGGCCACCATATAGTCCGAGGTAGGCAACTACGGTGCCACGGCCGAAGGCGTGCGCGTAGCCCACGCCGCCGACGGAGCGCTTGGCATCCCGAATCGACTGGCTCGGATAAGCCAGATTGGTGTATTGGACAAAGGTGCTGAACTGGTTGCGCGCGTCGAAGTCATGCTGCCATTGCCCGGTGAAGCCCAGGGCATTGCGATAGGCATCGGGGTATACCTGCGAATCGTCCACCCAGAAGGAATTGAACTGCGTGGCCAGCGTGAAGCTATCGCGTTCCCGGCGATAACTCAGGCCCAGGTTCGCGTCGTAGCTGGAGGTGGAAAAGTCCACCTCGTCAATATTGCTGCGGTTCTGGTAGGCCAGCCCGCCGAACAAGGCGAGGCGCTTGGAGAAAGGGTGCTGAAAGCTCAGCCCGCCTCCAAAGCCGATGAATTCGTCTTCGAGTTCCGTGGCCGTGGGCGCCAGGGTGAAAACCAGGCCGCCGAATGCGGGAATCGCCACCTGATTGTCGGCGGTGGCGCTGTTCACGTTACTGTCGTAGCCGAGGCTGAATTCGACGAAACCGCGGATGACGGTGCGTGAAGATTCCTCAACTCGCGCGATGGCGTCCAGAAAGCGTTCGATGGTTGCGGAAACTTCCGGTGGCACCTCCTGCTTTTTGACGTTCTCAAACTCGCGCCTGGCGGTTTCGGTTTCTTTCAGATTGAAGTAGGCGCGCGCGATCTGGGCGCGGGCGGGCGCGTTGTTCGGCTGCATCGCCAGGACCCGCTCCAGAGCGAAAACGGCTTCGGTGTTTTTACCGAGTGCCAGCGCCGCCGTGCCCAGCAGGAAATCGAAGTCGGGATCTCCGGCGCGATCTGACTGCAAGGGAACCAGCAGGTCGTAAGTCTCCTGCGGTTTGCCGTTTTCGAGCGCCTGCCTGGCCTTGAGCAACAAATCGTCGGCTGCCGATGCCGGAACTTGCGCAAATACGAAACACAAAAACAGCAAGGCAATTGGTCTGAAATGTCGCATCGATCCTCCCGGTAACACTTTCGCGAAAATTTCTGCTTACCCGGCCGAGCATGCCGTTTAGACGGCTTCTTGTATTTACGATGATACTTTAGACTTATTTTTGTTGTGGCGACAGCACTATCGAACTTCGCCCTCAGCGTCGAATGCGCGCGGACGTTGCGGGTGGGGTCAACCACGCCGGGCCGGAGCGGTCCGCTCAGTTTTGGCGCACGCAATCCACGAAATAGCGTGCTTCACCGGCCACCCCCTCCTCGACCAGGCCGTGAATATCGGTGTCGAATCCGGGGAAAGTGCGGTTGAATTCCCGCGCGAACTGGAGATAGCGCACGATCGTGGCGTTAAAGCGCTCGCCGGGAACCAGTAATGGAATTCCCGGTGGATAAGGCGTGAGCAGCACGCTCGTCACGCGGCCTTCCAGCTTGTCGATTTCCACGCGGTCGATTTCCTGGTGCGCGAGCGCGGCGAAGGCATCCGAAGGTTTCATCGCCGGCAGCATGTCGGACAGATACATTTCCGTGGTGAGCCGCGCCACGTCGTTGGCCTTGTAAATGCCGTGAATCTGTTCGCACAGATCTCGCATGCCCAGGCGCTCGTAGCGCGGATGCGCCTGACAGAATTCCGGCAGGATGCGCCACAGCGGCTGGTTCTTGTCGTAGTCGTCCTTGAACTGCTGTAACGCGGTGACCAGCGTATTCCAGCGGCCCTTGGTAATGCCGATGGTGAACATGATGAAGAAAGAGTACAGGCCGGTTTTTTCCACGATGACGCCGTGCTCGGCCAGATAGCGCGTGACAATGGAAGCCGGAATGCCGGTCTTGGCGAATTTTCCCGACACATCGAGCCCTGGTGTGATCACGGTGGCCTTGATCGGGTCGAGCATGTTGAAACCCGGCGCGAGGTTGCCGAAGCCGTGCCATTTCTCGTTGGACTTGAGTATCCAGTCCTCGCGCGAACCGATGCCTTCGAGGGCTAGTTTTTCCGGCCCCCACACCTTGAACCACCAGTCCTTGCCGAATTCGTCATCGACCTTGCGCATGGCGCGGCGGAAATCCAGCGCCTCCACGATCGATTCCTCGACCAGCGCGGTGCCGCCGGGTGGTTCCATCATGGCCGCGGCCACGTCGCAGGACGCGATGATCGCGTACTGCGGGCTGGTCGAGGTGTGCATCAGATAAGCCTCGTTGAAGGCATGGCGGTCCAGTTTGCGGTTCTGCGACTCCTGCACCAGGATTTGCGAGGCCTGCGAAATGCCGGCCAGCAGCTTGTGCGTCGAGTGCGTCGCAAAAATCATCCCGTCTTTTGAGCGCGGGCGATCCTTGCCGATGGCGTGCATGTTTTTGTAAAAATCGTGGAACGTCGCGTGCGGCAGCCAGGCTTCGTCGAAATGCAGCGTATCGATGCGATTGCCGAGCACTTCCTTCAGCATCTCGACGTTATAGAGCACACCATCGTAGGTCGATTGCGTAATTGTAAGGATGCGCGGTTTGGATTTTTTGTCCGCGATAAAAGGATTGGCGGCAATTTTCTTCTGGATACTCTCCTCGCTGAATTCGCTCAGCGGAATTGGTCCGATGATGCCAAGGTGATTGCGCGTCGGCATCAGGAAAACCGGATTGGCGCCGGTCATGATGATGGCGTGCAGAATCGACACGTGACAGTTGCGATCCACCACCACCGTATCGCCCGGCGCGACGTTGGCATGCCAGACCATCTTGTTGGAGGTCGAGGTGCCGTTGGTGACGAAAAAACAATGATCGGCGTTGAAAATGCGCGCGGCGTTGCGCTCGGATGCGGCAACCGGCCCGCTGTGATCCAGCAATTGTCCCAACTCATCGACGGCGTTACATACGTCAGCGCGCAACATGTTTTCACCGAAAAACTGGTGGAACATCTGGCCGACTGGTGATTTCAGAAATGCCACGCCGCCCGAATGACCCGGGCAATGCCACGAGTAGGAACCATCCTGGGCGTAATGTAT
>JANNTE010000154.1:0-7971 GCA_031403365.1 Betaproteobacteria bacterium | reverse complement strand
CCGGCGGCGTGGCGGCGCTCCTCTGCGCTTAGCGTAGCGTTGAGCTGAGTTCCGGGGGTCGGACGGTGCTGTGTGAGTCCGGTGCGTGTAGCCGCACGCAGCATGGTGTCAGCGCGTACAATGCAACGGTCCAAAGCGTTTAGACGCCGACTCATGGCGCGCCCGCGAACGCGCTGGCGAGGCAGCCGAATTCCAGCGAATTAACAGCGCTTTGCATTGACACCCCTACCCCTGATCCGTACCATTGCGCCTCTTTTTCCCAGCGACTTTGACTGATGATGAGAACTTACACCGCGACGCCGTCCACAATCAAACGCGATTGGTACGTCGTCGACGCCACCGATAAGGTGCTTGGCCGCATGGCCTCCGAGATAGCGCGACGACTGCGCGGCAAACATAAACCCATATTTACCCCCCACATCGACACCGGCGATTACATCGTCGTCGTCAATGCTGAAAAACTGCGCGTCACGGGTGATAAGGGCAAGCAGAAGATTTACTACCGCCATTCGACTTACCCGGGCGGTATTTCTAGCGCCACGTTTTCCGGCATGCATGCCCGCTTTCCGGGACGGGTGCTGGAAAAGGCCGTGAAGGGCATGCTGCCCAAAGGACCGCTCGGATATGCCATGCTCAAAAAGCTCAAGGTGTACGCTGGCACCGAGCATCCGCATGCCGCACAGCAGCCGCAAACTCTTAACGTTTAGGAATCGATATGGCAGCAGTTCAATACAACTATGGAACCGGCCGGCGCAAGAGCGCCGTTGCTCGAGTATTCATGAAACCGGGCAAGGGCAAAATTACGGTGAACGACAAGCCGGTTGACGTATTCTTTTCGCGGGAGACCGGGCGCATGGTTGTACGCCAGCCGCTGGTGTTGACCAATCACCTTGACACCTTCGACATCCTTATCAACGTTGACGGCGGTGGCGAGTCCGGGCAGGCCGGGGCGGTTCGTCATGGCATTTCGCGTGCACTGGTCAATTACGATGCATCACTCAAGCCGGTGTTGAGCCAGGCTGGTTTGATTACACGCGATGCCAGAGAGGTGGAGCGCAAGAAAGTCGGCCTTCACAAAGCGCGTCGTCGCAAACAGTTCTCCAAGCGCTGATGCGTGGAACCAACAACGAAAAAGCCGCCTTAGGGCGGCTTTTTCGTTTGCATCGGGGTATTGCGAGGCTATATCATCAAAAAACCATTTAAGTCACTGGTGAAGATGAAAAAAATTGGCATTGTAGGAGGGACTGGCTATACCGGAGTGGAGCTTCTGAGGATTCTCGCTACACACCCGGAAGCCGAATTGGCGGTGATAACTTCCCGCAAGGAGGCCGGCATGCCCGTTGCCGACTTGTTTTCCAGCCTGCGTCGCCGAGTGACTATCAAATTCTCTGATCCGGCAATGGCTGGACTGGAAAAATGTGATGTCGTGTTCTTTGCCACCCCCAATGGCGTAGCGATGACCGAAACGCAAGCGCTGCTGGATGCGGGCGTTCGTGTCATTGACCTCGCCGCCGATTTCCGCATCAAGAATGTCGACGATTGGGAGAAGTGGTATGGCATGACCCATGCAAGTCCGCAGCTCGTTGCGGAAGCGGTCTACGGGTTGCCGGAGATAAATCGAGCCCTGATCGCCAAGGCGCGGTTGGTCGCGAATCCAGGCTGCTACCCGACTGCGGTTCAACTGGGATTCTTGCCTTTGATTCAGTCTGGACTGGTGGACATTGCTCATTTGATCGCCGATGCCAAATCCGGGGTCAGTGGCGCGGGGCGCAAGGCCGAAGTTCACACCCTGTTCTCGGAAGCCTCCGATAATTTCAAGGCTTATGCGGTGCCGGGGCATCGGCATCTTCCTGAGATTTCACAGGGTCTGAGTCGGGCCGCGGGAAAGCCGATCGGACTTACTTTCGTTCCGCATTTGACTCCGGCGATTCGGGGCATTCATGCGACGCTGTATGCACGCCTTACGCGGGACGCTGATCTGCAGCAGATCTACGAACAGCACTATGCGGCGGAGCCGTTTGTCGATGTCTTGCCCCCTGGATCTCATCCGGAAACGAGGTCCGTAAGAGGCTCAAATGACTGCAGAATTGCGGTTCATCGACCCGGCGGTGGCGATACGGTCGTAGTGCTCTCTGTAATTGACAATCTCGTGAAGGGAGCCGCTGGACAAGCGGTTCAGAACATGAACTTGATGTTCGGGTTTCCGGAAACCATGGGTATTGGGCATGTGGCGTTGCAGCCGTGACCCTGCTCAAGACCATTAAACGCCGTTACGGAATTGCCGCCCCCCGAGTAGCCGTTCGCACCCATGTGCCATGGTACTGGCGCGCCCTGGTTCTGGCAGCCGGCGGGGGCGTCATGGTTGGTATTGGATGGCTGACCTACGACCTTGGCCGCCAGTATGCGGGTTTCGACAATAGTGAGGCCCAACGCGAGATCGAACATCTTCAAGACCTGAACTCCAAGCTTCAAGACGAGAACGCGAAATTGGGTACGGCAGTCGCGGCTGCCGAGCGGCAGCTTCAGATAGGAATCGCGATGCACGGTAATTTGTCCGGGCAAATAAGCACCCTCACGGACCAAAACGCGTTGCTCAAAGAGGACCTGGCCTTTTTTCAGACCTTGATGGCGTCGGGCGGAGACCCTGGGGGCATCAGTGTAAATCGCTTTCGCGTGCAGCCGGATGTTTTGCCCGGAGAGTATCGCTATCGGGTGCTGATTGCGCAGTCCAGGCAGCGTGTGACAGATTTCAGGGGTAGGCTGCAGTTTATAGTCGATCTTGATCGGGATGGAAAATCTGAAGTAATGAGCATTCCCAACGGGGAAGCCGAGGCCCAGGCGTATAATTTGACTTTCAAGTTCTATCAGCGCGTCGAGGGTACCTTCCTTGTGCCACTTGGCGCTGTCATTAAAAAAGTGCAGGTTCGCGTGATGGAATCCGGCAATCCCATGCCGGTTTCTACCCAGACAGTGACCCTGTCTTAATTGGAGCGCTTTAATGTTTGGAGCCAAGACCACAAAGCCGCAAAACCGCATCGATAGCCTTATCGGCGTCGGAACAATCGTTGAGGGCAACGTTTCGTTCAGCGGAGGGTTGCGCGTGGACGGCCGGGTGCGCGGCAACGTAACAACGACCGACGATCAACCCAGCACCTTGGTTTTGAGTGAAAAGGCCCAAATTGATGGAGAAATCAGGGTTTCGCATGCCGTCATCAATGGAACCGTCATTGGGACAGTTCACGGGGCTGAATATGTTGAACTGCAACCGAAGTCAAATGTCACAGGTGACGTACACTACCGAACTCTGGAAATTCAGCTTGGGGCCGTTGTGCAGGGCCGGTTGGTCCATCAAGACGGCGACAATTCACAAAAAGTCGTGCCTCTGAAAGGGTCTGGTGGAGAATGATCAAGTGGATGCGGAGCAGGAATTCAGTAATGAGTGTCTACCTCGGGAGCTGGAAATGAACGCTGTTGCTGAAATACCCTCGCCATTGTTGTTTACGGACAATGCGGCAAGTAAAGTGAAAGAGTTGATTGAGGAAGAGGGTAACCCCGACCTCAAGTTGCGTGTGTTTGTCTCCGGAGGTGGCTGTTCGGGATTCCAGTACGGCTTTACCTTCGACGAGGAAACGAACGAAGATGATGCGTCCATGGAAAAGAATGGCGTGACGCTGCTGATCGACGCCATGAGCTATCAATATCTGGCTGGCGCAGAAATCGACTACCAGGAGAGCATCGAAGGGTCACAATTCGTCATCAAGAATCCAAACGCGACATCTACCTGCGGATGCGGCTCATCGTTCACCGCGTAAAATATTGGCAGGGTAGTCGATAAGAGGGGCATCTGTTATGCCCCTTTTTATTTCTAGGCAGGGTAGATCGCTCCCAGGACTCGGGGCCCCGCGGCACCGGTGACAGGCGGAAGATTTCCTGGTCGCAATAGCAGAGCCTGTCGCGCAAGCCAAGCAAATGCACAGGCTTCCACCCGGTCGGGATCAATCCCAAGAATCGCGGTGGATGCAATGCTGATTTCGGGAAGTTCCGTGGTAATACTTTCAATCAATGCCGAATTGGCTGCGCCGCCGCCGCATACATATAGCTCTTTCGCGCCTTTGCAGTAGGTTTTGACTGCTTGCGCGATACTGACTGCGGTCAGTGCAAGCAGGGTCGCCTGAACGTCTCGCGGGTTCTCGTTTCCAGACAGATGGCCATTGAGCCAGGCGGAATTGAAAAGTTCGCGCCCCGTGCTCTTGGGTGGTTTGCTGGAAAAAAACTTGTGGGCCAGCATGGTCTGGAGGAGATCACCGATGCAGCGTCCACCCCTCCCCCACGCACCATCCTTGTCGTAGGACTTGCCAAGATGCAATTGAGTCCAACTGTCCATCAACATGTTGCCTGGGCCGGTGTCAAACCCAAGCGCCTTTCCGCCATTCAAATCTGTAATGTTGGCGATTCCGCCAATGTTGACCACGACACGATGAACAGAGGAGTGGGCGAATACCGAATGATGGAATGCAGGGACCAGCGGCGCGCCTTGCCCCCCCGCCGCGATATCGCGGCTGCGAAAGTCGCACACCACGATAGTTCCGGTCAACTCCGCCAGTAACGCGCCATTGCACAGTTGAATCGTATAACCTGTTTCCGGACGATGCCGGATGGTCTGGCCGTGACAGCCGATGGCTATTGCAGCTCCGGCACTCAGCCGTTCGGCGTTCATCAACTTGTGTACGGCTTTGGCGTACAGGCGCGCCAGATCGTTGCCAAGCAGTGCTGCCAGGTGAAGCTCATTGGGTTGCGCGGCTTGAATGGCCATGAGCCTGTCGCGCAGTGATTTGTCGAACGGCAGGAATGACTTGCCGATGATGCGGCATTGGTCCCCCGAGAAATCAACCAATACAGCGTCTACGCCGTCAAGGCTGGTCCCCGACATGAGCCCAATGTAGTGCTCTGCGATTGCCATGACGTGAAGTCTAACGGCCAGCCATCACATCAATCTTCGATGGCAGTTGCTCCGCATTGTTTCAGTCCAGACCAGCCAGATCGGTATTGCGCAGCATTTCCAGTCGCGCCAGGAGCGGTCCGGAGAATTCGTCAAAGGCGGGGCGCAACAGAGCGGTAATCGGCGGTCCTGGAGGCATCGCCAGACGCATGGGGTCCTGGTGTCTCCCATTGACGTGAAACTCGTAGTGCAGATGCGGTCCGGTCGCCAGCCCGGTACTGCCAACGAAACCAACCACTTCCCCCTGGAATACACGCTTGCCCTGGCGCATGCCCGCACTGAATCCGGACAAGTGCGCATACCAGGTTACATAGCCGTTAGGGTGACGCACAGACACGACATTGCCATATCCGCCCTTGCGTCCGACGAAAGTTACGTAGCCATCGGCAGTGACACGAACTCGTGTGCCGGCAGGCGCTCCATAGTCGACCCCATTATGTGCCCGCCATGTCTTGAGGACCGGATGGAATCGCGCACTGCTGAATCCCGAAGTAACTCGCGAGAATTCAATTGGCGAACGCAGAAACGCTTTGCGCATATTGCGCCCGTCCGGAGCGTAGTATCCGTTGCGTCCCTGGTCGTCGCTGAAAAATACCGCGCGGACATGACGGCCCTGATTGACGAACTCGGCGGAAAGTACGCGACCGGATGCAACCAATTCGCCATCGGCGGACATGGTTTCGTAGACCACTGAAAAACGATCTCCGCTACGCAAATCGCGATGGAAATCGATTTCACTTGAAAAAATTTCAGCAATCTGCAGCGCAACTGCGTCCGGGATGCCGGAGGAGTCTGTTGCCGCGAACAGTGATGTTTCGATTTCGCCGGAACTTTGCAAGACCCATTTTTCCGCCTGTGGCATTTCTTCGGTTGCGGAAAACCCGGTTGCAGTCCGAACTACCAGAAGCCTGCGCCCATCGGCGCTCAGGTAGGAAAGGGAATCCAGCACGCCGTTTTCGGACGTCACAACCCGAAGGGTTCGACCTGGAATCAACTGGTAAAGCGATCGAACATTCTTGGATTGCAGCAAGAAGGCCAACGCTTCGGTGTCGTTTACGCTGAGTCTCGCCAGTACCGATGCAACCGTATCGCCTCGCTGGATGCGCTCCTCTCGCCAGTACCGGGCGGTCTCGGCGGATGTCGCCGGGGCTGCGGCAAGGGAAATTTCTTCTATGACGTGTTCCAATTCAACCGGTTCGGGGACCGTGTCGGGAGCGATACCAAACGCGGCAACAACGCCGAAAAACGGCAATACTGCGACTGCCAAGGCCCAGCGCCGCCGCGACAACGCAGAGTCTGGCGCTGGCTTTTGCGCTAGAATTTTGTCTTTGTTCAATAACATGCGCATTTGCAATCGTGAATTGGACGTTAAAGAAGACTGAGATCGACTAAAAAATACGGTGGCTGCCTTTCCCATGAGGCAAGTAGCGTTCCAACCCGAATCAGGCTCGCGCTCGGGCAGACGGCAAAGGCCATACGCAGACAATCAAATGGATATCACCGAACAACTGGAAATAACAAAACGCGGTTGCAGTGAGCTGCTCATCGAGGCGGAGTTCGTAGAAAAACTTGGATTGCGCAGACCGCTGCGCGTAAAGGCTGGATTCGATCCAACTGCCCCGGACTTGCACTTGGGGCATACGGTTCTCATCAACAAACTTCGGCAACTGCAGGATCTCGGGCACCACGTCATTTTTCTGATCGGAGACTTCACCGGAATGATCGGAGATCCGACCGGCAAGAATGCAACCCGTCCGCCGTTGACGCGCGAGCAAATCGAAGACAATGCCAGGACTTACCAGACGCAGGTTTTCAAGATTCTCGATCCAGACAGAACCGAAGTGGCGTTCAATTCCACCTGGATGAATAAGCTCACTTCTGGGGACATGATCAAGCTGGCGGCGAAATATAACGTGGCGCGCATGCTGGAGCGAGACGATTTCGGCAAGCGCTACCGGAGCGGCCAGCAGATTGCGATTCATGAATTCCTCTACCCGCTGGTCCAGGGTTATGACTCGGTTGCTCTTAGGGCGGATCTTGAACTCGGGGGAACGGATCAGAAATTCAATCTTCTGGTCGGACGCGAGTTGCAGAAGGACTACGGTCAGCCTGCGCAATGCATTTTGACCATGCCTTTACTGCAAGGCATCGGCGGCGGCGACAAGATGTCGAAGTCACTGGGAAACTATGTTGGTATCGCCGAAAGCCCCGATCAGATATTTGGCAAGCTGATGTCGATTTCCGATGAATTAATGTGGCGTTATGTGGAGCTGCTTTCCTTCGAGTCGCTGGCCACGCTCAGAAAGTGGAAGAACGAAGTTGCGGAGGGTCGTAATCCACGCGACATCAAAGTCACATTCGCGCAGGAAATCGTAACGCGCTTTCATGATCGTGCCGCAGCTGGGCGCGCGCTGACTGATTTTGAGTCACGCTTCAAGCAAGGGGAGATTCCGGAAGACATGGTCGAGGTGACCCTTGCATCTGGCGGGGAGGCCATGCCCATTGTCCAGATGCTCAAACAGGCTGGATTGACTGCAAGTACCTCGGAAGCCATGCGCATGATTGAACAAGGCGGCGTGAAGCTCGATGGCGCGAAAGTGAGCGATAAGGCCCTGAAATTGCCCTGCGGCCGTCCTTTCGTTATCCAGGTCGGAAAGCGCAAATTCGCCCGCGTGCGGCTGGCCTGAGCCAGAGTTTTTGTGCGCCAATCCGCGCTTTAAGGCGACGATTCACGCCTTATTGCCGGCCGGCACTCTGAAAAGGGTTGACCCGCGTACTTCGATCCGTATAATGCGCCCTTCGCCGGAAACGGCCGCCGGAAATTTCGGCACTGTTCTTTAAAAACATAAACAACCGATGCGTGTGGGTGCTTCGTGAATTTGGAGTTGCTGCACGGGAAGTGGTAAAGGGTTATCGCCCGGTTTTTGCTGTTGTCAGGGAAGGCAAAGACGCTGCGCCTGTGAAGAAGCTTT
>JANNTE010000153.1:0-9045 GCA_031403365.1 Betaproteobacteria bacterium | reverse complement strand
CAATGATGATGCAAGTTTTTTCGCATCTGACTGAGAGTTTCAGCCGTGACGCCTCTCAAGCGTTGTTGGGACAGTAACTGGTGAGAATATCAACTGCAACTGGAAGTAGACGCGTCTGGAAGGTAGGTTCCACTCGGGAGTTTCTTGATCTGAACGATCAGTGAAGAAACCTGCGTCGGTTTGCGCCCCAAGCTGGCCGACGCGTTGGAGCATCAACGAATGAGCCGGAATCTCATGCAAAGGGTTTTGCCCGTATGTTTGAACAGCTTGTCGATCCGCAATTTGTCATCAAGGAAAAAATGGTTGCTGGCGAAACTGTGATGCTCAGTTGGGATATGAATATCGGCATGGGTTGCCGGCAATGGCGGCGAGTGCAGGCGATTCGCGGGCCAAGGCATCCGTGTCCAAGTAATGATGGCAGCGGGGCTACCCATCGCGCGTGCCGGGACACGGGAGAGGATCCGTATTCCAGGCTGCCGCTGATCGGCGCGGCAGTGCTGTTTGTTCGACGCAGGATGGTATAACGGTGGCAGCGGACAAGCGTTACGATTGCGCGCTGGTCTGGTTTCGCCGGGATCTGCGCAGCGACGATCACACGGCCCTGCACCACGCGCTGCGCGACGCGCGGCAGGTGCATTGCGTCTTCGTCTTCGACGCCGAGATTCTGGATCGACTGGCCGACCGCGCTGACAGGCGCGTCGAATTCATCTGGCACAGCGTGGAAGAACTGGCCCTGGCCTTGGAACGGTTGGGTGGTGGCTTGCATGTGCTGGTCGGGCGCGCGCGCGAGCTGATTCCAGCGCTGGCGGAAAAGCTCGAGGCGCAGGCGGTCTACGCGAATCACGACTACGAACCCGCCACGAAAGAGCGCGATGCCGGCATCGAGGCCAGTCTGCATCGGCGCGGCCGGGTTCTGCATACGTACAAGGACCAGGTCATCTTCGAGAAGGATGAACTTCTGACTCAGGCTGGCCGGCCCTATACCGTATTTACGCCCTACAAGAACGCATGGCTGAAAAGCCTGAACCCGGCATGCGGCCAGGCTCATGAGGTTCATCGTTATCGCCACGCGCTTGCTCGCACAAGGTCGTCGCCTATGCCGAGTCTTGGGGAGATTGGATTTGAGCCGACCAACCTCAAGCAGATGCACCTGCCGACGGGAATGTCAGGAGCGCGTCGGATGTTGCAGGATTTCATCGAACGCATCGATGGCTACCGGGACCAGCGCGACTTTCCGGGCGTGCGCGGGGTGTCCTATCTGTCTGTGCACCTGCGCTTTGGCACGATTTCCATCAGGGAGTTGGTGCGCGCGGCGGCATCCATGCCAAGCGCCGGGGCGGGCACCTGGTTATCCGAACTGATCTGGCGTGATTTTTACTTCAGCATCCTTCATCATTTCCCGCACGTGGTAGATCGTGCGTTCAAGCCACAGTATGGGGCGCTTGGCTTCCGGAATTCGCAGGCTCATTTCAGCGCGTGGTGCGAAGCACGCACCGGATTTCCACTGGTCGATGCCGGGATGCGGCAGCTCAATGAGACCGGGTACATGCACAATCGCGTGCGCATGGTGGCGGCGTCGTTTCTGGTCAAGGATCTGCATGTGGATTGGCGCTGGGGCGAGGCGTATTTTGCGCGCAAGCTCAACGATTTCGACCTTGCCGCCAATAATGGTGGCTGGCAGTGGTCGGCATCAACCGGCTGCGATGCACAGCCCTGGTTTCGCATCTTCAATCCGATAACCCAGTCGAAAAAATTCGACGCCGACGGGCGGTACATACGGATGTATCTGCCCGAACTGGCCAATGTCGAATCGAAGTTCATTCACGAACCCTGGGAGATGAGCCCGGCGCAGCAGCGCATTGCAGGGGTGGAAATCGGCAAGCAATATCCGGCACCGATTACGGATCACGCAACGGCGCGCGCAATTACTCTGGAAATCTACCGGGCGGCCACCCGTTAGCAGTATTTGGCGAGCGGGATGCAGGGAAAAACGCATCCGGCTTCGCTCACAGGTCAGTCCAGATACTCGAATACTTTTACGACTCTCTGGGCGCCACCTGTTGTCGCCGCGGTCTGAGCGGCGGATTCTGCTTCCGCTCGCGATACCAGGCCCATCAGATATATGGTGCCGTTCTCCGTCACGACTTTCACGTGATTAGCTCCCACATCCTTGTTCTGTGCAAGCCGGCCCTTGACCCGGCTGGTGAGCAGGGTGTCGCTGGCCCGGGACGTTACTGAACTGGTGCCGCTGATCGTGATCTCGTTTTGAACGTTGCGGACATTCGGTACTTCGAGCACGAGAATGGGTGCGTCCTGTTTCATCTCCTCGCTCGGCGTCTGGCCGGTGAGCAACACGACGCGATTGAAGCTGGTAATGCTTATGTTGTGATCGTTGCCGTGCTTTTCGGAAAGGCGATTCTTGGCCTTGATCTCGATGGTCTGATCTTCCAGCATGGTGGCACTGGAGCGTCGATCGTCGGACATCATTACGCCGGCGCCAACGCCGGCGCCGATCAGCAAAGGGATGCAGGATTGCAGGGCCGGCATCAGGAATGCAAGTAATATCAGGAGTCGCAGTGTTGATTTCATTTATTCCACCCCCAGCAGCAAACAATCAATGGCATCGCACATGCAATGCAGACACAGCAAGTGAACTTCCTGAATGCGGGCGGTCCTGTCCGCCGGAACGCAGATGTGCACATCGCCCGGCCCAAGCAGAGTGGCGATTTTGCCGCCGCTCTTTCCCGTCAGGGCAACAACAGCCATCTGGCGGTCGTGCGCGGCGCGTATCGCTTCCATGACATTCGGAGAATTGCCGCTGGTTGATATGGCCAGCAGGATATCGCCAGGCTGGCCAAGGGCGCGGACCTGTTTGGAGAATATCAGGTTGAAGTCGTAATCGTTGGCGATCGACGTCAGCGTCGATGTATCGGTGGTGAGCGCAACGGCTGCAAGGGGCGGGCGCTCCATTTCGAATCGATTCAGCAGTTCTGCTGCGAAGTGCTGCGCATCGGCTGCCGACCCGCCGTTGCCGCAACTCAGAATCTTGCCTTCCTGCATCAAACACTGAACCATGCGCTCGGAGGCGCTTGCCAAGGGCTGCGCCAGCAAATTCATCGCCTCGAGCTTCAGATTCGCGCTGTCGGTGAAGTGCTGGTTGATTCGATCGAGAAGATCCATGCGTCAATAATATGCTGGAGTGACGGGAGAATTATTGCACAAAGGCTTTCGCCGTTCGCGAGTGAACGGCGATTATTCTCCGAAAGCATTTTCGATCCACTCCAGTTCGTGGGTGTCGCCGTTAAGCAACACTGTGTCGAAACGGCACGCGGGAAACTCATTGGCGGCTGCGATGTAGTGCCGGGCAGCGCGCAGTAGTTTCTCGCGTTTGCCGCTGGTGATGCTTTCACGCGCGCCGCCAAAGGACCGGTCCTGCCGGTAGCGCACTTCTACAAACACCAGCGTGGGCCCGTGGCGCATGATCAGATCGATTTCGCCGAACCGGCAGCGATAATTGCGCTGGATCAACCGCAGTCCGCGTCCGGCGAGAAACTCCGCGGCTGCCTGCTCGGCCAGCGCGCCCCGGTTGATCATCGTGCGGGTGGAACTTCGAGCGCTTTCGCGATGCCCTGGGAGAATTGCGCGGGTACCAGCGCCCGCGCGAACTGGCGGGAGTTGTCCAGCGTGATGGTTCCGGTCACACCGTCAAGAGGCGCCATGACTTCGTAGGGGCGAAGCAGTTCCTGAACCAGACGATAGGCATCGATGCCAAGAGCGTAAAGACGCTCCTGATCAAGCGCTGCGCGTTTGACGTCCGGACGCGAATAACTGATTACCGCAGGGTGGTCGGGCTGCAGAAGCCATGGCATGTCCAGGAAGCGCACACCCTCCAGATCAAAATTGGCGAGCGCATCCGTAGTCGATGTGAAAACCATCGAGGTCGCGAAAATGGCCGTGGACGCGGCGAGAAACGAACGCACGAAGCGCGCTCGACCAGAGTCGAGCGCTAGAAAGACGATGTCGGCACCCGAATAGGCCACCTGCTCGCGTATTCCGGCCAGGGCTGCCGGGTCACTGGCATAGGTGAATCTTCCGGTTACCTTGGCATCGTGCGCTTCCCATTCTTCGGAAAATGCCTGAGCAATGCGTCCGCTCAGGGCCGAGTCGCTGGCAATCAGAAAAGCCTTGGTATTGTGCTGGCGTAATGCAAAGCGGGCCAGTTGACGTGCCTCCATCTCGATATTCAATCCGAACACGAATAAATCGCGCACCAGCGATTCGCCGCCCTCGGGCGTATTCAGGGCCAGAGTCGGCACGCTGATGATGCCGCTCTGCGCGAGCGCGGTGACGCCGCCGCGCGTGAGCGGGCCGATTACCGCGCTGGCCCCCATTGAAGTGGCCCGCTGATACGCGGCAAGAATCTGGGCGGAGTCATCGTTTGTCGAATAGACTTTGACCTTCAGGGCGTTTGGCGGGCCGCTATTGGCGGCATTCAGGATGCCCTGGCGCACCGATTCGGCATGCTTGGCAAACGAACCGGACTGCAGCGGCAGCAGAACTGCGATGTGCGGCTCGGCGAATCCCGGCGGGCGGTCCTCGGCTTCTGGCGCCGCGGCGCCGGTGTTGCACGCGAAGCCGATGGATAAGGCGAGCAACGCCCAGTATAGTGGCGATGATACCAACCAGGAAAAGGCCCGGAGAAGTTGCATAGCGAAAGTACGGAAATGGCCGAGCCGACATTATATGTGGTGGCCACTCCGATCGGGAATCTTCGCGACATCACGTTGCGTGCGCTGGATACGCTGAAATCGGTGGATGCGATTGCCGCGGAGGACACGCGGGTGTCGCGCAATCTGCTTGCCCATTTTGGAATTCAGGCTAAGCTGCTTGCATCGCACCAGCACAACGAGCACGAAGCGGCGCAGCGGCTTCTGACGTTGTTGTCTCAGGGAAAATCGGTGGCCCTGATCTGCGACGCGGGTACCCCGGCCATCAGCGATCCAGGGACAATCGTGGTTGCGCAGGTGCGCGCCGCGGGATTCCGGGTCGTTGCCATTCCCGGCGCGAGCGCGCTGATAACTGCATTGGCGGCAGCCGGACTGGAATGCGCGTCATTTTCTTTCAATGGGTTTCTTCCGGCCCGCAAGGGCGAGCGGGAGCGCCTGTTGGCGAGCCTGGAGCCGCGGCGTGAGCTGCAGGTGTTTTACGAGGCGCCGCATCGCATGATGGAATCAATTGCGAGCATGGTGGCGGTATTCGGGGACGCGCGCCGCATCGGCATAGCGCGCGAACTGACCAAGCTCTTTGAGCAGATTCACGTGTGCCGCCTTGCGGAGGCTCCCGCCTGGCTGCGGCTCAGCGAAAACCATCGGCGCGGCGAGTTCGTGCTGTTGGTGGAAGGCAGTGCGAAATCTGCAACCGGCCCGGAGGAAACCGATCCCGGGCGCCTGCTTGAAATCCTGCTTCGTGAGTTGCCGCTGAAGCAGGCCGTCGCGCTGGCAGCCGAAATAACCGGGGCGAAGAAAAACGCGCTGTACGATCAGGCGTTGAAACTCAAAAAGGAAAGCGCTGATAACGCAACATGACCAAAACAATCGTTCTCGAGCCTGGCCTGACAATATGGATCGCATAACCCTGAACCGGCCCGACGACTGGCATCTTCATCTGCGCGACGGCGATGCGCTCGGATCAGTACTGGCGGATACAGCGCGGCGATTTGCACGGGCCATCGTCATGCCCAACCTGAAGCCACCGGTAACGACGCTTTCCGCAGCCCAGCATTACCGCGATCGCATCATGGCGGCTTTGCCGAGCGGCAGCGATTTTCAGCCATTGATGACGCTCTATCTCACCGACAACACGAGCGCCGCAGAGATTCGAAAGGCGGCCGCGAGTGGCTTTGTCAAAGCGGTGAAATACTACCCGGCGGGCGCGACCACCAATTCCGATTCCGGTGTAAGCGATATTGGAAAGTGCGGGCAAGCACTGCAGGCCATGGTCGAGGTCGGCATGCCCCTGCTCGTCCATGGCGAGGTCACCGATGCACAAGTCGATGTCTTTGATCGCGAGAAGATTTTCATCGAGCGCACCTTGATTCCTCTGACCCAGCGTCTGCCCGGGCTGCGGATCGTTCTGGAGCATATTACGACCGCCAATGCCGTCAAGTTCGTGCTGAGCGCAGCCGACAGCGTGGCGGCAACCATAACGGCGCATCATCTGCTGCTGAACCGGAACGACATCTTCCGGGGCGGGATTCATCCCCACCACTACTGCCTGCCGATCCTGAAACGCGAGGAACACCGGCTGGCACTGGTCAGAGCGGCGACTTCGGGCAATCCGAAATTTTTTCTGGGGACAGACAGCGCTCCGCACGCGCGCCATACCAAGGAAGCGGCCTGCGGGTGTGCCGGCATCTACACCGCGCATGCGGCAATCGAGCTCTATGCGGAAGCATTCGACGCCGCCGGGAGTCTGGACAAGTTGGAGGGGTTCGCCAGCCATTACGGCGCCGATTTTTATGGTTTGCCGCACAACCTGGGGTCAATGACTTTGGTTAGAAGCAGCTGGATGGTGCCAGAAGCATTGCCTTATGGCGCGGACAAACTGGTCCCGATGCGAAGTGGTTCCAGCATTTCCTGGAAAATCGAGTAGCGGCCCGGTGGCCTGACCGCGATTCATGGCCGATATCCATTGCGTTGAGCAACAGAGATCACCGTTGCGCTCATGCGGGCGTAAGATACGACCCGAAGCTGGCCGGGCAGTCGCTGCGTAATTCGCTTGCGTAGAGGAAAGTCCGGGCTCCACAGAGCAGGATGCCGGTTAACGACCGGACGCCGCGAGGCGATGGAAAGTGCCACAGAGAATAGTCTGCCCAAGTCTCGTTCCAACGAGAACGGCGATGGTGAAACGGCGGGGTAAGAGCCCACCGCGCTTCTGGCAACAGGGGCGGCACGGCAAACCCCATCCGGAGCAAGACCAAATAGGGGGGCAATAGCGCGGCTCGCGCTGTCCCCGGGTAGGTTGCTTGAGCCGACAGGTAACTGGCGGCCCAGATGAATGACTGCCGGAACACCGCAAGGTGTTCGACAGAACCCGGCTTACAGGCCAGCTTCACTTATTCCTGCTTTTTCTCCCGTCGTTGCCCCACCTCCAGCCCCTAGGCTGGCGTGGTGGGATTCACACTCAATGTCATGATCTTAGACTTGAAATTAAGTTCGTGGCATATCCATATGAAAAATAATAGTAAAAATTCCCGTACTCCATCAATGACTGAAGTTATTCGTAAGTCTTTGTCGCCATTAAAAAAAACCTCAGAATCGGCTTGACCTTCGATTTTTTTTCTACTAAAGTGGGGAAAAGTAGGTATTAGTGGGAAAACAAGGTATTTCTGAGCCTTCCAACGGATCCATTGATGTTTCAGGGCGCAACTGCACTCAGTATCGATGCCAAGGGTCGGCTGGCGGTACCGACACGTCATCGCGAGGCACTGCAGTCTGGCGGGGTCGGTAAGCAAGTACTTACGGCCCATCCGCATCGCTGCCTTCTCTTGTATCCGGCTCCGGCCTGGGAGCCGATACGCGCCCGGATCATGGGTTTTTCGAGCTTTGATGCCCAGACCAGTTTGTGGAAGCGACTGCTGGTTGGTTTTGCTGAAGAAGTGGAACTCGATGCAGCCGGCCGACTGCTCATTTCTCCTGAACTCAGGAAGTTCGGGTCCTTCGAGAAGCAAGTAATGATGGTTGGCCAGGGAAGCCATTTCGAAATCTGGAGCCAGGAAGCCTGGGAGAAGCAACTCGATCAGTTGTCGGCAAGTTCCGACAAGTTGCCGCCCGGGATGGAGAACTTCGCCTTGTGAATCCGGCTCCGGCCGCGCACGACGAGAAGGGTTTTCACAAGACAGTACTGCTCGGCGAAGCTGTCGAGGCATTGCGTATCAGGGCCGAGGGCACGTATGTGGATGCAACCTTCGGTCGGGGCGGGCACAGCCGCGCGATTCTGGAGCGTCTGGGCGAGTCGGGAAAGTTGATCGCGGTTGATCGCGATCCCGATGCGCTGGCGCACGCGGCGACGATATCCGACCCGCGTCTGGTCGCAATCCAGGCGGCGTTTGGCGGGCTTGCACAGGTGCTGGCAAAGGCAGGAGTGGCGGAAGTGGATGGTGTGTTGCTCGATCTTGGCGTTTCTTCGCCGCAGCTCGATTCAGCCGCCAGGGGATTCAGTTTCCGCTTCGACGGGCCGCTCGACATGCGGATGGACCCCCGCCACGGTGTATCGGCGGCCGAGTGGATCGCGCAGGCTTCGGAACAGGAAATCGGGGAGGTTATCAGGCGCTATGGCGAAGAACGGTTTGCTAAACAGATTGCAAGAGCGATTGTTACGGCTCGATCGAGTGGGCCTGTCGATCGCACACGGCAACTTGCCCAGATCGTGGCAAAAGCCGTTTCCTCGCGCGAGCCACATCAGGACCCGGCGACGCGCACCTTCCAAGCTATTCGGATTTACATCAATCAGGAGCTTCAAGAGTTGGAAGTAGCCTTGCCGCAATGCATGGACATGCTCAACGCGGGTGGGCGGATGGTGGTGATCAGCTTTCATTCCCTGGAAGATCGCATCGTCAAGCATTTCATGCGTGCCCGCTCTCAACCCGGTTCATTGCCAGCCCGCCTGCCGGTACGGCACGCGCAATTGCCAAGGCCGACGCTGGAGCTGATTGGAAAGCCGGTGTATCCGACTGACCATGAAATCGCAGTCAACCCGCGCGCGCGCAGCGCGGTCATGCGGGTGGCGGAGAAGGTGCCCGCATGATCAGGATCAACGCGGTGCTGGCCACCATTCTGGTTGTTTGTGCCCTGGCCCTGGTAACGTCTCAGCACAACGCCAGAAAACTGTTCGCTACCAGCATGATTGCGGCGGCTTGCGCAGTCCCGGCCGCGTTCTTGCTCAGCGCCACTGCGTCGGCTGATCCCGCACCGACGCCGCCGATCCCCGCCATGCCGAACATCCCGTTCCTCAGCGGACTCTCGCCGGCCAACGCGCCGGCCATGC
>JANNTE010000152.1:0-1956 GCA_031403365.1 Betaproteobacteria bacterium | reverse complement strand
TCCGTCACCCGAGCTTGGTCCTACGTCCCGTAGGCACTTGTTCAGGCCGAAACCGCCAGCCCGTGTGCTCAATGTTATTCAGGAGATCAATTCCATGTTTTCCAGACTCTTCGTCAAGAAATATTTGATTGCAGCGGCCATACCGGCGCTATTTGGCGCCTATTACGCCATCGCACTGCCGGATCATTCACCGGCAAACGCTGCACCATCAGCCAGCGACCAGACGCAAACCAGTTCGGTGCGCTTACCCGATTTCACCCGCATCGTGGAACGCAATGGCCCCAGCGTGGTGAATGTGAGTGTTGCACGCTCGACACCAGTCGCGGCCCGCCCACAGCCGCCTGAGATCCCGGAGCCGTTGCAGGAATTCTTTCGTCGATTTGGTCCGCCCGGAATGCAAGGCCCCCAGGGTGAGCCGCAAATTCAGCGCGGCCAAGGCTCAGGGTTCATTGTCAGTTCCGATGGCATAGTGCTCACCAATGCCCACGTCGTGGCGGATGCAACCGAAATCAGCGTCAAACTGACTGACCGGCGCGAATTCACTGCCAAAGTGCTCGGCGTTGACAAACGCACGGACATCGCCGTGCTGAAAATCGACGCCACGGACCTTCCGGCAGTGAACATCGGCCAGCCGGATGCTCTGAAGGTCGGTGAGTGGGTCGCCGCCATCGGATCGCCGTTTGGCTTCGAAAACACCATTACATCCGGTATCGTCAGCGCGAAAGCGCGAGCGCTTCCGGATGAAAATTATGTCCCGTTCATTCAGACCGACGTGGCTGTCAACCCCGGCAATTCGGGCGGACCGCTGTTCAATATGGACGGTGAAGTGGTCGGCGTGAATTCCCAGATATTCAGTCGTACCGGAGGGTATATGGGCTTGTCATTCGCGATCCCCATCGACGTTGCGATGAAGGTCAAGGACGACCTGGTGCAGAACGGCAAAGTCACCCGGGGCCGCATCGGTGTACAGATTCAGGATGTGAATCAGGCTCTCGCCAATTCCTTCGGATTGCCAAAACCGCAAGGCGCGCTGGTCACCAGCGTCGAACCGGGAAGCCCCGCAGAGAAGGCCCAATTGAGGTCGGGCGACGTTGTGCTTGGCGTCAACGGCAAGCAGATCAGCCAGCTGTCGGATTTATCCGGCACGATTTCTGCCACCAAACCGGGTGACAACGCTCGACTGCAGATCTGGCGCGATGGCAAAAGCCTCGATATCGATGTGAAAGTTGTCGAACTGGTGGAACAGAAACTGGTCATGAGCAAGAGCAACGAATCCCAGACCTCGGAGAAACTGGGCTTGACGTTGCGCGAGCTGGATGCCAGCGAGCGCGCCCAACTCAAGACTGAAGGCGGGTTGCTGGTGGAAAATGCCAAGGGTGCGGCGGCGCGTGCCGGCATACAGGCAGGCGACGTAATCCTGGCCCTCAACGACACCCCGGTGACGTCTCTTGAGCAGATCAAAGGGCTGGTCAGCAAATCTGACCGGACGATCGCGTTACTGATTCAACGGGCCGATAGCCGGATGTACGTCCCAGTCCCGGTCACCTGAACGACTTTCGCCGCCTCGGAGAAGGACGTTGCGCGAATTCGCTGCGTCCTTCGTTTTCTTCAATAGGCAGAAATTACCCGTCTCCACAGGCTGGTTTCAGCCCAAAAAGTGCCGCAGTCTGAAGGAAATATGACTTCGCATTGTGCTCGAAGATCAAACGCTAATATTCTGACTAACCAACACTAAGTTTGGAAATGTCACGAGCGTGGACCAGGTGGCATGCCAGTGTCACTTGCAGCAGCCATGAATTCATGGCCCAATCGCTCGGTTGGCTCAATATAAAAAAAGAATTTATAAACAGCGTTGGTTCATCTGAGCGAGCGTTCCGTGCGTGCGCGCACAACATGAATCAAGGCAGTTACCGATGGTCAAGGGAGATCGGGGTGCAGCCCAAAGATAAAACGAGG
>JANNTE010000151.1:0-2452 GCA_031403365.1 Betaproteobacteria bacterium | reverse complement strand
ACCAGGCCATCGAAACGCTCGCAGTCCCCGCATTGCCTCGCCGCCCATCCTTTGTCCAGCGTCCTTCGCCAGAGCAGCCTTCATCACCCGTGTTGCACCACACCGCCGAAGGGAAGGGGCAGCCTTCAGTAATCTACCGCCAGGCCGGGGATCGTTATCTGCTCGTTGAATACGGGCCGCTGGTGCTCGACCTCAACCTGCGTTTTCGTGTGCACGCATTAATGACCTGGCTGCAAGCGCAGGAAATACCCGGCATCGTGGATCTCACGCCCGGCATCCGTTCCCTGCAGGTGCATTTCGACAGCCCGCGCCTGCCGCTGCGCCGGCTGATGGACCTGCTGCTGGCCGCAGAACAGGAACTGCCGGCCATCGAGGACATGGAGGTGCCCACCCGCACCGTGCATCTGCCCTTGTCGTGGGACGACCCGGCCACGCGGCTGGCCATCGCGAAGTACCAGCAGTCGGTGCGCAGGGACGCGCCATGGTGCCCGAGCAACATCGAGTTCATCCGTCGCATCAATGGCCTTGCTTCCATCGACGATGTGCACCGCATCGTGTTCGATGCGAGTTATCTGGTGCTGGGACTCGGTGATGTTTATCTTGGTGCGCCGGTCGCAACGCCAGTCGATCCACGCCATCGCCTGGTGACCACGAAATACAACCCGGCGCGCACCTGGACTCCGGAAAACGCGGTCGGTATCGGCGGCGCGTATCTGTGTGTCTACGGCATGGAAGGGCCGGGCGGTTACCAGTTTGTCGGCCGCACGCTGCAGATGTGGAACCGATTCAAACACACCGAAGAATTCCGCGACAGCAAGCCCTGGTTGCTGCGCTTCTTCGATCAGATCCGGTTCTTCCCGGTGAGCGAGAAGGAGCTGCTGAGGATGCGCGAAGACTTCCCGCTCGGGCGCTACCGGCTGAACATCGAGGAGTCGTCGTTCTCGCTCCGGCGTTACAACGAATTTCTAGGCAGCAACGCGGATTCGATAGCCGCATTCAAATCGCAACAGCAGGCCGCCTTCGACGCCGAGCGCGCACGCTGGAGCAACGCGGGCCAGGCCCAGTACGCCACCGATGCCAGTGTCGCCGAGTCGTCTCCGGAATCCGAACTCGACCTTGCGCCGAACGCGCGCGCCATTGCCACGCAACTCGCCGGCAACGTGTGGAAAGTGCCGGTGAAACCGGGCGATTTGGTTTCGGCAGGCGATGCACTGGTGATTGTCGAGTCGATGAAAATGGAATTCCCGGTCGCCGCGCCTTGCGCCGGAAAAGTATTGCAGGTGTTCTGCGAAGAAGGCTCGCAGGTCGCGGCCGGGCAGAATTTGATTGTCCTGGAAACGGTTTGAAGTCCCCGATAGGGGATCCGTAAATCCAGCGCCTTTAGGCGACGAGAAAGCAAGAGCAGCAATTGCGAGATAAAGGGCGCGGTTGTATGGCCTCAACGAGTCAGAAAGAACCCTTGCCAAACGACGAAAGGCATCGAAAAGCGGATTTCCCGGCACACTGAATTCAAGTAACCCGAAAATCATTTCCACGACAGCGCTCGCGAGCGCCAACGGAGGACAGTGATTGCGATGAAAAAAGCTTTTTTCTACAGCCTCAACGTTGGCGGTGACCGGCGCCGGCCACCGACGGTACTGCGACGCGCCACAGCGATTTACCCGGCGTCCGGTCGACCGTCTGGTTGGGCGTCATTGCGACGCCGCAATTGGCTGCAATGTATAGACGCGCGCCTGCGCAGAAGCCGCTTTCAGATCACCGCGGCGCAGCGCAGCGCGTACTAAATCTAGTCGCTTTGCGTCAGCGACGGACAGATACGGAGACCACGACGTATCATCATCGAAGATTTCCACATCAACTTCGGCAACGTAGTGGCCTTCATGAACGTACTTCGTCTTTCGTCGCTTTGTCATTTTCGCCGCTCCGTAAATTCGCTATTCCATCGCAACGGATCAGGTCGATAGGCCGTCACCAACACCGCTGGACGTTCGTATCCCCTCGGGATCCCCCACACGACGTGAATAGGCCGCGCACTTTCGTCGTGTTGCAGTACGAGCACAGATGGCCCCTTCGGGTAATTTGGATAGTCTTCGACAACTCTCGAATGAGAAGCTCCGTCGAGAATTTCCTGAACGGTAAGGTCATCGTCCACAAGTTCGTCATACCCATGCTCTGATATTCGAACGTCGTTCGCTTCCAGTAGTGCGACGATTCGTTCGTGGGTATCGCTCACAGTAGCGTGATTCTACCTGTGTGCATCAATTGACGCCCAACGTGGATGTAGAAAAACCCTCCTGCAATCTTGCTCCTGTCATTTGCATCCTGCAATATCTAGCCTTGTCCAATGGGGTTTGAGTCTGAACGGCGGACGTGATTCCAACGGGGTTTGAGTCTAAGCGGGCGGCTGGGGTCGATCATGATGCGAGGCATGGTGATCGATATGAACGACGAA
>JANNTE010000150.1:0-15287 GCA_031403365.1 Betaproteobacteria bacterium | reverse complement strand
AAAGTGCCGCAGTCTGAAGGAAATATGACTTCGCATTGTGCTCGAAGATCAAACGCTAACATTCTGACTGACCAACACTAAGTTTGGAAATGTCACGAGCGTAGATCAGGTGGCATGCCAGAGTCACTTGCGGCAGCCATGAATTCATGGCCCAATCGCCGGGTTGGCTCAAAATAAAAAAAGAATTTATAAACAGCGTTGATTCATCTGAGCGAGCGTGCCGTGCGTTCGCGCACAACATGAATCAAGGCAGTAACCGATGGTCAAGGGAGTTCGGGGTGCAGCCCAAAGATAAAACGAGGGATTACACTGACCTCAGCCCGGAGCTGGTTGCTCTGGTCCGCGCGTTGCAGGATTCGCTATCGGAAAAGCGCGCTCTCCAGCAGTTTCGGCCCACCAACGCCGAGCGCCCGTCCAGGCTGGAGCTGGAGTTAGTGGCAAAGCAGGCCGGTCATTCCAGTCAGTCCGGAATCGTGTCGCACCCGCAATTGCTGGTCTCCGTCCTGGAATCTGCTGCAGCGGCGATCATCAGTGAATCCCCGAATGGACTGCTGCTGACCTGGAACAAAGGCGCTGAACTCGCGTTTGGCTACACTTCGAATGAAATGATCGGCAACAGCCGCATCTGCCTGGTTCCGGACTATCTCCGGGAGGAAGAAGCCAGGATCATGAAGCAGGTGACGGAAGGCAAGGTCACGCTGTCACGGGAAACAATCTGGCTTCACAAGGACGGGCGCGTGATTGACGTTGCGGTGAGCCTGTCCCCGCTGATCGAGAACGGCAAGGTCGTGCGCCTGACGCTGGTTGCCACCGACATCAGTGAACGAAAGCGCATGCAACGCGCGCTGCTGGAGAGCGAGCGCAGGCAGCGTCACCGTGCCGCTGAACTGAAGGGCATGGTGCAAACGCTGCCGGCGGCGGTGTGCATTGCCCATGATCCCGAATGCAGGGCCATCACCGGTAATCGCATGGCTTACGAATTGCTGCGCCTCGACCAAGGCAGCAACATAGCAGACGCCGGCAATGACAAAATCGCGCCTTTCCGCATGGTTCGCAACGGCCGCGCTGTGGAACATGCGGATTCGCCATTGCAGCTCGCCGCAACCCGCGGCATCGAAGTACACGACTTTGAGCAAATGGTGGTGTTCGCGGATGGCAGCTTTCGCCACCTGATTTGCAACGCCTCCCCGTTGCGCGATCCGGCGGGAAACATTTCAGGGGCGATTGCAACTCTCGTCGACATTACCTCCCGCAAGAACATGGAGGACCAGATTCGTCGACTGGCACACTACGATGCGTTAACGAATTTGCCAAACAGAACGCTGCTGATGGACCGTCTGGAACAGGCTCTGGCGGTGTCCCAGCGCAACCATACCCGCGTCGGAGTCATATTCATGGATCTCGACCATTTCAAGTTCCATAACGATCGCTTTGGCCATCACTTCGGAGACCTGCTGCTGCAGCAGGTCGCGGGTCGTTTTGGTGGGATCCTTCGGGAGGTCGATACCGTTTGCCGGCTGGGCGGTGACGAGTTCGTTCTGGTGCTGCCGGAAATGCATCACGCCGAAGACGCCGGAATCGTGGCGCAAAAAATTCTGGCCGCATTCAATGAGCCCTTCCCGATTGACGGCGAAAGCGTGCACGTTGACGCCAGCCTGGGCATTGGCATCTACCCGGATCAGGCCAGCGATGCCAACTCGGTTGTCCGGATTGCCGACAAGGCGATGTATCGCGCGAAGCAGGCTGGAGGAAATTGCTTTCGCTTCTACGACGCCGTCAATCCCTGAAGCGCAAGATAACGCTCGAGAACGCGCTCGCGCTTCACCGGCATCCGGTACTTTCCTGCGATTCGACCCGCAACTCAACATCCGCGCAGAAAATCGAAATCACAGCCGCCGTCGGCCTGGAGTATGTGCTGGTTATAGAGACGCGCATAACCTCTGGGCGGCAGCGGCGCGACTGTGAAATCCACGCGCCGCCTGCTCAACTCCTCTTCTCCAACCAGCAAGTCCAGCTTCCTTTCCCTGACCGACAGGCGGATGCGATCGCCGCTTTTCACCAGTGACAGCGGCCCGCCGGAAGCGGCATCGGGCGTGATGTGCAAAATCACGGTTCCGAATGCGGTGCCGCTCATGCGCGCGTCCGAAATTCGCACCATATCCTTGAGCCCTTTTTGCGCGAGTTTTTTTGGAATGGGCAGATAGCCGGCCTCGGGCATGCCCGAAGGACTGCGCGGACCGGCATTCTTCAGCACCAGAAAATCGTCGCCAGTGACATCCAGTTCCGGCAAGTCGATACGCGTGGACAAATCCTCCAGTGATTCGAATACCACCGCCCTTCCCTCTTTCTCGAACAGGCTCTCATCGGCCGCGGCTCGTTTCAGGATCGCGCCACCGGGCGCCAGGCTGCCAAACAATGCGACCAGTCCACCGACCGGTGAAATTGGATCAGACCGGGAACGAATTACGGCGCGGTCGACGAAGGGCACCGGGCGCGCCAGTCGCGCGCCCAGTGTTTCTCCGGTGACGGTCATGCAATCCAGGTGCAGAAAATCCTTCAGTTCGAGAAGCAGGGCGCTCATGCCTCCGGCGGCGTGGAAATCCTGCATGTAATGGCTTCCGGTAGGCTTCAAATCGATCAGCACCGGGGTCTCGTCTGACAGCCGGTTCAACTGCTCGAGCGAAATACTGATGCCGCGCCGTCCTGCGACCGCGGTCAGGTGAATGATCGCATTGGTCGAGCCGCCGATGGCGAGAAGTACCCGCAGGGCGTTCTCGACGGACTTTTCGGTAATGATCTCCGAGGGCCGCGGACCGCCGGTCTTGATCATCTGCATCGCGCAAACGCCGGCAGATTCCGCGGCACGAATACGATCGGCATGCACGGCCGGTATTGCGGCAGTATCCGGGAGGCTCATGCCCAATGCCTCGGCAATGCAGGCCATGGTGCTTGCCGTGCCCATGACAGCGCAGGTGCCTGCCGTGGTCGCGAGATTGCCTTCGATTTCGTAGATGCCCTCGTCGCTGACTTCGCCGGCCCGGTACTTCCCCCAGAATCGCCGGCAATCGGTGCATGCCCCCAGCCGTTCGCCGCGATAAGGCATTGCCATCATCGGGCCGGTGACGAGCTGGATTGCCGGCACGTCCGCGGAAATGGCGCCCATCAACTGCGCGGGCACGGTCTTGTCGCAACCGCCGATCAATACCACCGCATCCATCGGCTGCGCACGAACCATTTCCTCGACATCCATCGCCATCAGATTGCGGAACATCAGGCTGGTGGGACTGAGAAACACCTCCCCGAGTGATATGGTCGGAAAGTCAACCGGCAATCCGCCGCAGCCGAGCACGCCGCGTTTTACGGCCTCCACCAGTTCCGGCACATAGCGATGACAATTATTGAATCCGCTCGCCGATTGCGCGATGCCGACAATCGGGCGATTGAGCATGTCCTTCGAATACCCCATCGACTTGGCGAAGGATCGCCGCAGGTAAGCGGCGAATTCCGGATCGCCATAGTTGGTGAGGTTGCGGCGGATGCCGTGCTTGGTCTTGCTTTCGGCCATGGTCTGGGAGCGCTGCGCGAGGAAAAAAGGCAACCGCCATGATAGGTTTACCTGCGCTGCAGCGCCAGCCATGGATTTGGCCGCCTTGCGGCGGCTCCCGGAGGCAATGTCCTAGAACATATAGCCCACGCCCAGATTGATTCGGTCTTTCGTGCTATCGGTATCGTAATTCTGCGCGTCGGCTTTGAACACGACTTGCGGATGCACCGCGAAAGTTACGCCGATCGTGGTCACCTGTTCGTCGTTTCTCGGGTCAATCGTGTAGCCTGCCGCAACACTGCGCTGCGTGTTGTAGCGCTCAAAGCGCGCAAACGGAACGACGTCGATGTCGCCTTTGCGATACACATGGTAAGCCGCCTCGGCGAGCCAGCCATCAAAGGATTCCGGTGCGGCGCTGTTGGAACCCGGAGCAAGTCCTGCGGCGGCGTTGATGGCAGCAGTGTCGTCGAGCGTGCCCTTTGCGTACAGCGCACGCAGATCGAAGCCCGCAACCGAATAGCGGGTATGCAACTCCCAGATCGTCAGTTTCGCATCTGCTCCCCTGAGCAGGCTCGCATTGGCGCCGGTGCGGCCGTTGCCCTTGCCCAGACCGTTTTGCCCGGTGTTGCCGGTGAACAGGCTCGCACCAATCAAAAATCCCGGCAAGCCCCGGTAGTTCAGTCCGACGAAGTAACCCAGATCATTTGCCGCGGCCCGGTTGCCGCTGACGCGCATCTGCCGAATTCCGGAGCCGGCATCGCGGAACTTGCTGGCGTCCGGCGAAGTGACAATTCCAGCGTTGTATTCCAGTCCATTGAGCACGTTGCCCTGCAGCGCCAGCCCAAGTTCGCGCCAGGTCGAGGGAACAATGCGCGTCTCAACCTCGTTGCGCTCCACGCCGTTGAAGACCGGCGGCTCGTGGTACTCGTTCAGCATGCCCGACGGAATCAGCATCAGTCCGGCGCGCAAATTGGCGGATTCACCGAAGGCGTAATGCACGAAAGCTTGTTCCATGGCAACTTCGCCGCTGGTTCCATCTCCGCCCGCGATGAACGCATGCTCCACTTCAAGCTCGGAGTAGAGCCGCACGCGGTCGCTGAATCTGTGTCCGAAGAAAAGCACAAAGCGCTTCAAGTCCGCGACATCCGAACGTTCGGCATCGTCATAATTGTTGTAGTTGATCTCGCCGTAACCGCCAATGGTGGTTTGGCTGTTCGCGGCCAGCGCATTCATGCCGTGCGTCGCAGCGGACGATTCCGCGCCAGCCTGCGGTTGCTGCGTCATCTGCGCCTTGAGCGCTTCCAACTCTCTTTGCAGGTCGTCGACTTTCTGTTCGACCGATTGTTGCGCATGTGCTCCAGAAGCGAGCACCACCAGATTAAATGCGAAAGCAATGATGAAGGTCTTCAATTTACTCCCCTTTATTGACTTGAGTTCGGTGCCAAATATCCCGTGTTCGTTTATGGATCGACATGGCGCATTGACCGGCACAAGGAATATGAGATTTCACTTATATATAATACAAACAGTTAGTTGTAGATCAGATGGCAACTCGGTGATCGCAATCTACATTGCTCTTGCCATACTTCAGTTACGGATATTAATGCGAATCACTCTCATTTGCAACCGTATTGTTGGAAGCGGTCTAACCGTTCTGGTTCAGGGAGGGATCTGAGCGAAAACAAAGGAACCTCTGGTGAAGTCCTTGTTTGTCGTTTCCGCTAAGGCGGGAACCCATGGTCCAACAGGACACCTGGTTCCCCGCTTTCGCGGAGGTGACGCTTTTTCAGAGGAGCCCTGACGGACGGGGCGGGAAAGGTCAGCGAAGCCAGCGAATTTCGGCGGCAGATTTCTCGCCGATGACTGCCAGCTCGAGTGAGCGCGGCGTGTCGGATTCGGTTTGCGACAGCGCAATGCGTCCGCCCATGATCTCGGCGAACTGCTGCGGATACAAAGGATCTTGCGCCGGATCGGCGTAGCCATGCGGATAGAGGGGCTGCGAATTCCCGGGATCATATTTGTCGGAAGCGCCAAATGTATGCATCACTTCATGCGCCACGATGACATTGTTCTCTTCCGTCATGTGCGGCGCCGCGTACAGGTTGGCAATGCCAATGTATCCCTCCTTGAGCCCGATCGAGTGTTCCACCTTAATGCGCGTGGCCGGATCGAAGTACACCGCGAAAACACGCACGTCGGGTTTCGGACCGGCGTAGTCGTCATGGCGCCACGCCCAGAAGCGCAAATGCAGACTCCAGACAATGATCTCGATCATGTTGCCACCCAGTGGTGCCTTGGGCGGCAACGACGTTACCGCAGGCCCGAGTTTTACGCTGACCGGCTTGGCCAGCGCGAGACCATGCTCCCGCGCCTCACGGCGCATGAATTCTTCAATTGACTGGAGCGATTCCGTGGACAGTGCGGCCGCATAATTTGCCGTGGCATCGCGCCCGTCACCGCTGATCGGATAGATCACGACGTCTAGCGTGCGCTCCCAGGACTGAAAGACCTGCCGTTGCTGGCATGACCCAACCGCCACCGTCGCCAGCACGAACAGCAACAGCGCGATGCGAATCTTCCTGGCCATTGCCTCGAATCAGACGCGTTCGACGATGGTCGCGGTAGCCTGGCCATGCCCGATGCACATGACTTGAAGTCCGAGCGTGCCGCCGCTCGCTTCCAGGCCGGCAAGCATCTTCGCCATCAGGCCGGCCCCTGTTGCACCCAGTGGGTGTCCGTGAGCGATCGCGCCACCCCAAGGATTGACTTTGGCCATGTCGGGCCTGAATTCCTGTGCCCATGAAAGCACGACAGTTGCGAACGCTTCGTTGACTTCGATCCAGTCCAGATCGCGGATCGCCAACCCGGCCCGGGCCAGCGCCAGCCGCGTGGCTGGAATCACTCCGGTCAATTGCATGGCCGGATCGGACCCGACGGCAACCCGGGCGCGGAATCGCGCCTTCGCCTTCAATCCATCGGCTCGTGCCGCTCCGGCATTGGCCACCAGCACCGCAGATGCGCCATCGGAGATCTGGCTGGAGTTTGCCGCTGTCACGACGCCTTTATTTTCGGGGCGGAAAGCCGGTTTGAGCGACGCCATTTTCGCGTCGTCGATCTGCGCACGGACACCTTCGTCACGATCAAGCATGATCGGCCGGCCATCCGGCGCAACGCCGGCGACCGGGACCAATTCCCGGTTCAGCCCGCTATTCTGTGCGAGCGCGGCGCGACGATGGCTTTCTTTTGCAAATTCATCGACCGCCTGTCGCGACAATCCCCACTGGTCAGCTATACGCTCAGCGCTCTCACCCTGGTGGATCAACTCGTGGCGCCTGAACAATTCCGGGTTGAGTGATTCGAATCCGTTGACCGTAGCACCCAAACCGATGTCCAGGAACATCGGTACCCGGCTCATGCTCTCGACGCCACAACCAATGACGTAGCGCATGTCTCCGGCGGCAACCGCCTGGGCCGCAAAATGCACAGCCTGCTGGCTTGAACCGCACATGCGGTTCAACGACACGCCGGGAACGTGGATTGGAAGTTTTGACAGTAAAACTGCGAGCCGAGCCGGATTAGCGCCCTGCTCGCCGGCCAGCGTCACAGTACCGTCGATAACGTCTTCAATCCTGGCGGCATCGACTTCCGTTCGTGCAATCAGACTGTCGATGACGTGCGCCAGCAACGAATCCGGCCGTTGTTCGCGCAAAGCACCGCCGCGTCGCCCAAAGGGCGTGCGCACAGCATCGACAATGACTGGTTCCTGACTATTCATGTGCGCCATCCCTGCCCGGTCAGGCTGGCGTTCGACTGAATCGAATACTGCCGTTCTCGATACCTTCCATAACCACCGCAAGACCACCGGCGGCGATCATCCATTCCAGTCGATGGTCCCGGTACTGGCGCACCACTTCGCCCTTGCGCAGCAGTTCACCCAGATCGGGCAAGGCATCGAGCGCGGCCTGCATTTGAGCGCGCACCTTTGCCACCGAGTCGCGCTGGTTGGCGCGCGCGAACCAGTCAGCCAGCTTGCTGCCCTTCGTCGGCAGATAGCCGTATCCCGCGGAGCGGTTCAGGTAGGGAATGACGGACAAATCGCCCCAGCCGAATGCGTCGCCATTAAACCAGGGTCGCGCCCCGAGTTGGGCATCGAGCCATCCCTGCAGTTGTTCGATATTGCGTTTGCCGAATGCAAGCAGCTTGTCGGCCAGGGCTCCGCTGGCGCGACGGTAGCGCAGCACCTCAAAACTGCCCCAATTGTTGGACTCATACTGGGTATCCATCACATCCTCGATCATGCGCACGCGTGCACGCTCGCGCGCTGAACCGGGCAGCAGAGCCGGTGCTGGCCATTTGTCCTCAAGGTATTCCAGCATCACGGTGGAATCAAAGACGGTGAAATCGTCGTCGATCAGAGCGGGAACTTCGGCGCGCGGATTGGCCGAGGAGAACTCACCACGAGTCTGGCCCTTTGCCAGCCCCTCAGGTACTGCGGTCCGGTACTCCAGGCCCTTCTCGTTCAGCGCGATTTTCACCTTCATCGCGTAAGCCGACAACGGGTGTTCGTACAGCGTGATCATATTGATTTCTCCTCGCCTATGCGCCAGTGACCAGTACCACCTTGCCGGATACGCGCTTGTCCAGAACTTCGTTGAGCGCTGCTGCCACCCGCTCCAGAGGATAAGTCGCGTGTATGTGCGGCTTGATCTTTCCCTGCGCGTAGAGCGCCATGAGCTGCCGGTTGTTCTCGCGATTGCGCTCGGGCTCTTTTTTCGTGAACGCCCCCCAGAACACGCCCACGATTGAGCATCCTTTGAGCAAGGTCAGATTCAGCGGCACTTTCGGAATTTCTCCAGCGGCGAAGCCCACCACCAGAAAACGGCCCTTCCACGCCATGTCGCGCAATGCCAGCTCAGAATACGGTCCGCCAACCGGATCGTAGACAACATCCACGCCGTTGCCGGCGGTGATGGCCTTGACCCTGGCACGCAGATCCTCGCTGGTGTAGTTGATCGTTTCGTCGGCGCCATTGTCCCGGCAGACTTTCAATTTTTCGTCGCTTGACGCGGCCGCGATGACACGTGCACCCATGGCCTTTCCAAGTTGAATCGTGGCCAGTCCAACGCCTCCAGACGCGCCGAGCACCAGAAGTGTCTCACCGGCCTTGAGATCGGCCCGGTCCTTGAGCGCGTGGTAGGACGTTCCGTAGGTCAGCACCAGCGCTGAAGCCGGTATGAAATCCATGCCGGCCGGAATAGCGATGGTACGGTCCGCGTCCACCACCATCTCCTCTGCAAATCCTCCCCAGGTATTGAAGGCTATGACGCGGTCACCCGGTTTGACCCCCGCGACACCTTCTCCCAGTTCCTTGACCACGCCCGCCACCTCGCCGCCGGGGGAAAACGGCAGTTCCGGCTTGAACTGATACTTGCCCTGGATCATCAGCGTATCCGGGAAATTCACGCCGCAGGCCTTGACGCTGACGACGACCTGGCCCTTCGCGGGTCGCGGCGACGCAATGTCCTCGATGACCAGTTTTTCGGGCATGCCCAACTCTTTGCACAGAACTGCTTTCATAGTCCTCCAGATCAGTAAATCACCACGGCTTGAGCGCGCGAGAAAGTATGGACTCCGGCTCTAGCTTTTCAGAATTCTCTCAACCTGCTTCCAGCCCGCCTCGGCCATGGGTCTGGCGCGCTTACCCTGCTCGAGGGCGTGCGCGCTCGCTGCGGTACCGTCTTTCACCCGGCCCATGATCCCCTGCAAAATACCCGCCAGGCGAAACATGTTGTACGCCATATAGAAGTCCCAGTGCGGAATGTCACCACGCCCGGTGCGCCGGCAATATGCGGCAACGTAATCCTGCTCCGAGGGAATGCCGAGTGCCTGAAAGTCTATGCCCATCATGCCGCGGAACTGGCCGGGAGTCAGACGCCAGGTCATGCAGTGATAGGAAAAATCCGCCAGCGGATGGCCAAGAGTGGACAACTCCCAGTCCAGCACCGCCAGAATCCTGGGTTCGGTCGGATGAAAGATCACATTGTCCATGCGATAGTCGCCGTGCACGATGGTGATCTCATCGCCGCTCGGAATGTTCAGCGGCAGCCATTCGATCAGGTTCTCCATCGCTTCAATGCGCTCGGTTTCGGATGCGCGGTATTGCTTGATCCAGCGATTGATCTGGCGTTCGATGTAGTTTCCGGGTTTGCCATAGTCGGCCAGTCCGATGGCCGAGTAGTCTACGCAATGCAATTGGGCGATGACACGGTTGAGTTCGTCAAAATGGGCGTCGCGCTGTCGCGGATCCATACCCGGGAGCGCCGGGTCCCACAGCACCCGGCCGGCCACGCACTCCATGACGTAGAACGCGGTCCCGATAATGGCGTCGTCTTCACACAGGCAATAGGTTTTCGCCACCGGAAAGCCGCTCGCGTGCAGTGCCGTAATGACGCGATACTCGCGATCCACCGCGTGCGCCGAAGGCAGCAATTTTCCCGGCGGCTTGCGGCGCAGGACATAGCGGCGTTTGCCGGATTTGAGCATGAAGGTCGGATTGGACTGCCCGCCCTTGAACTGCTCGAGTTCCAGACCACCGGTGTAGCCTTCGACATGTCCGCGCAGATAGCGATCAAGGTTGGAAATGTCGAAGCGATGCCGCTCCGGAACCGGCATGGTGCCGACAAAATCATCATGCATGTTTCAGAATTCTCCCTTCAACCTGCAGCGAGAATACCACCCTTCGCCGCAGACGTGGCGCTGCGCTTCAGCCGCTGGAATCTGAACGCCGGAACTAATCGAAATCAGATGCTGATGAGTCTTCGGTGCGACGGCACTACGCTTGGCGCGCGAAGACACGAACATCGCACCCGCCGATGTCGAGCAATTTGCATTGGGCAAGACCTGGATCGAATTCAAGGCGGCTGGATGTCCGGGTCCCGACGGGACCTTTGCGGAATTTCCCGACCGATTTTGTGCGTAGGTTGCCGCTCACGGCATGGCGTGAAATCGACACACTTTTCCGCTGAACAAGTCAATGATCGGAAGCTCCGGCCCATCTTGGAGGGCCCGACTTTCTCCGACCGCCTCACACTGCCTTGGGTGTGTTCTTGTTGATGAATTCTGTCATGCGCGCGATGCCTTTTTCAATCGCCTCGTTTGACGCAGCGTAACTGAAGCGGATGTGCTGGCCCTCGTCGGGCACGCGCTGGCCGAAGTGGATGTCGGCGAGCACCGCGACTCCGGCCTCATTCAGAAGGCGTTTGCGGAATTCCTCCGAATCCTTTGCACCGATCAATTTGCAGGCCTTGGTAACATTCGGCCACGCATAAAAAGCGCCTCCGGGATGCTGGCAAGTCACGCCCGGCACTTTGTTGAGCAAGCCCACGATGAGATTGCGGCGCGCGAGAAAACTGTCGCGCATTTTCTTCGCTTCATCCTGCGGACCGTTGAGCGCCTCGACCGCCGCCCATTGCGTGATTTGCGAGGCACAGGAATCGGTATTGGTCACCCAGCGCGTGAACACCGGCGCCAGTGCCTTGTTCGCCGCGAATCCCAGCCGCCAGCCGGTCATCGCCCAGGTTTTGGACGCACCGTCGCAGATAATGGTGCGTTCGATCATGCCGGGGAACTGGGTTAGGGAACAAAACTCGCCTTCGTAGCAGAGTTGGGAATAGATTTCATCGGCAAAAATCCAGATCTGCGGATGCCGGCGCAGAATCGAGGCAATGGCCTCAACATCTTTTTGCGGGATGATGCCGCCAGTCGGATTCTGCGGCGAGTTGAGGATCAACAGTTTGGTCCGCGGCGTGATTTTGTCCTCGAGTTCGGCGGGATCGAAACTGAAGTTGCGCGATTCGCGCAGGTAAATCGGCACCGGCAGCGCACCCATGGCCTTGATCTGCGATTCGTAGATCGGAAAACCAGGCACGGGATATATCACCTCGTCACCCACGCCATGATCGGTCGTCGAGACAATCGCATAGGCAATGAAGGGCTTCGCTCCCGCGCCGACCACGACGTCATCGGCGTGCACGCTGATGTGCCGGGTGCGATTCAGATAATTCGCCGCGGCTTCACGCAACTCGACGATGCCCGCCGAGGGCGTGTAACCGTGTTTGCCGTCGTTGATCGCCTTGATACCCGCTTCGCGGATATTCTTCGGGGTTGGAAAATCCGGCTGACCGATACAAAACGAAATGATGTCCCTGCCTTGGCGCTGCAATGCGCTGACTTCGGCAAGAACCACAAATGCGTTTTCGGTGCCGAGCTCGTTTGCTCGGCGTGATATGGCGGGCATGACATTCACTCCTTGCGAATGGCTGGAGAGGCTGCTGTGCTCAGTGCATGCATCTCCGGGGAAACCAGCGGCGCGCCGCTTTATAGCATGTTTCTATCAGCGCTTCACCTGTCCAGACACGATTGACAGTTCGAACAGGGCGCTCCGCGTTTGCGGCCAGGTTGCCGCATCATCTTGCGCTCGCACGCAATAATCAGCGCTCACGCACGACAATGCCAACTTTCGCTACCTGTCCCTGGTACATTTCGCGAACCACCAGATTCAGTTTTCCGAAACGGACAAGGTCACCCACTCCTGGGCGACGGCGAAACTGGTGATCAATGTACTGCGCCAGCGTCATGGATCTGATTGCCTGAGGAACCTCCCCTCCGTACATCTCCACCACCTCGCCCAGCGGAGCATCGCCGTTGAGCGTGAACGTGCCGAAGAATCGCTGCTGCTCTGACTCCTCCAGGTCATCGGCAGGTACGAACAGCAGGTCGAGAATCGTCATGTGCTCGTCGGGCGTTATGACATACACCAGATCACCCGACGCGATCTCCATGCGGCTGATGGATTCGGGCGCTTGCCCGTCTCGAAACGCGGCCACCATGCGTACGTCAGCAGGCAGCGCGAGTTGCGACGCTGTTCTGCCGATTGCCGCGCTTGACTCGTTCACACGATAGCCCAGCAATTGCAGGCCGGAACGTCCCGGCACTTCGACGAATTCAGAAAAGTAGGGTGCGTGCTCCTTCGGCAACTTCAATTGCAACAGGCCCGCCAACGGCGCAACGGTCCAGCCCTGCACCAACAGGGAGGCAAGCACCACGAAAAAGGCAACATTGAAATAAATCATTGCCTGCGGCAATCCGGCAAGAATCGGGAACAGTGCCAGCACGATCGGCACCGCCCCGCGCAACCCGGTCCATGAAATGAACAGCTGTTCGTGCCAGGGAAATCTGAATGGCAGCAGCGACAGCAGCACCGCCAACGGTCTGGCGACCAGTATCAGCAGGCCCGCCACGGCGAGGGCACCGAGGCCGATTTCTCCCAACGCCGCCGGCGAAACCAGCAAACCAAGCATCAGAAACAGGGTGATCTGGGAGAGCCAGGCCAGTCCGTCGTGTACCCGCAGTATGTTGCCAGCCGCGTGCACGCGGCTGTTGCCAACAACAAGGCCGGCCAGATAGATGGCCAGGAAACCGCTGCCTTCCAGAACGGTCGTGCCGGCATAGATGGCGAGTCCACCGGCCATCGCCAGCACAGGATACAACCCGCTCGCCAGCTTCACGCGATTGATGATCACCACGAGCAGCTTCCCGCCGCCGATGCCGGCCAACGCCCCCAAACCGAACTGCTGCACAAAGTGAGCGAGCAGCCACCCGATGGATGCGCTGCGATCCGCACCGATGATTGATATCAGTGACAAGGTTAGAAACACCGCCATCGGATCGTTGCAACCGGATTCGATTTCCAGGGTGGCGCCGACGCGTTGTTTGAGACGCATACCGGCGGCGTGCAGCAGGGAGAATACCGCTGCCGCATCCGTGGATCCGATGATGGCGCCCAGCAACAGGCCTTCCATCAGGTCCAGTCCCAGAATGCGCGAGGCGCCGTAACCGACCACCACGGCCGTGAGCACCACGCCTACGGTAGCCAGCGACAACGCCGGCCACAATCCGGCGCGGAACGTCTCCCGGCGCGTGCGCATGCCACCGTCGAACAATATGATGGCCAGCGCCATGGTGCCGACCATATAGGCTGCCTGATAGTCATCGAAGTGAATACTGCCCAAGCCGTGCTCGCCTGCCAGCATGCCGATGCCCAGAAACACGAACAGCAGGGGCGCCCCCGTGCGCGCCGAAACCGTGCTGGCAAGAATGCTCAGCAACACCAGTACCGCGCCGATCAGAATGGCTTGATTCAGGAAATCCATGAGTTGTTGTTCTTCATGAAACCGGGACTTTTAACACGGAGGGACCTTCAGGCTCAAGCCGTCGGCCAACCGGGTAGTGCCTCGGTAGCCGAGATGACACCTTTTCTGGCGGCCAGCCCGGCAAAGCCGTCATGGGCGCGATTGCTCTTGCGAATCGTATTTTGGCAGCACCAAGTCCAGCACCTTTTCGTAGCGGAAAAAATCGCCCCCAAACGCCCGCCTGTGCGTTGCCGCGGATCCGGTCCTCTTGTTCTCCAAATGCAACAGAAAAACCACGACTCCAACCGGTAAGTGAATCAGAAATCGAGCCGTTGTCACTTATGGTTCGATCATATACTGTATATAACAATAGTATAACGAGTAGCCGATCATGGCCCATGCGCCCCATGCATGCACCGGTTGCAGTACCGGTTCACTACGGACAGCGGCGCTCGGAAGAGTCTTCCTTGCATTAGTTGGTCCAGGAACACCTCGAGGTCTTCCTGGCCCAGGTCCGGGCGCAAACTGGCTCGAGCATGCCGGAGTTTGTTAAAGCCGAGTTCGGCGTGCTCTCCAATCATCGCGTGTGGATAGCGCCGTTCTCGGCGAGCGACACAGGAATCCCTGCCCGGGTACGGCCTTAGACAGTACTTTTCTGCCCATTTTTGGCGACACGTAACTGGGCATGTCGTTTCCGGACGACGCACCCAAATAGCCATGGACTTACTCCAATGCGCAAGAAGTACGTGGGAGATTCATGTATACCTTGAGAATTATGCGAGCAGTTGAAGTAACCGGCTTTGCGACCTCGAGTTGGTATGCAGTTTGCGACATGTAGTTGGAATAAAGCAGGTCATCGCGCAGGCGTTTCCATTCAACCGGAACTGGAGTCGAAACAGTGAATAGATCGAACCGCGGATTTACCCTTATTGAGCTGATGGTCGTGGTGGCAATTATCGGGATTCTTTCTGCAGTTGCGCTTCCCGCTTACCAGAACTATGCCGCGCGTGCCAAAGTGTCGGAGGGGTTGCTGGCAGCGGGCAGCTGCAAGAACAGTGTTACAGAAACATTCCAGTCCGGAGCAACCCTTCCGGTCGCCGGCGATTGGGGTTGTGAAACCCGCGCCGGTGACCCGGCGCCTTCCAAGATTGTGGCTTCGATTTCGACCAGCGCCGAAGGCGCGGTGCGGGTGATTTTGCAAGGAATCAGTGCGGACGCCGACGGTCAGGCCATCATTCTTCGTCCCTGGCCGAGTGTACTCAGGGCGGCTGCCGTGAGCTCCGGCGAAACGGTTGGGTTTTGGGACTGTGGTCCGGATCCGTCGAACACCATAAATATTTCAACTCTGGTTCCTGCGTCCTGCCGCGCATCGGCGATGGATATCGGTACCGTTACCGCGTTCGCATTTGGCTCTTGAGGTTGTCCCAGATCGTCCGGCAGCAGCGGCGCATCCGCAAATAAATTTCAGGTGCCGGGCCGGGAAGACGCCCGGAATCGCTTCAGGTCAGGAGGCCGCGGAGACCCGCCCGGGACGCCAGCGCAGCAAACGCCTC
>JANNTE010000149.1:0-3556 GCA_031403365.1 Betaproteobacteria bacterium | reverse complement strand
GGCAGCATCTATGTCGAACGCCCGCTCGCCACCGGCGCCGCGATCCAGCAGACCATGGAGCGCGCGCGCCTTGCACAAGTGAAGTGGAAACGGGTTGCGCTTGGCGAGCGCATCGGTTTTGTCAATCGTTTCATTGACGCTTTCGTCGCGCGCAAAAACAAAATCGCAGAAGAAATTACCTGGCAGATGGGCCGGCCAATCGGGCAGTCGCCGGGAGAAGTGCGCGGCTTCGAGGAGCGCGCCCGCCATATGGTATCGATTGCCGGTCAGTCACTCGCCGACATGGACGCCGGCCCGAAGCAGGGTTTCCGCCGTTTCATCCGTCGCGAGCCGCTGGGTGTGGTGCTGGTGCTGGCACCGTGGAATTACCCTTATCTCACTTCGGTGAATTCCGTGGTGCCGGCGATTCTGGCGGGCAACGCGGTAATCCTGAAACACTCGAACCAGACGCCGCTCTGCGCCGAGCGTTTCGCGGAAAGCTTTAGGGATGCGGGATTGCCCGAAGGCGTGTTCCAGTTCCTGCATTGCACGCACGAGCAGAGCGCGCAAATGATCGGCTCACCATTGATCGATTTCGTCTGCTTCACCGGTTCTGTCGAGGGCGGCCATGCGGTGCAGAAAGCAGCGTCAGCGCGTTTCATCGGCACCGGACTTGAACTCGGCGGCAAGGACCCGGCCTATGTGCGCGCGGATGCCAACATGGCGCATGCGGTCGAAAATCTGGTGGACGGTGCCTTTTTTAATTCCGGCCAGTCCTGTTGCGGCATCGAGCGCATTTATGCGCACGAGAGAATCTACGACCAGTTCGTGGATGGTTTCGTCAAGCTCACGCGCCAGTATCGTCTGGGCAATCCACTTGATGCCAACATCAATCTCGGCCCGATGGTGCGCGCGCGCGCCGCCGAGTTCGCGCGCATCCAGGTGAAGGAAGCCATAACTGCCGGGGCGAAGTCGCTGGTGGATGCGCAGGAGTTTCCGGCCGACAAACCCGGCACGCCCTACATGGCGCCGCAGGTTCTGGTGAACGTAAATCACAGAATGCGGCTGATGAACGAGGAAAGTTTTGCGCCGGTGATCGGTATCATGAAAGTCAAAAGCGACGAGGAAGCCATCGCGCTCATGAATGACAGCCAGTACGGACTGACCGCGGCAATCTGGACTTCAGACGAAGACGCGGCGCTCTCCATTGGCGAGCGCGTCGAAACCGGCACCTGGTTCATGAATCGCTGCGATTATCTCGATCCGGCGCTGGCCTGGACCGGGGTCAAGGATTCCGGCCGCGGTTGCACCTTGTCGAGTGTCGGCTACGAGTCACTCACGCGCCCGAAGTCGTTTCATTTGCGACTGAAAACCTGAAAGACGCCGATTTGCAGGGCAACAAACTTCATCACCCAGTCACCAGAGTATCGAGAAGCCATGATTGATGCGAAAACATTGACCCGTAATTGGAACTACCCGACCGCCGTGCGCTTTGGCGTGGGGCGCATCGCCGAACTGCCTGCCGTCTGCAAGGAACTCGGCATGAAGCACCCGTTGGTGGTCACCGACCCGGGTCTTCGCAAACTGCCAATGATTGAGGCCGCACTCGATTCATTGCGCAGCGCCGGCCTCGGCGACGCGGTGTTTTCGGAGATCCGCGCCAATCCGGTGGGCAAAAATGTCGATGACGGCGTGGCGTTCTACAAGGCGAACAAATGCGACGGCGTCATCGCTTTTGGCGGTGGCAGCGCGCTCGATGTCGGCAAGACCATCGCGCTCATGTCCGGGCAGACCCGGCCGCTGTGGGATTTCGAGGATCGCGATGACTGGTACACGCGCGTCAATCCCGCCGGCGTCGCACAGACCATCGCCGTGCCCACCACTGCGGGTACCGGTTCAGAAGTCGGTCGCGCCTCGGTGATTCTCGACGAAGCCACCCACATCAAGAAAATCATTTTCCATCCGAAGATGCTGCCCGCTGTGGTGATTTCCGATCCGGCGCTGACGGCTGGGTTGCCCCCGCGCATCACCGCCGCCACCGGCATGGACGCCTTTGCGCATTGCCTCGAAGCCTATTGCGCGCCCGGCTTCCATCCGCTTGCCGACGGCATCGCGCTCGAAGGCATGCGCCTGGTGAAGGAATGGCTGCCGGTCGCGGTGAAAGACGGCGGCAATCTCGTCGCCCGCGCGCACATGCTTGCTGCGGCGAGCATGGGCGCAACCGCGTTTCAGAAAGGCCTCGGCGCGATCCACTCGCTCTCCCATCCGGTCGGCGCGATTTACAACGCGCATCACGGCGAGACCAACGGCGTGGTTATGCCTTACGTGCTGATATTCAACCGGACGGTGATCGAGGAACGCATCACGCGCCTGTCGCGCTATCTCGGGCTGCCTAGCCCCGGATTCCAGGGCTTTCTCGACTGGGTTCTGGCTTTGAGAAAAGAAATCGGCATCCCGCACACGCTCGCCGATCTGGGCGTGAAGGAATCTGATCTCGATATGCTCACGCCAATGGCGGTGGACGATCCTTCCACCGGCGGCAATCCCCGCCCGGTCAGCCACGCGCAGATGCGCCAGATGTTCGTGAAGGCGATTCGCGGCGATCTGTCCTGAGGTAGCGCGGGTGATTTGCGTGGGTGCCGGATTCGTTGCAGCGTTAACTGAGTGATCGCGGTCGCTGATCCGGACTTCGAGTACGTCAGCACAGGCCAGCGGATCGCCGACGCGCTGGTTTGAATTGCCGGGCAGGCGCGCTGCATCGCCACTGCAATATGTGTTCCGTTTGCTCCTGACCCCCGGCATGTTCACTTCGCCGGACAGCACACCTTGCGGGAGCGTTGTATAGGACATCTCCGAACCCCTGCCGGAAAAGTCTTTCATTGGTCAGGCCTTTCACGATTAATTTCACTTCACAGAATTCGCACGTTTTGACGCGAACGCCGACATTCCCAAATGCGTCACCGCCCGTCGCTCCAACACGACAATGGAGGCCGACGCAGATTCGCATGGCTCCCCTCGTCGCACGACTTACCTGAGCAATAACAGCGAAGTAATGGGCCGCGAAGTTCGTCGCCCAGATGTGGTGCGCGCTGGCAGATGCTGGCCCAATGGTTGCGCTTACCAGAGGGTCAACGCGCTTCTCTTCTGATGCACGAACCTTTTCCCAAGGGGAAATCATGCCGCTTCTACAATCGCTCTTGATCTGGCCGGACCGGATACTTCCATCGCTGCTGATTCTGTTGGTGATCGCCGTGCCATTCCTCTACGCTGCGCGCGGGCCGGTGCATGCGCTGATCGGAAGTGCCGCTCGGTTGGCCTCGAGTCCGCTGCGCCTGGGTGCGCGCTGGCTTTCCGGAACGGCGATCAGGCTGAGCAACCGCAACCGCCAGGTGCTGCTGGCGCACGGCAGCCACGAAGTCAAGCAGGCCATCGAGCGCGAGATCGAACGCGTCACGACGCTGGTACAGCGCGATCTGCAGGGCTATCCGGTGCTCCAGCGCAAGCTCATGGACGAAATCACCCGCATAGAGGAGGACTACAAGAACTCGGGCGAAGTGCCGCTGCCTCCGCCGGACTG
>JANNTE010000148.1:0-21426 GCA_031403365.1 Betaproteobacteria bacterium | reverse complement strand
CAGCGTCTGAACGATGCGCGTGCTCTACTCTTCAAAACCATTTTCAACCGATCGAAATCAGCCGCCTGAACTCGCTTAAAACCCCACCGCTCAGACTCATACCTGGATTGGAATGTACTGACTGGCACTGTCTCGTCCAAGGCGGATGACCTATAATCCGGCGCTTTCAACGATGCATCATTTTCGAGGTTAATCATGGCGGAATCCCATATGGAAGAACATTCATCACCCATCAAGACGCCCAGGCAATTGATTGTGGCCGTCGTACTCGCTTTCGCCGTGCCGGTGATCGGAATCATCATGATCGCGGAGTTCGCCAGCGGTGGACTGAAAGTCGATCCAAAGAGTTCGGCGATGAGCGACGAAGCGGTGGCGCGACGGATAAAGCCGGTCGACGAAATTGTGATCGTGGCAGCCGGCACGCCGACGGCGGTGTCAGGCGCAAACACCGGCGTTCCGGGACCATCGGCGCCAGCCGCGAAAAAAACGGCAGGCGGTGCGCCCGACGGCAAGAAAACCTACGAGTCAGCCTGCGCCGTGTGTCATGCGGCCGGAATTGCCGGCGCGCCGAAAACCGGGGACAAGGCGGCGTGGAAGACGCGCCTCGCCCTGGGCAAGTCTGTGTTGTATACCAGTGCTTTGAAGGGTAAGAACGCGATGCCGGCAAAGGGTGGAGCGACTTCACTCTCGGATGCCGACGTGAAGGCGGCAGTGGACTATCTGGCCAGTCTGGCCAAGTGATCGGCAGGAAGCGGGCGGGCGCTCTTGGAGCGGTGCGAGCTGATCCATTCTGCCGGCGCTGATCAAGCCGGACTAATACGGTCTGCCGCGGCAGCTTTCCCCGATCTTCTTTTCTCATGGCTACCTACGCAATCGGTGATCTGCAGGGCTGCTTCGATTCGTTGCAGGAGTTGATTGAAGAGATCGGTTGGCGCAAATCGGAGGATCACCTCTGGTTTGTGGGCGATCTGGTCAATCGCGGTCCGCGTTCTCTGGAAATTCTGCGCTTCATCAAGGCCCTCGGCGACCGCGCCGTGAGCGTTCTGGGCAACCACGACCTGCACTTGCTCATGGTCGCCGAGGGCTGCGCGAAACTTCACCGCAAAGATACGCTAGGCCCGATTTTGAGTGCACCCGATCGGGACGAGTTGCTGATCTGGCTGCGCAGTCTGCCGTTGATGCACCTGGACGGCGAATACGCCATGGTGCATGCCGGTCTGCTGCCGTCGTGGAGTATCAGCCAGGCCTTGGATCTCGCGCGCGAAGCCCGACAGGCTCTGAATGGTCCGGACTGGCGCTGCCTGATGCAACACATGTACGGAAACCAGCCCGACCAGTGGGATGACAAATTGACCGGCCACGATCGAATGCGGGTCATTATCAACGCCATGACCCGCCTGCGTATATGCACGCCGGAGGGCAAAATGGAGTTTGGTCACAAGGCCGGCATCGCCGGGATTCCGGCTGACTTTTTACCCTGGTTCAGCGTTCCAGGGCGCCAGAGCGCGGACAAGACCATTATCTGCGGACATTGGTCCGCGATCGGGCCGCGCCAGGAAAGGAATCTGCTGGCACTGGATTCCGGTTGTCTCTGGGGCGGTCAGCTTACAGCAGTGCGCCTTGAAGATCAGCGGATGTACCAGGTACGCTGCCCGAGACTGGCAGATTAAGCGCGGCCGCAATGGCGGCGTGGGTTTGCGCGGCCAGTTCCCGGCGCGTTTTTCCGGTCGTGTCGATGGCCGGCAGGAACATGAGTTCGGCGCGAATCGTCTTTTCGGCGAGTATTCTTCGCATCGATTCCATCAGCGTCATATCTCCGACATAGCTGGCACTCGTGCTGATATCGCCGGTTTCGTCGAGGTAGCGCAGTGCGACCGGGACCAGCATCGCGCGCTCATCCACGGCCGGTTGCAGCAGCGACGCATGAAAGCGCGCCAGTTCCCGGCCGTTGGTGGTTGTCCCTTCCGGAAACACGCCGATCGCATGGCCCTGTGCAAACGCGGCGTGGATCGAACGGTTGATGTGCGCGGCGTGCCGATGCTTGCCGCGTTCGATGAACAAGGTGCCCGTCTTCGCCGACAACCAGCCGATCAGCGGCCAGCGACGCACCTCGGATTTGGCGATAAATCGGACCTGCCAGACGGAATGAATAAGTTGTATGTCCAGCCAGGAAACGTGATTGGCGACCAGCACGGTTGCGCGGTCCAGGTCCGCGGGTGGTTCGCCCCGCACGCTCGCCCTGACATTGACGATTGCCAGCAGCCGCGCCGACCAGCGGCCCACGGCGCGACTGCGGCCTGGCTTTCCGTAGAGCGGGAACAGCGCCGCTACTTCGAACACGCCGGCAAACAGGTGTATCAGCAGCCAGGTCGCGCGATAAAGACGGATTGGTGCAGGAGTCCCTTTTTTTTTGACGAGGCTCATTTCTGATCAGAGTTGATCAATTTTCAGAACTACCAGGGCGCCCTGCCGAATGATTCACGAAAACGATCGCTGATTTCTTCGCGCGTGAACTGATGGTTCTGCGCACCCCGGTGCGCGATCTTGATGGAACCAAGCAGGGAAGCCAGCCGGCCGGTGGTCGCCCAATCGAATTCTTTGGCGATCCCGTACAACAGGCCGGCACGGTAGGCGTCTCCGCACCCGGTCGGGTCAACGACCTGAGCCGGCTTTACGGTCGGAATGAATTCAGATTTTCCGTTGATCACTACAAGTGAGCCCTGCGCGCCTTGCGTAACCACCAGCGCTTTCACCAACCTGGACAGTTCCTCAAGGCTCTTCCCGGTGCGATCCTGCAGCAGCTTCGCCTCGTAATCGTTGGTTGCCACGTAATCGGCCTGATTGATAAAGTTCATCAGTTCCTGTGCGTTGAACATCGGCAATCCCTGCCCGGGATCAAAGATGAATGGTATGCCGGCCTCCTCGAACTCGCGTGCGTGCTGCAACATGCCTTCGCGCCCGTCCGGAGCAACAATGCCCAGACCGACATCGCGCGCGTCCGAGACGTGGTTCTGGTGCGAGAAATTCATCGCCCCCGGATGAAAGGCGGTGATCTGATTGTCGTCCAGGTCGGTGGTTATGAAAGCCTGCGCCGTGAATGCTTCGGGCACCTGACGCACATGCACCTGCGACAGTCGCAATTTTTCCAGACGGTAAGCATACGGCTGGTAGTCCTGGCCGACGGTAGCCATGATCAGCGGATCACCACCCAGCATTTTCAGGGAATGGGCGATGTTGCCGGCGCAGCCGCCGAATTCACGGCGCATGTCCGGCACCAGAAAGGCAACATTCAGAATGTGAATCTGGTCCGGAAGGATGTGATTCTTGAATTGGTCGCCGAACACCATGATGGTGTCGTAGGCAATGGAACCGCAGATCAGCGTGCGCATGGGAGTCATCCAGGTCTGGTTTTATGGTTCGAGTAATCGTGTCTTGATGCCGCTTTCTTCCTGCACGCGCGCGGCCGTGCGTGCCGCCTGTTCCTTGCTCGAATACGGGCCGGCACGGACCCGGTAATAGCCATCGTGACCATGAATGCCCAACGATGCCGAGAGCCAGACGAGCTCAGATTGCATTTTGCGCAGGAAAGCGTCGGCATTCTCTTTCACCGAAAACGCACCGAGCTGCAGATAGATGCCGTCTGACGCATCAGCGGGCATTGATGTCCCGGGTGTGGGCGCGGCAGGAGTTGCGGAAGATTCATCGCCGGGAAGGATCGCCTCCACCTCCACCAGGCCGCTGCCCCGGCCGATCAACCCGAGCCGATGCGCGGCGGCGTAGGACAGGTCAATCAGCCGACCTTCGAGAAACGGGCCTCGATCATTCACGCGCACCACGACCGCTTTTCCGGTCGCAACGTTGGTCACTCGCGCATAGCTTGGCAACGCGAGTAGTGTGTGGGCCGCGCTCATGGCGTACATATCGTAGATTTCTCCGGACGCGGTTTTTTTCCCGTGATAGCGTTTGCCGTACCAGCTTGCAATACCTTTGGCTTTGTAAGCTATCGGCCGTTCATATGGCACATAAGTCCGGGCGAGCACGGTATACGGCCGGCTGGTGAATTTGTTGATGGGGTCAGCTCTCGGCACGGGTTCCGGAATCGAATCCAGATTGGCCGGCGCATCGGCACCTGGTCCGTCGTCCAGATAATAGCCGCCAGATCTCGGTGGCGCGCTGCCACAACCCGCGACCATCATCGCAAGGAACGTGGCGATGAGGATTGCGCAGGGATGAATGGCCAGCTGCGCGCGGCGAGCCAATGCGCCAGGGTCAGAACGCGCCGGGCAGATCGCCATGCTCAACAAGACTTGAGTTCCGTTTCATGTTCTTCGCGATCCTCGCCACACTAGGTCTGCACCAACCGGCGATGCGTGTGAATACTCATCAGCAGCCCGATACCGAACAAGATGGTCACGAGCGACGTACCGCCGTAACTGATGAGCGGCAAGGGCACGCCGACAATCGGGAGAATCCCGCTGACCATACCCATGTTGACGAAGGCATAGGTGAAAAATGTCAGCGCGATGGCCCCGGCAAGCAATCGGGTAAACATGGTCGGTGCATTGGCGGCAATAACGAGGCCGCGTCCGATCACGAGCAGGAACAGCACCAGGAGAACCAGATTTCCAACCAGACCGAATTCTTCCGCGTAGACGGCGAATACGAAATCGGTTGTGCGCTCTGGCAGAAAATCCAGGTGCGCCTGGGTTCCGTTGAGCCAGCCCTTGCCGAATATGCCACCGGAACCCAGGGCGATGGTTGACTGGATCGTATGGTATCCCGCCCCAAGCGGGTCCTGCGTGGGGTCGAGCAGGGTCAATACGCGCTGACGCTGGTAGTCGTGCATCATTGACCACAACAGCGGCAGACTTGCGCCTCCGGTGAGAACCAGACCGAGCAGAATTTTCCAGGATAGTCCGGCCAGGAAAAGAACATAGAATCCCGCGGCGGCCACCAGCAGCGCAGTGCCGAGATCAGGTTGTCGCGCGATCAGAAGCACCGGCAAGATGACGAGCAGCGCGGCAATGGCAAAGTCGCGCGCTTTCAGGATGGCTTCGTAACGGTCGAAATACCACGCCAACATCAAAGGCAACGCAATCTTCATCAGCTCGGATGGTTGAATGCGGGTAAATCCGATATCGAGCCAGCGGCGTGCGCCATTGACCACTTCTCCCGCGACCGCTACGCCAATGAGCAGCGCCAGACCGACAACGTATAGTGGCAGCGCTATCCGGGACAGGTAATGAAGCGGAATGCTGGCAGCAACCCACATGATCACCAGTGCCACCAGGATATTGATCACCTGACCCAGGACCCGGTCGAAACTCGTACCAGAGGCGCTGATCATGGTGATCAGTCCAATGAGCAGCAGGGTCGCCACCAGACCCATCAGGTAGCGATCGATATGCCTGACCAGATAGACAAGCACTCGGTTAATCATTCTCGGTTTCCGTTGCGGGTACGACGGGTTTCGGCGGCGGTTCCTTGCCGAGCAGGTAGTAATCCAGCACCTGACGCGCGATAGGCGCCGCTGTGCTGCTGCCGTGACCACCGTTCTCGACCAGAATCGCCAGCGCAATCCGTGGCGCATCCGCCGGCGCGAAGGCGATAAACAGGGCGTGATCTCGATGACGAATATTGATCTTGTCCTCGTCGTATTTTTCGCCTTTCATTCCGATCACCTGAGCCGTGCCGGTCTTCCCGGCAAACTGGTACTTCGCGTTCATGCCCGCCCAGGCCGCCGTGCCGCCTGGTTTGGTCACGTCGATCATGGCATCACGCACGCGCTTGAGATTGGCGTCCAGAAGGGGAATTTCAGCTCGCGGCTCCGGCTCAATGATGGTCAACGCATGGGTCTGACTGTCCTGAATCTCCTGGACTACATGCGGGCGAAAGACGCGGCCTTCGTTGGCAAGAATGGCCGTGGCAAACGCCAGTTGCAATGGCGTGGTCAGGCTGTAGCCCTGACCGATTCCGATGGAAATCGTATCGCCGATGTACCACTTTTCCTTGAAACGCTTCTGCTTCCAGGCTTGCGAAGGCAGCAATCCATCGACTTCACCGGCGATGTCGATGCCCGTATGTTTGCCAAAGCCGAATTGGGCCATGAACTGGTGAATCGCATCGATGCCCAACTCCTGCGCCAATCCGTAGAAATAGGTATCGCACGACTGAACGATGGCCTTGTGAATATCCACCACCCCGTGACCCCCGGCCTTCCAATCGCGAAAGACATGACCCCCTCCGCCAAGCACAAAATATCCCGGATCGCTGATCGTGAATCCGGGTTTGCGCTTGCCCGATTCGAGGCCGGCCAGCGCCATGAAAGGTTTAATCGTTGAGCCCGGCGGATATACTCCCTGCAAGGCCCGATTGTTCAGCGGATGATCGGGGGAATTGTTAAGGGCGTCCCAGTACACCGGATCGATGCCTTCGACAAACAGATTGGGATCGAAGCCGGGCTTTGACACCAGTGCCAGCACGCCACCGGTCGAGGGCTCGATGGCCACCAGTGAGCCGCGGTTGTCGCCGAACGCCTGTTCTGCGATCTGCTGCAAGCGGGCGTCAAGCGCCAGCCTGAGATTGTTTCCGGACACCGGCAGGGTGCTGCGCAGCGTGCGCACGGATTTTCCGTTGGCGTCGGTCTCGACATGCTCATATCCGGTGATTCCGCGCAATTGCGTCTCGTAATACTGCTCGAGGCCCACCTTGCCGATGTAATCTGACGCGCTGTAGTTGGCGGCGGTGCCTTGCCGCTTGAGGTCTTCGACATCCACGTCGGTCAGCCGGCCGATATGGCCGACGACGTGGGAGGCGATTTCTCCATTCGGGTAGTGGCGAAACAGCCGGGCGTTGATTTCAACACCGGTAAAGCGATACAAATTCACCGCTACGCGCGCGACTTCCTCGTCATTGAGCCGCGTGCGTATCGGGATGCTGGCGAAATCGTGACCTTCCTCGATCATTTTATTGAAACGCTTGCGGTCTTTCGCCGTAATTTCCACCAGCATCGAGAGTTCCTTGATGGTCTGCTCGAGATCGGAAACCAGTCGCGGCACGATCTCCAGGGTATAGGCGGCAAAATTGTGCGCCAGCGTCACCCCGTTGCGATCAAGGATCAACCCGCGATTGGGGACTACCGGAACGACGAATATGCGGTTTTGTTCCGCGAGCGTGTGATAGTGCTCATACTGGATCACTTGAACATAGACAAATCGAACCAGCAGCAAAAAGAAAGCAAACAGGACCAGGCCACCAACTATGGCCAGCCGTAACTGGAAGAAATACAGCTCGCGCTGATGATCGCGCAGCTCGACCGCGCGACTCATAGCGCCGGATACGGCCAGTCTGGCATGATCGCGCCGCCGCTCACGCCTGGTCCGGATCGCTGCGCGGCCGCAGAGGGATCTTCAGCAACAAGTCGGTCACGGGCCACAGGAGCGCGCCCGTGAAGCTGGGCAGGAAGTACCACCAGCCCGGAAACCCGGAGCCAGCCGCCAGACTGACAACCAGCATGACCAACTGCACCGTTACCAGTATCGGCAGTACATGCAAGATCTGGCGACGCAGGTCAAACATGGACACCCGGCGATGCAAGGCGATCGCGATCGCCATCATCACCACATATGAAAGCGCATGTTGTCCGAACAAGCTGCCGGCAGCCACATCCATGGCCAGGCCCAGCAACCATGCCGGCAAGAATCCGAGCTTGCGCGGCTGGTGAATGCCCCAGTACAACAATCCGAGCGCGACAAAATCCGGCCGCAGCGCCAGCACCCAGCCGGTAAGCGGCAACAGGTTGATCATCAGCGCCATGAAAAGAGTGACCGCAATGTAGCGCTGTCGTACCGGCAGAAGAATTTCCTCGCTGCCGCCCAGTCTGCCGAAAAAGGGTGTGTGCATCATGGCGCTTTGCCGGCTTTCTTTTTCGGCGCGGGGGCTTTCTTTGGGACAGGTTCGATCGGATACTCCGGCAGCGGCGCCAGGCGCGACAATACCAGCACTTGCCGGTTGCGATTCGTTCCGGCAGCCGGCGCACAGGTAATTCTGGCGAACGTGAGTGCCGCGTTGCGCTCGATGTTCGATACCACCGCAACCGGCAACCCGGCGGGGTAAACGCCATCGATGCCCGAGGTCACCAGAACGTCGCCAATCTCGATGTCCGCGTTGACCGGCATGAAACGCAGATCCAGTACGCCATCATTGCCCAAGCCGAACAGCGCTGCACGCAAACCGTTGCGCACCGCCTGCACCGGAACAACCTGCTCGCGATCGCTGATCATGGCAACCTCCGACGTCCACGGATAAGTGCGAATGACCTGACCGATGAGTCCCGTATGGTCGACGACGGCGGAGCCCGCCTCGATCTTCTGCGACGACCCCTTGTCGATAATGACCTTGCGCGTGAACGGGTCGCGGCCGTGATACAAAATTTCTGCTGCAGTCGATGTCTGATCTATGCGCTCCTGCATTTCCAGCACCTGGCGCAGGTGCCGGTTTTCGGCGGCCAGGGCCTCCTGCGACAGCAGCAGCCCGGCGTGGAGAAAATTCTCGTGCGACAGACGGGCGGTTTCGCGCTGCAGATGGGACTGCGATACGAAGAAATCGCTGGTGCGCGAAATTGCTTCGCCCGGCATATCCGCAAGCTGCTGGAAAGGATAGAGAACGACGGCGACCGCCTTGCGCATGCCTTCCATGTAGTGGAACCGGGCATCGGCGTAGAGCAGAACCAGGGACAACAGCGCGAAAAAGCCGAGGCGGGTGAGGAGGCTCGGGCCACGATTAAAAAAAGGTGGCGGCGAGTATTCCATCAGTCGGGATGCGAACGGCGCGAAATGCCGGGAGATTCCATGTTACGTATGGTGCCACGAGGGACAAACTTTCCCCCAGTCAGACTTGCGAGCATTCTTCGCCTCTAAATTACTGCAATCCGATCGCGGCATCGTTTGGGTGCCGGATTCGCCTGGGCACTTGCGGGCTCCGATCAGTCGTCCGTAAACAAGGTCGCGATCTTGTCGACCTTTTCCAATGCACGACCCGAGCCGCGCACGACGCAAGTCAGCGGATCGTCGGCAACAATCACCGGCAGCCCGGTTTCTTCCATAAGCAGTCGATCGATATCGCGCAACAACGCGCCGCCGCCGGTCAGTACCATGCCCTTTTCCGCGATGTCCGCACCGAGTTCGGGGGGCGTTTGTTCGAGAGCTGACTTGACGGCGCTGACAATGCTGTTGAGCGGATCGGTCAGCGCTTCCAGTATTTCGTTGCTCGAGATGGTAAAGCTGCGCGGGATGCCTTCCGCGAGGTTGCGGCCTTTCACCTCTTTTTCGCGCACTTCCGAACCCGGAAATGCCGAGCCGATTTCCTTCTTGATCTCCTCGGCAGTGGTCTCGCCGATCAACATGCCGTAGTTGCGGCGGATATAGTTGATGATTGCTTCGTCGAATTTGTCGCCACCGACGCGAACCGACCCGGCGTAGACGATGCCGCCCAGGGAAATTACACCCACTTCCGTGGTGCCTCCACCGATATCCACGACCATCGAGCCAGTGGCTTCTTCGACCGGCAGACCTGCACCCATTGCCGCCGCCATCGGCTCTTCGATCAATTCGACTCTGCGCGCACCGGCACCGTAGGCCGATTCACGGATGGCGCGGCGTTCGACCTGGGTTGAGCCACAGGGTACGCAGATGACGATGCGCGGACTGGGAGAGAACAGGCGCGAGTCATGAACTTTCTTGATAAAGTGCTTGAGCATCTGCTCCGTCACGGTGAAGTCGGCGATAACGCCGTCTTTCATCGGCCGGATGGCGGTAATGTTGCCGGGTGTACGTCCCAGCATCTGCTTGGCGGCAAGCCCCACTTCCTGAATCACTTTCTTGCCATTCGGGCCGCCTTCCTGGCGGATCGCGACGACCGAGGGTTCGTTGAGGACAATGCCCTTGCCGCGAACATAGATCAGCGTATTGGCGGTGCCGAGGTCGATGGCCAGGTCGTTTGAAAAATAACCGTTGAGAAATCCGAACATGTCTTGATCCGAAAGATTGCCGCGAAAAAATTTTCCAGGCGCGGAAAATTAATTCCGTATGATACCCTATCGCACTGCCGCAGTTTACAAGAAGCGGGGACAGCCAGCGGTGGTCCCTTGTCGGGGATCACGTTGAGAGAAACCGCGTGCAGCCCCGCCGAGACCGATGTGAGAATTCTCCTGATATGCCACTAACTTCCAAAGACGTCGAGCGCATTGCCCACCTCGCACGCATCGAAATCACCGGATCGCAGACCGACCAGATGCTGACGGAGCTGAACGGGATTTTTCGACTGATAGAGCAATTGCAATCGGTCAACACGGCCGGTATTGAACCGATGTCGCACCCGCTGGGAGGCGGTCAGCGTTTGCGCGAGGATGTGGCCTGTGACAGACCCGACCGGGAAGCGAGCATGAAGAATGCTCCCGCACAGCAGGACGGTCTGTTCCTCGTGCCCCGCGTTGTCGAGTAGGGCAAGCGCGATGTTCGAAAAATCGGTGGCCGAGCTCGGCCTTGCGCTGTCCACCGGACAGGTTTCAGCGGTCGATCTTGCCGAACTCTACCTTGACCGTATTGAACGTCACCGGGACTTGAACGCCTTTCTCGACTTGCGCCCGGAGGTCACTCTGGCACAGGCCAGGGCGGCCGATGCCCGCATCGCGCGCGGCCAGGCCACGCCCCTGACTGGCGTGCCGATCGCGCACAAGGACATTTTTGTAACCCGGGATTTCGCATCCACGGCTTCGTCACGCATGCTCAAGGGATACATGAGCCCGTTCGACGCCACCGTCGTGGAGAACCTCGCCAACGCCGGCATGGTGTCGCTGGGCAAGCTAAATTGCGACGAATTCGCCATGGGCTCCTCCAACGAGAACAGCTATTACGGTAACGTGCTCAATCCCTGGGACAAGACCGCCGTTCCCGGCGGCAGTTCGGGTGGTTCGGCAGCGGCGGTTGCGGCTCGCCTTGCACCGGCAGCAACCGCAACCGATACCGGTGGTTCGATTCGCGAACCAGCCGCATTTTCGGGCGTAACTGGCATCAAGCCGACTTATGGGCGCGCGTCGCGGTGGGGCATGATTGCCTTTGCCTCCAGTCTGGATCAGGCCGGCATCATGACCGGCTCGGCGCAGGATGCGGCGCTGATTTTCAATGCCATGCTGGGTTTCGATCCGAAAGACTCGACCAGCGTTGACCGGGCAGGCGAGGATTATTCGCGGGATCTGAAACTCGGCGTGAAAGGCCTCCGTATCGGTGTGCCCAAAGAGTTCTTCGGGGAAGGCTTGCAGCCGGACGTCGCAAAAGCGGTGCTGGAGGCCTTGCAGGAGTACGTCCGCATGGGCGCGGTGCTGGTGGATATTTCCCTGCCGAACGCCGCACTTGGCATTCCGGTCTACTACGTCATCGCGCCGGCGGAGTGCTCCTCCAACCTGAGCCGTTTCGATGGCGTTCGCTACGGTCATCGCGCAGCGTTGTATGGCAATCTTGACGACATGATCAAGAAATCCCGGGCAGAAGGCTTCGGGCCGGAACCCCGGCGCCGCATTCTGATCGGCACCTATGTGCTGTCGCATGGTTACTACGACGCCTATTATCTCCAGGCACAGAAGGTGCGGCGTATCATCGCCGATGAATTTCAGCAGGCGTTTCGGCTGTGCGATGTCATCGCCGGCCCGGTAACCACCAGTGTCGCGTTCGGTTTTGGCGAGAAAGCGGCTGATCCTGTCGCCATGTACCTGTCCGATCTGTATACCATTCCCGGCAGTCTGGCCGGCGTTCCCGGCATGAGCATTCCTTGCGGCTTCGGCGCAAAGAACCGTCCGGTCGGCTTGCAACTGATGGCCAACTACTTCGAGGAAGCAAAGTTGCTCGGCGTTGCGCATCAGTATCAGGTGGCTACCGACTGGCACCGGCGCATTCCGCAAGGATTTGAAGCATGAGCGCTACCGGCTGCCCCACGTTCCCACCAGAATCCTGGACAAGAGCATGACCTGGGAAATTGTCATCGGCCTGGAAACCCACGCCCAGCTCTCGACCGCGTCGAAGATTTTTTCCGGCGCGTCAACCGCTTTCGGTGCCGCACCCAATACCCAGGCCAGCGTCGTTGACCTGGCTCTGCCCGGCGTACTGCCGGTTCTGAACAGGGGCGCGGTCGAACGCGCGATTCGTTTCGGCCTGGCCGTCGGCGCAAACATCCGTCACCGCTCCATTTTCGCGCGCAAGAATTATTTCTATCCCGATCTTCCCAAGGGCTACCAGATCAGCCAGTACGAGTTGCCGATCGTGCAAGGTGGCAGCCTTTCAATTCATACCAGGGGCGGCGAGAAAGTCGTCCATCTCACGCGCGCGCACCTCGAAGAGGATGCGGGCAAGTCGCTGCACGAAGATTTTCAGGGCATGAGCGGCATTGACCTGAACCGGGCAGGCACGCCACTTTTGGAGATCGTGTCGGAACCGGAAATGAGTTCCGCCGAAGAAGCCGTCGCCTACGCAAAGGCTCTGCATGCGCTGGTGCGCTGGATCGGCATCTGCGATGGCAACATGCAGGAAGGCTCGTTTCGTTGCGATGCCAACGTTTCGGTGCGTCGCCCAGGCGCGCCGCTGGGCACCCGACGCGAGATCAAGAACCTGAACTCGTTTCGATTCCTGCAGCAGGCCATCGAGTACGAGATCAAATGGCAGATCGAGACGCTGGAAGACGGCGGCAGAATTCAGCAGGCGACTGTATTGTTCGACCCCGAAGCTGGTGAAACGCGGGTCATGCGCACGAAGGAAGACGCGCACGATTACCGCTACTTTCCGGATCCCGACCTGCTGCCTCTGGAAGTTTCCGATGCCTGGATCGAGACGGTCCGCAGCGGGATGCCCGAGTTGCCGGCAGCGAAACGTGAAACCTATGTTGCGTACGGACTCACCGCCGCCCAGGCAAGTCAACTCGTCGCCAGCCGCGAAACAGCCGCGTTTTTTGATGCGGCGCTGCCTGGCGCGCCGCCCGCGACAGTTGCCGATCTCGCCAACTGGATCGCAGGACCTCTGAACGCGCGCCTCAACGAAGAAGGTCTCGACATCAGCGCCAGCAAAGTGTCCCCCGTGCAACTTCGCAGCCTTGCTGCGCGTGTTACGGATGGCACGCTATCGGGCAAGTTGGCCCGAGAAGTGTTCGATGCGATGTGGTCCGGTCAGGCAGACGTCGATGAAATCATCGACCGCAAATCACTCCGGCAGATTTCCGATACCGGCGCAATCGAAAAAATCGTGGATCAGGTGCTGTCCGCGAATGCCCAGCAAATAGCTGACTACCGCGCCGGAAAAGAAAAGGCTTTCAATTCGCTGGTCGGGCAGGTGATGAAAGCCAGCCAGGGCAAGGCGAATCCGGCGCAGGTCAACGTTATCCTGAAGCACAAACTGAGTTGACTATTGTGGCGTGCCTTTGAGCTGCTGGAAACGCTGTTTTTGAGCTTCGTAGCGGGCGCGAAGCGCGTCGATCTGAGCGTTCTTTTGCGCGAGATCCGTGTTCAGCACGGCAACTTCTTTTTCGGTGTCTTTGACGTCTTCCAGCAAGGCGGCCGGTATCGGTTTCTTCTGTGTCGCCAGGGCTTCCGCCTTGGACCGGAGGCCGGCCAGTTTCTCGTTGACCTTGTTTAGCTTGGCCTCCATGGTCTTGTTCCCCGAAAAAAGCGGTTCCAGACTGCGATCACGAGCGGTATTGATTTCCGTCTCGCTCGTATAGGTAGCCATGAGCGCGCGATCAGTGCGCTGCTGTTCCTTCGAGATTCCTGGCTTCGCCGATTCTGCATTGGATGCAGAAGCGGACTTCTCGGTCTTCTTCGGGGACACTACCACGCCCTGGCGGTTGAGTTCGGTGCCCTTGTTACAGTCCGGGTTCGCCTTGTCCGAGTAGTACACCTTTCCGGCTTTGTCGACGCACTTGTACATGCGTGCCTTTTGCTGCGCATGAACCGGAAAGGCGAGGGTCGTGACAATCAAACTGGCGAAAAGGGCTGTTAGCTTCATTCGTTGACTCCATATTCCTGACGGTAACGCTCGACTGAATGCAACTGCCGTGCCATATCCGCCCGCCCGCGCAGATAAGCAAGCAGGTCATCCAACCGGGCAATGCTCACGACCGGTATCTTGAATTCCAGGCGAACTTCCTGGGCGGCGGACAATGCGCCGATGCCGCGCTCCATTCGGTCCAAAGCGATCAATACTCCCGCAGGCTGCGCGCCAGCACTGCGAATGATATCCACCGATTCCCGCACCGAGGTGCCGGCGGATATCACGTCGTCAATGATCAGCACGCGGCCCTTGAGCGCAGCGCCTACGGTCTTGCCGCCCTCACCGTGATCCTTGGCTTCCTTGCGATTGAAACAGAACGGCAGATTTTGCCCCAATTCGGCAAGGGCCACCGCAGTCGCGGTCACCAGCGGAATGCCCTTGTAGGCCGGACCGAACAGAACGTCAACCCCTGGGTCCGCGGCCAGAAGGGCCTGCGCGTAGAATTGTCCAAGCCGGCGCATCGCGTCGCCATCGTTGAACAGGCCGGCATTGAAAAAATACGGCGACAGCCGTCCGGCCTTGGTTTTAAACTCACCGAAACACAGAACACCGCGTGACACCGCGAACTCAATAAAGTCCTGCCTGAAACTATTCATCGCCGATTGTGCGCATTGTCACTCTCAATCTAAACGGCGTTCGCTCTGCCGTCAATAAAGGCTTTCTGGCCTGGCTTGCCGCACAAAACGCGGATATCGTCTGTGTTCAGGAGATCAAGGCCCAGGAAAAAGACATCAGCGATGCTATTCGCAGCCCGGATGGATTTCAGGGCTATTTCCATTGCGCCGAGCGCCCCGGTTACAGCGGCGTTGGCATCTATTGCCGCAACAAGCCGGACTCCCTGATTTCTGGCATCGGCATTGCAGACATCGACGCTGAAGGCCGCTATCTTGAGGCCCGGTTTGGAAACCTGAGCATCGTATCGTTCTATGTTCCATCGGGCTCGAGTTCACCGGAGCGACTGGCGATCAAGTTCAGCTTCATGGAACGCTGTATCGAACCGCTGCACAAGCTCGCGGCCAGCGGTCGCGAAATCATCATCTGCGGCGACTGGAACGTAGCCCACCGGGAAATCGACCTCAAGAACTGGCGCTCGAACCAGAAGAATTCCGGTTTCCTGCCCGAAGAGCGGCAGTGGTTTTCCGGAGTTATCGACCATCTGGGTTTCGTGGACGTATTCCGCCGCCTCGACCAGCGCGCCGAGCAATATACCTGGTGGTCCAATCGCGGCCAGGCATGGGCAAAAAACGTGGGTTGGCGCATCGACTACCAGATGGCAACACCGAGCATTGCTGCCAAAGCGACCTCGGCGGCGATATTCAAGACCGATCGCTTTTCCGATCACGCCCCGCTGAGCATCGACTACGACTACCCGTTCTGACGGATTCATGGCCGGGCCGCGCTGTCGGCCGGTGCAACGGAATCGATCCTGTCGCCGTTCCAGGGTGCGACCTTGAACAGCAACAGCATGCCCGGCAGCGCCAGGAGCACGCACAACATGAAAAAACTGTACCAGCCCAACTGCTCGACCAGCCATCCGGTGGTGGCATTGATGAAAGTGCGCGGCACGGCGGCAAGGCTGGTGAACAGCGCAAACTGGGTGGCGGTATAGGCCGGATGGGTGGTCCGCGCGATAAAGGCCACAAAGGCGGCCGCGCCCAGGCCCACCCCAAGCGCTTCGAAACCGATTACCAGCGCGAGCGCGGTTCGCTCGGTAGCGCCGATGACGATGAACGGGCCGACATGCGACAGCCAGGCGAAGCCCAGAATCGACACCACCTGGACCACGCCGAACAGCCACAACCCGCGGTTGATGCCGAGTTTGATCATCCACAGGCCGCCCAGCAAGGCACCGAAGACGCTTGGCCACAAGCCGGCATTCTTCGCAATCAGGCCGATGTCGGACTTTGTATATCCCATGTCGAGATAGAAGGGAGTGGCGAGCGCGGTGCACATGCTGTCGCCCAGCTTGTAGAAAAAAATGAACCCCAGCACCAGCAATGCATTGCGCACGCCCGAGCGACCGATGAATTCCCGGAACGGCTCCACCACTGCTTCGCGCAGGGTTTTGGGCAGCGTGCCGGTCACGGCAGGCTCGGTAACCATCAGCGTCATCACCATGCCCGGGAGCATGAACAGCGCGGTGACCGCGAACACAGTCGGCCATGCGAAGTGATCGGCCAATATCAAAGACAGAGAGCCTGGGATCAGCCCCGCTATCCGATAGGCGTTGACGTGCACCGCGTTTCCCAGACCCAGTTCCGTATTCAACAGCAATTCCCTGCGGTAGGCATCGATCGCCACGTCCTGGGTGGCGCTCAGAAAGGCAACCGCGGTCGCCGCGTAGATCACCCAGGATAGTTCCTCCTGCGGGGACAGCGTTCCCATCCAGGCAATCGTGGCCATCAGCGCGACTTGCGTCACCAGCATCCACCCGCGGCGGCGGCCCAGCGTCGGAACCACGTATCGATCCAGGAAAGGCGCCCACAGGAACTTCCAGGTATAGGGAAACTGGATCAGCGCGAAGGCGCCTATCACCTTGAGATTGATGCCTTCGGTACGCAACCAGGCCGGCAGCAAATTGAGCAGCAGATACAGCGGCAAGCCCGAACTGAATCCGGTAAATACACAGATCAGCATGCGGCGCGTGAACAACGCCGAGGCCATGGACGGTGGTGTCATGCGTGGAAATTCAGCTGACCGGAACCGTGCGGTCGAACCGGTAAACCGCCAGCGACCCGCGCAGGTTGGGCATCCAGGTTACAGGTCGACCCCCGGCCATGATGTTGCGCTCGAGAATGCGAATACGCTGCTGGCGACAGAAATTTTCGAAATCGTCGATGGTGAACAAATGAATATTGGGGGTGTCGTACCACTCGTAAGGCAGATCTCTGGACACCGGCATGTTTCCCGTCAGAATTTGCAGACGCGGACGCCAATAACCGAAATTCGGAAAGGTGACGATACCTTCTCGCCCGACGCGCAAAATCTCATTGACGATGCGCTCGGTTTGACGAATCGCCTGCAGTGTCTGCGACAAAATGACATAGTCGAATGACCCATCCTCGAAACCGGACAAACCCGATTCCAGGTCGCGCTGAAGGACGTTGACACCGCTCTTGACGCAGGCAAGGACCCCCGCGTCGTCAATTTCCATTCCATAACCGGTGACGCCGCGCATTTCGCGCAGGTGACGCAACAAGGTGCCGTCCCCGCAGCCCAGATCGAGTACCTTGGCATTGGGCCTGATCCATCGCGCAATCGCGATGAAATCCGGGCGCGCGGACAGCGATGCCGGTGTGGCGGGTATGGCCATCAGTCACCCAGTTCGCAAAAAATGTTGTCGAAGTAAGCGCGGATCAGGCCGTGGTAGCGTGCATCGTCCATCAGAAACGCGTCATGGCCGTGCGGCGCGTCGATTTCCGCGTAACTGACACGCAGCCGGTTATCGAGCAGCGCCTTGACGATCTCGCGCGAGCGCGCCGGGGAGAATCTCCAGTCGGAGGTAAACGAAATCACCAGAAATGCCGCCGTCGCGGGTGCAAGCGCGGCGGACAGATCACCGCCCCGATCCGCGGCCGGATCGAAGTAGTCAAGAGCCTTGGTGATGCGCAGGTAGGTGTTGGCGTCGAAACGCTCCGCGAACTTGTCGGCCTGATAGCGCAGATAAGACTCGATCTGAAACTCGACGTCGAAATTGAACTTGAACCCACCTTCACGCAGATCACGGCCGAATTTTTCCGCCATGGCATCGTCGGAAAGATAAGTGATGTGACCGATCATGCGCGCAATGCGCAGCCCGCGCTTGGGCACGACACCGTGCGAGTAATAGTTGCCGCCGTGAAAATCCGGATCCGTGGTAATGGCCTGTCGCGCCACCTCGTTGAAGGCTATGTTTTGCGCCGAGAGCTTCGGCGCGGCGGCGATTACGATCGAATGCGCCAGCCGTCGGGGCTGGCTCACCGCCCACTGCATGGCCTGCATCGCGCCCAGGCTGCCGCCGATTACCGCCGCGAATCGATCAATGCCGAGTCGCGTCGCCAGCCTTGACTGCGCCTCCACCCAGTCTTCAACCGTGACCACCGGAAAGTCCGCTCCCCAGGGCCTGCCGCTCTCCGGATCCATGCTGGAAGGACCGGTCGAACCGTGGCAACCTCCAAGATTGTTGACGCCAATGACGAAAAACCGCTCGGTGTCGATAGGCTTGCCCGGTCCGATGAGATTGTCCCACCAGCCAAGATTGGCCGGTTCTTCGGCGTAGATTCCGGCGACATGATGCGATGCGTTGAGTGCATGGCAGACCAGCACTGCGTTATTGCGTGCGTCATTCAGGCTGCCATAGGTTTCGTAGGCAAGTTCGTACTTGTCGAGCCGCGCGCCGCTCTTGAGCGCAATCGGGTCTTCGAATCGGGCAAGCTGCGGACGGACGACGCCAATGGAACCTTCAGGTGGCATGGACTGATTCTGGATTGACCTGACACGGATTATATCGCCCGCACCACCCACTTACGCGGCAGGTTTGGCCACCGACAAGCGACGCAGCATCTGCGCAACCGCGTCCGAGCGCATATCGCGGTACAACAGCGATTCTTCCGCCTCCTTTGAAAGAATCTGGGTGTCGTCGTAGGTCAAGTCGCGCCGCAGCAGTATCTCTCCGGGGGCGCCCAGATCCGTGCCGTCCCGGTCGGTCAGCCGGTAGGCCACACGATAGCGCAGCTGGAACTCGCGCACCCGCCCTGCGGAGGAAAGCGAAAGAATATGCTTTTCCTGGCTCTCGCCCAGGACTTTGAGCACCGCCTCCGATTCCTCCCGGCTGTTCACGATCCTGGTTTGACTGCCGGAACGTATCGCCCGCTCCAGATCGTTGGCGAAGAGCGAGTATCCAGTCACTTCGATAAACAGGGTCTTGTAAGGAATCAATGCCTGGCCGCGAAGCTGGAAGCCACAGGCGGACAGCAACATCGCCGCCAGAGCGGCAATGAAGAGGGGCGAGTGGCAATGAACCAGGGGTGAGGGCTGCATGGTTCGCGCTTCGCTAAACAACGATATTGACCAGACGGCCCGGAACGACGATGACTTTCTTGACAGGCTGACCGGCGATGTACTTCTGGACGTTCGCGTCAGCCAGCACCATGCGTTCAATCGTTTCGCGCGTTGCGTCGCTCGGGACACGAATAGCGCCCCGATGCTTGCCATTGACTTGCACAACCAGTTCGATCTCGTCCTGCACCAGGGCCGCCTCGTCCAGTAGCGGCCATGGGGCGTAAAGAATATCCGGCCCGAACGCAAGTTCGCGCCAGAGCGCCTGCGTAATATGTGGCGCGATGGGTGAAAGAATTCTGAGCAGTATGCTCGTCCCCTCGCGCAACAGCGGCGCACGCGAAGGCGTTGCATTGCTCTCCAGCAGATTGAGCATCTTCATGGCCGCCGAAGCCACGGTATTGAACTGACGGCGCTCGTAGTCGAAATTCGCCTGCTGCAGAAGCAGGTGCAATTCGCGCCGCGCGTTGTCCCGCGCCGCGGTTGCGGCTTTGGCGCCGGAAATCACGGTCATTTGATCATGCGCAAACTTCCACAACCGGCGCAGAAACCGGTATGCGCCTTCCACGCCGTCGTCGTTCCAGGCCAATGTATCTTCCGGGGGACTGGCGAACATCATGAAAAAACGCGCAGTGTCAGCGCCGAACTGGTCAATCAGTGATTGCGGATCGACGCCATTGTTCTTGGATTTCGACATGGTGCGAATGCCGCCCGAATCCACCGGCTTGCCATCGGATTTAAGCTTCGCGCCGGTGCGTTTGCCGTGCTCGTCGAATTCAAGTTCAACGTCGGCCGGGTTGAAATACTGAACCCGCGCGCCTTCGGACTTGCGCGAGAAAATCTCGTTCAGCACCATGCCTTGCGTCAGCAGCCGCGTAAACGGCTCGTCGAGTTTCACCAAACCGAAGTCACGCATGACCTTGGTCCAGAAACGCGAATAAAGCAGATGCAGGATGGCGTGCTCGATGCCGCCGATGTACTGGTCCACCGGCAGCCAGTAGTTTGCACGCTCATCGAGCATCTTGCCGTTCTGATCGGCGCAGGCGTAGCGCAGAAAGTACCAGGACGAATCGACAAAAGTGTCCATGGTGTCGGTCTCGCGTTTGGCCGGCTTGCCACACCTGGGGCAGTCTGTATTGACGAAATCGCCGCGCTTGTTGAGCGGATTACCGCTGCCATCGGGCACGCAGTCCTCGGGCAGCACGACCGGCAACTGATCTTCCGGCACCGGCACATCGCCGCAGGCCGGGCAATGCACAATCGGAATCGGGCAACCCCAGTAGCGCTGGCGCGAAATCCCCCAGTCCCGCAGCCGCCAGGTCACGCGCTTCTCGCCCAGGCCTTTAGCCTTGAGGTCCGCCGCAATGGCATCTACGGACCGGTCGAAATCCAGGCCATCATACTTGCCGGAATTCACGCACTTTCCATGGTCGGTGTACCAGGGCTGCCAGGCCTCCAGCGAGAAGGGCTGGTCTGCAACTTCGATGACCTGCTTGATCGGCAGATCGTATTTCCTGGCAAACACGAAATCACGCTCGTCGTGACCCGGCACACCCATGACGGCGCCATCGCCGTAGCTCATCAGCACGTAGTTGCCGACCCAGACTTCGATTTTCTCGCCGGTAAGCGGATGACTGACGAATATCCCGGTGGGCATGCCTTTTTTCTCCATGGTCGCCATGTCGGCTTCCATGACGCTGCCGCGCTTGCATTCGTCCACGAACGCCGCCAGCCCGGGATCACGCCGGGCGGCGCGCGCTGCGAGCGGATGTTCCGCAGCCACCGCGCAGAAGGTCACACCCATGACAGTGTCGGCGCGCGTGGTGAACACCCAGAGCCTGCCCGCTTCGCCATCAAGTTCGTAGGGAAACGCCAGGCGCACACCGAAACTCTTGCCGATCCAGTTCGCCTGCATGGTCTTCACGCGTTCCGGCCAACCGGGCAGCGAATCCAGCGCCGACAGCAACTCTTCCGAGTGCCGCGTAATGGCGAGGTAGTACATCGGTATCTCGCGCTTTTCCACCACAGCGCCGGTGCGCCAGCCGCGGCCCTCGATCACCTGTTCGTTGGCGAGCACGGTCTGGTCCACCGGATCCCAGTTCACTGTGCCGGTTTTCTTGTAGGCGATACCTTTCTCCAGCATGCGCAGAAACAGCCACTGGTTCCAGCGATAGTACTCCGGTGTGCAGGTGGCAAATTCGCGTGACCAGTCGTAGGCAAAACCCAGACGCTTGAGCTGGGTTTTCATGTGTTCAATATTGCTGTAAGTCCATTTGGCTGGAGCCGTGTTGTTCTTGATGGC
>JANNTE010000147.1:0-4313 GCA_031403365.1 Betaproteobacteria bacterium | reverse complement strand
CACAGAAAGTCGCGTATATTAGCAGGTTTAGCGGAAGCGACGAAAGCTTGGGCATGGATAGCATTAAAATACGCGGTGCGCGCACGCACAATCTTAAAAACATAAGTCTCGATTTGCCACGCAACAAGCTGGTGGTCATCACGGGTTTGTCCGGTTCAGGCAAGTCCTCCCTTGCTTTCGACACCCTGTATGCCGAGGGGCAAAGGCGCTATGTCGAATCTTTATCTTCTTACGCGCGCCAGTTTTTGCAGCTGATGGACAAGCCCGATGTGGATCTGATTGAAGGTTTGTCACCCGCTATTGCGATCGAACAGAAGGCAACTTCACACAACCCGCGTTCCACTGTCGGCACAGTTACCGAAATTCACGATTACCTGCGCCTGCTATACGCCCGGGCCGGCACCCCGCGCTGTCCGGATCACGGACTCGATCTCTCGGCGCAGACCGTGTCGCAGATGGTAGATCATGTGCTCGCACTTCCGCAGGACACGCGCCTGATGATCTTGGCGCCGCTGGTGGTCGAGCGCAAGGGCGAGAACCTGGAAATGCTCGAGGATTTGCGCGCGAAGGGCTTCGTGCGTGTGCGCGTGGACGGCGAGGTCCACGACCTCGACGCGGTTCCCAAACTCCTCAAGAGCAGAAAACACACGATAGAGATCGTCGTGGACCGGGTGAAAATTCGCCCGGATATCAACCAGGGCCTGGATCTCAAGCAACGGCTCGCGGAATCGTTTGAGACGGCCCTGCGCCACGCCGATGGGCGCGCGCTGGCGGTGGAATTAGATGGCGGCAAGGAGCATCTTTTCTCTGCACGCTTTGCCTGCCCGGTTTGCAGTTACAGCCTTTCGGAACTGGAGCCGCGCCTGTTTTCTTTCAACAACCCGATGGGTGCCTGCCCGCATTGCGACGGTCTGGGTGAGGTCACGTTCTTCGATCCGAGGCGCGTGGTGGCATTCCCGCAGATGTCTCTGGCAGCTGGTGCCGTGCGGGGTTGGGATCAGCGCAACCAGTTCTACTTCCAGATGATTGGCAGCCTCGCGCTTCACTACGGTTTCGATGTCGATGTGCCTTTCGAGCAACTCCCGGAAACAGTGCGCAATCTGATCCTGAACGGTACCGGTACCGATAAAGTGCGTTTTCTGTATGTCGGCGAGCGCGGCAACAAGTTTTACCGCGAGCATGCGTTCGAAGGCATCCTGCCCAATCTGGAGCGGCGTTATCGAGAGACCGATTCGGCGGCGGTGCGCGAAGAGCTGGCGAAGTATCGCGCCAGCCATGCCTGCCCTGGGTGCAAGGGCACGCGTCTGCGTCGCGAAGCGCGCAATGTATTTGTCGCGGGCAAGGCTATTTTCGACGTCAGCGGCTTGCCACTGAAACTGGCGTTGCCATTTTTCCACGAAATGAAACTGACCGGAGCCAAGCTTACGATCGCGGAGAGAATCGTGCAGGAAATCGCCAGGCGCCTGCAGTTTCTGGTCAACGTTGGCCTGGACTATCTGGCGCTGGATCGAGCCGCTGAGACCTTGTCAGGCGGCGAATCGCAGCGCATCCGGCTCGCTTCACAGATCGGCTCGGGTCTGACCGGGGTCATGTACGTACTGGACGAACCTTCCATCGGCCTGCATCAGCGCGACAACGACCGGCTGCTGCAGACACTGAAGGAATTGCGCGATCTTGGCAATTCGGTGATCGTGGTGGAACACGACGCGGACGCAATCCGCAGCGCCGATTTCGTCGTCGACATGGGCCCCGGGGCCGGTGTGCATGGCGGGCATATCGTTGCAGAAGGAACACCGGAGCAGATTGCCGCCAACTCCAAGTCCCTCACCGGGCAATATCTATCGGGTCGTCGCAACATCGCGATACCGGCGTTGCGGCACAGACCGCAGCAGAAGCAGGTGCTGCGCCTGCTGGGCGCCCGCGGCAACAATCTGAAGCAGGTCGATCTCACCCTGCCGGTCGGGTTGTTTGTGTGCATTACCGGCGTTTCGGGTTCGGGAAAATCCACGCTGATCAACGACACCCTCTACCCGGTCGTGGCCAGGCACCTTTACGGCAGCACGGCCGAACCGGCACCGTACGACGATGTGCAGGGACTGGATTTTTTTGACAAAGTAGTCAGCGTTGACCAGAGCCCCATCGGACGCACGCCACGCTCCAATCCCGCCACCTATACCGGCGTGTTCGCGCCGATTCGCGAAATGTTTGCCGGTGTGCCGTTGGCGCGCGAACGTGGTTATGGCGCGGGACGTTTTTCGTTCAACGTCAAAGGCGGACGCTGCGAAGCCTGTCAGGGCGACGGCGTCACCAGGGTGGAAATGCACTTCCTGCCGGACATCTACGTGCCCTGCGATGTCTGCCATGGCAAACGCTACAACCGCGAAACCCTCGAAATTCAGTACAAGGGGCGCACCATCCATGAAGCGTTGGACATGAACGTGGAGCAAGCGCACATCTTTTTCAGTGCGATCCCCGCCATCGCGCGCAAGCTCGATACCTTGCTCGACGTAGGACTGGGGTACATCCGCCTGGGACAAAGCGCGACCACGCTTTCGGGCGGCGAGGCGCAGCGCGTCAAACTCGCCCTGGAGCTCTCCAAGCGCGACACCGGACGCACGCTTTACATTCTCGACGAACCCACCACCGGACTGCACTTCCAGGACATCGAGTTGCTGCTCAAGGTGCTTCATCGCCTGCGGGATCATGGCAACACCGTGGTCGTCATCGAACACAATCTGGACGTGATCAAGACCGCAGACTGGATCATTGATCTCGGCCCAGAGGGCGGTGATGGCGGCGGACGTATCGTCGGGGAAGGGACTCCCGAGGATATCGCAGCCAACCTCAAGAGCCATACCGGTCGTTACTTGCGACAGGTACTCGGCAGCCCCAAGCCTTCGCGCCGCGCCGCCGGGGCGTCCTGAACCTCACCGGCGCAGCGTCACCCAGGCCCGGAATTCCCGGCATCAGGAAAATTTTCCCCTCAGTTCACGGTAACTCAAGTTTGCGTTCCAAGCGCCGCTAAGTGCACAGGCCCTTGCTTGATGCAGCGACCGGGCCATCGCCCATTACTGGACCGCAACCATCACGCGTCAGCATGTCGAAAACTTACATCAAGGAGAATTCCGATGTTCCGTACACGAGACCTGATAATCGTTGTTGCACTCGCCGTTTCAGTCGGTACGTCAAAGGCCGCGAACGAGACTCTCGACAACCAACAGAGAGCCGCACTCCAAGCCAATATGCAGCAGCATATCGATCGCAACCTGGTCGAAGGCCGGTTCCTCTACTTCGCCCCCGGCAGCGCGGCGGTGAAGAGCCTGCATCCGGTCAAGGCGCATCCCATGATCATGCGGATGGGACAGTACTACGTACTGTGCTCGGATTTCCGGGACGACAATGGCAACCCGGTAAGTATGGATTTTTACATGGCGCGCCGCGGCTCCGGCTATGTGGTATTCCACACTGCGGTTGCGCAGCGTGACCAACTCGAGCAAATGATGAAGGACGGAAAGGTCAAACCGGCCGACTGAAGCGCTGAACCTGTTTCGGGAGGAGAAGGTGCTGCCCAGCCGGCAATGGCGGACAAACCTGTTCGCCAAGTACCTTCTTGTCCTGGTTCCGGTGTTTCTGGTCCTGTCGGGACTTGGACTCTGGCTGTTGCTGCAGTTCGAATTGAAGACCAAGGATGAGGAACTGGGCGCCAGAATTGGCAACCAGACGGCGCGCGTGGCAGGCGTGCTCGGCCGTCACGATGTCCGGGCCGACACCGGGCTTGCGCGCGACCTCTTGAGCCCGCTCGCCGCGGACCGCGCCGTTGACTGTGTGGAATTACGCGAAGTCCCTAGCGGACGCATCATCGCCGCCGTGCCGGCCGATGTGGCCTGCACCGGGCAGGCAAGGTCCAGAAGCATTTCGCTGGAAGTGGGCGACGACGGCGCAGCCACGCTGGAAGTGTTTTTCAACGAAGCCGAGATCGTCGAGGCGACGAGATTGCGCATGAAACTCATGCTCACGCTCCTGGGCGTTGCGTTCCTCGTCGCGGTCGCGTCGGCGTCCGTGGGCTTCCGGCTGATCGTCGGCAATCGTCTTGCCCGCCTGCACGCGGCAATACGGGCCGGGGAACGCACGCCGGTCGCGGGTACCAGTGCCGACGAGTTGGGCGAGATTATTGCTGCCTTCAATGCCATGATTCAACTCGAGGACCGGCGTGAGGTCGCGCTCAGGGAGTCGAATCAGCAACTGCAGGAAGCAAAGGAAGCCGCGGAACTTGCCAGTGTCACCAAATCGCAATTCCTCGCCACCATGAGCCA
>JANNTE010000146.1:0-2026 GCA_031403365.1 Betaproteobacteria bacterium | reverse complement strand
TTGACCTGCTGGTCGGCAAGGGACTTGTTGACGTTGTCGAGCAGTGAGCCCTTGTTCAGGTCGCCCAGCTTGGGTAGCTCCGGCATGTCCACTGCCGACACCGGCGAAAGGATCAGCGTCAACAGGGTGGCAGAAACAATTGTGGTCAAACGCATGGTTAGCTACCTATAGACAAATGATTGGACCTAGTCTAACAGAGGCATTATCGGGTCAATGCGTCTATGCGCGTGTTCTTTACGACTCAATTGCCAAGCGAGCGCATAATTACCTCTTGCCGCAGGACCGATCCCTGCAACCCGGCGGGTTTGGAAGTGCGAGCCTGACTATTTGGCGCCATGAAGACCTATTTTCTCAATCGTTTGAAGGAGATCTGGACCGCGGCGAGCGAGCCCTTCAAGCGGGATACCACCACCTTCTCGTCCCGTCACATGTACTTCGGTCTGGTGGCTGCAATAGGCTTTCCCCTGTATTACGTGATCTGGCAGGTATGGTTTCCGCAACCTTATGAAAACCTTCCGTTGAGAGTGCTTGGCTCAGTGATCTTCTTGCCCATTGTTTTCGCGCGTCTGTGGCCGGAATTCCTCAAGCGCTTGTTTCCACTCTATTGGTACCTGGCCTTGCTTTTTGCGTTGCCGTTCTTTTTCACTTTCATGTTGCTGAAAAACAACGGCTCGACGGTCTGGCTCCTGTCGGCGCTGGTCGGCCTGTTCGTGATGGTCCTGCTCCTGGACTGGATCAACCTGCTTTTTCAAATCTCGATTGGCGTGTTGTGCGCCATACTTTCCTACTATCTGACTACTGAGGTGCCAGTTGGAGTTTCTGTTCAATCACTCGACAGCGCTCCGATTTTCCTGTTTGCCATAATCATGGGAATCCTCGGCAACTATACGGCGGAAAAGATGCGGGCGGAGCGTCGGCAGGCGATGCTGGCAACCGCGGGAGCAATCGCGCACGAGTTGCGCACGCCGCTGCTGAGCATCAAGGCCGGAGCAACCGGGTTGCAGCAGTTTCTTCCGATGCTGATTGACGCCTACCACCGCGCGGCCGCGCACGGACTGATCACCATTGCAATACGCAAGCCCTACCTTGACTCAATGGCAGGGGTACTTAATCGCATTGAAGCAGAGGCCGACCGTTCCAATACTGTCATCGACATGCTGCTGTACACTGTGCGCGGTTTCGGCCTGGAGCGAAGCGAACTGGTTCCCTGTTCGATGTCCCAGTGCGTCCAGACAGCCTTGCAACGCTATCCCTTCGCCTCGGACAGGGACCGCTCCCTGGTGCACTGGGAACCGACCACGGATTTCGTTTTTATCGGTTCGCAGTTACTGATGGTGCACGTTATCTTTAATTTATTGAAGAACGCGCTGTGGCATATCGCCATTGTCCGGAAAGGCACGATTTCGATTGGAATAGAAGTCGGTGAGACGAAAAATCGCCTGATTTTTCGCGACACCGGTCCCGGCATCCCGGCCGAAGTACTGCCGCATATTTTCCGGCGATACTACGTCTGGACGAAGGGCGGCGCGGCGGGCGTAGAATCCACCGGGATCGGACTGTCTTTCTGCAGGGAAGTCATAAAGGCATTTGGTGGCACCATCGTCTGCCACTCAATACTTAACGAGTACACCGAGTTTGTAATTGAATTTTCCGGACACAAAGAATGAACCTTGGAATCCGACCTTATTTTTTTCCAACGACGGTCGCCATCGTCGACGACAGTCCAGATTTTCTTGCGAATCTGAGTTTGAGCCTGGACCAGACGCTGGCATTTCATGTGTTTGATTCTCCGTCGCACGCATTGCACGCACTCAACAGCGAGCAGGCGATCGCACCGGGTCCGGAACGCTTTTTCACGATGTACCAGCACCGGGAGGAACACTCTTTCGACCATCATGTCATTGATCTGAACATGGCCAATGTTCATAGGGAAGTGTTCAACAAGCGTCGCTTCGAACGCTACTCGGTCGCCGTGGTGGACTACGACATGCCCGAGATTGACGGACTGGAGTTCTGCCGGCGACTT
>JANNTE010000145.1:0-11872 GCA_031403365.1 Betaproteobacteria bacterium | reverse complement strand
GATGCCGGTTTCGCCGGAACCGGCGGTGGCGCCGATTTCAACCGGTGTAATGCCCGAACCAAACAACTGGGTTGCAACCGCTCCACTGTCGACCCCCTCCAGCATGCCCTTGACCAGTTGTCCGGCAGCGTTTCTTCCGGTGTAGGCAAAATGGGCCATCAGTCGTCCACCTGGGAATGGATGCGCATCGCCTCCTCGACCGTGGTTCGGCCTTGCACAACCAGTTCCACCGCATGGTCCTTGAGCATCTGCCCCTGCATCTGCTTGCGCGCCACCTGCATGAACGTCGCCGGATCAGACTGGTTTGCGGCCTCGACCACCGGCCGGGTCATTTCCAGCATTTCGTATACGCCGGTACGTCCAAGGTATCCGGTGCCATTGCATTGCGTGCAACCGCGCCCGATCCGGCAGGCAGAAAGCGCCGTGGGATTCCCCAGCGCCTGCTGCATCCATTCCTGCTGCTGCGGGCTCAGTTGCGCAGCCTCGCCGCAGCTTTCGCAGATCAGCCGCATCAGGCGTTGCGCCAGCACCACTTGCAGCGACATCGCGACCATGTAGCGCGGAGCGCCCATGTCGATCAGCCGGATTGGCGTGCTGATGGCGTCATTGGTGTGCAGCGTGGAAAACACCATGTGACCGGTCATCGCAGCTCGCAGGCCGGTCTCGACGGTATCCTGGTCGCGCATTTCCCCCACCAGAATCACGTCGGGATCCTGTCGCAGCCCGCTGCGCAACACGCGGCTGAAGGTGAGATCGATTTTTTCGTGGATTTGCACCTGGTTGATTCCCGGCAAGCGGTATTCAACCGGGTCTTCCACGGTGATGATCTTGCGCTCTGCAGTGTTGAGTTCCTCGAGCGCGGCATAGAGCGTGGTTGTCTTGCCGCTGCCGGTCGGGCCGGTGACCAGCACCATGCCGCTTGGGCGATGGATGATCTCGCGCAGGCGCTTGAGCATGTCGGCCGGCAGGCCGAGACGATCCAGCCCGAGTACGCCACCACTCTGGTTAAGCAGTCGCATGACCACCGATTCGCCGAACTGTGTCGGCATGGTCGAAATGCGCACGTCGATCTGATTGCCCCTGACCTTGACGTTGAAGCGTCCGTCCTGCGGCAGACGTTTTTCCGAGATGTCCAGACCCGACATCAATTTCAGTCGCAGTGTCAGCGCGGAAGCGATTTTCGAATCGGCTTCGGTTTGCACGTGCAAGACGCCGTCAATGCGAAAGCGGATCAGCACCTTGTGTTCCTGCGGTTCAATATGAATATCAGACGCGCGCACCTGGACCGCATCCTCGAACACGGTCTGAAGCAGTTTGACCACCGGCGCGTCCTCCGCGCCCGGTGTCAATCCGAGCGTGGTGAAATCGGTGGTTTCACCGAGCTCCTGTCCGAGTTCCAGCGCAAGGCCGCTGATTTCCTCGGTGCGGCGGTAAATTCGGTCGATGGCCTGCAGCAACGTGGATTCGCCGACCACCGCGAGCTCGATGTCGCGTTTCAATACCCGGCTGATCTCGTCATAAGCGAACAAGTCGGTGGGGTCGGCCATGCCGACCCGATAAGATGCGCCGGTCTCATCGAGCACGATGGCGCGGAAGCGGCGCGCCAGCGTCTCCGGCAGGCGCGTCGCAACATCGGCGCGAATATTGAAGTGCTTGAGATCGATGAATGGTACGTTAAGTTGGCGTGCGAGTGCCCCGCTAATCTGCTCCTCGGTAACATTTCCCGAGTCGATAAAAATGCGGCCAAGTTTTCGGCCGCTGCGCTTTTGCTCCTCAAGCGCCAATTTGAGCTGGTCCTGCGTCAGCAGATTTTGCTGAAGGAGAATTTCACCCAGTCGTATTTTTTCCGGTCTACCCATCTGCCCCGACTCATTTTCAGAGTACTGAAAGTCTCCAGTTAGCGGCCACAATCATAGCCTTCTTTAATCGCTAAACTGCATTAGGTTTGTTTTGCAGTGCATTGAATTATATTATTAAACGCTCAAGTTTAATGAATTGCAATCGAAAATGTTCGATATCGTCCTGTTCGAGCCCGAGATTCCACCCAACACCGGAAACGTCATCCGGCTTTGTGCCAATACGGGGTGCCGGCTACATCTCGTTCAGCCATTGGGATTTCAGCTAAGTGACCGGCAGCTAAAGCGCGCCGGGCTGGACTATCACGAATATGCGCGGGTTCAGGTGCATGCGGACTGGCCTGCCCTGTTGCAAGCCTTGCCGGGCCGGCGCTTTGGCTTCAGCACCAAGGCGGCCACCCGTTACGACAGCGTCCGCTATCGAGCCGGCGACGTGCTGATCTTCGGGCCAGAAACTCGCGGGCTTCCGGACGAGTTGCTCGCCAGTTTTGCACCCGCACAGCTTTTGCGCCTGCCCATGGTAGCGGCCAGCCGCAGTCTTAACTTGTCGAACGCGGTGGCTGTTGTGGTGTACGAAGCCTGGCGACAGATCGGCTTCGAAGGAATGCGCAGCTAGTGCACACTCTCTGGTTTTGGCTCACGCTGCAACAGACCATCGACCAACTCCGCAGCAGAAGTCAATCCGCCCAGCAAATGCGAGACAGCCGACGAAATGGGCATGTCGACCTCCAGTTGCTTTGCAAGGCGTTGCAATTCGGGCGCGGTCCTGACCCCTTCCGCGACGTGACCGAGTTCCGCCAGTATGTTGGCCAAGGGCCGTCCGAGCGCAAGCTGCAGCCCTACACGGCGGTTTCTCGATAAATCTGATGTCGCAGTCAGCATCAGATCGCCGGCACCCGCGAGGCCCATGAAGGTCTCGACGCGTCCGCCCATGCGCACGCCCAGCCGGGTCACTTCGGCCAGGCCTCGCGTAATCAATGCGGCGCGTGCCGACGCGCCGAGCTTCAAACCATCGCAGACACCCGCGGCGATGGCGATGACATTCTTCACCGCGCCGCCGATTTCCACTCCGATCAGGTCATCACTGGAGTAGACGCGCAGGCGCCCGGTATGCAGCAGGCCTGCAGCATTGGCTGCGAACTCCGGATCTCGCGAGGCCAGCGTCACCGCTGCCGGAAGTCCGCGTGCAACCTCGTCGGCAAAGCTGGGCCCGGAAAGCGCGGCGCGCGGCTGCAAGGATGGAAGCTCTTCTTCGGCAATCTGGTGCGGGAACTTCGCGCTGCCGGATTCAAAACCCTTGCACAGCCAGACAACGCCGGCTTCGGATCCGGCCGCCACGATCAGCTTCAGGGTCTCGCGCAATGCGCCGGTCGGAACCGCGACGACGATCAAACCGGCTCCAGCAAGCGCCTGTTGCACGTCCGCGGTAATCAGTACGCCCGCCGGAAGCGCCACTTCCGGCAGGTAGCGCGCGTTTAAACGGTCGGCAGACATCGCCCGGCATTGCTGCATATCGCGCGCCCAGAGCGCGATGGGGTGACGGGCAGCGAGCGCGACGCCCAGCGCGGTGCCCCATGCTCCGGCGCCGAGAATAGCGAGTTTCATAGCCCCCAAAGCTGGCTGGCTTTAATGAAACCCGTGGCGCCTTGCTTATGGCGGACCTTGACCCACCCGGCCGTCGCTTCGAGCAGATCGAGAATAACGTTTTGCTGCACGACAAAAACGACAGGGGACGCGTCAGTCGCGGTTTGCCGGGCCTCGGCAGTTTTCACTTGCACCATGACCGTAGGATGATCCGACAGATTGGCGTTCTCCACCCAGGCAAACTGCCCTGCATCGTCTCGAACCTTGGACCAAACGCCCAGCTTGACGACGACTTCCACCGGATAGCCCGGGGACAGTATGAACAACTTCTGCGCGTTGAGGGCCGGCGCGTCGTAAAGAACGGCAGCCGGTTCGGCAACGGATCGAAAATCCAGCGCAACCACGTCAGCACTGCAAAACAACAGTGCGACCCAGGGCAACCAGGACTGTTTGGGCAGCATGCCGCGACTAATGTGTCGCCCCCGCGGGGACGTTGTTCTGTGCACTGGCCTGGCGCTGCGCCTGGAATATTGCGTCGAAGTTGACCGGATTGAGCAGTACCGGCGCGAAACCGGCACGCACCACCGCATCGGAGATCACCTCGCGCACATAGGGATACAGGATATTGGGGCAGGTGATCCCGAGTGCCGGCTCCAGTTCGCTTTGCGGCAGATGACGGATCTGGAATACGCCGCCCTGGCTCGCCTCGACCAGAAACACGGTCTTGTCGGCAACCTTGGCGGTTACCGTCACGTTCACCAGTACTTGGTAATAGCCTTCATCAATCGGGCTGGCACTTGTGTTCAGCTGGATTTCGATCTGCGGCGTATTGCGTTCAAGGTAAATTCTCGGCGCATTGGGCACTTCCACCGAAAGATCCTTCACAAAAAGCTTCTCGATCGTGAATACCGGCTGGCTGGGTTGCTCGCTCATGGTGACTGACCTGCAGTTGGTAAATGTTGAGAGGGTCAGATGACCGTGGATTTCTTCGCGCCGCCGCGCGAACTGACATTGCCATGCAGACTCGATTCGCCACTTAGCAGGGGATCGAGCCCGCCAGCCGCGTCCAGATCGGAAAGATCATCGAACCCGCCGACATGGCGCTCGCCAATGTAGATTTGCGGAACGGTGCGCAGGCCCGTGCGTTCCATCATTTCGATGCGCAGCTCAGGCTGTTGATCTACCCGAATTTTCCGGATGTCCGAAACGCCTTTGCTTTTCAACAACCGTTCGGCGGCCACGCAATACGGGCACACGGCGGTGCAATACATGCTCACCTGCGGCATTATTATTTCTCCACCGGCATGTTCGCCTGCTGCCAGGCGTTCATTCCGCCCGCCAAAACTGCAATTTCCGCGAATCCGGCCTTTTTCAGCAAAGCTGCCGCGGAGTGCGATCGGCTTCCGGTCTGGCAGACCAGAATGGCGGGGCGGTTCTTGAATTTTTCCAGCTCGCCTATGCGTTTCTCGAACTGCCCGAGCGGAATGTTCTTCGAGTTGGAGGCATGTCCGGTGCTGAATTCCGCCGGTTCCCGCACATCGATCATGACGGCATCCTTGCGATTAAACAGCTGAACGACCTGCAGCGCCCCCAATTCGGTTGCGCCGCTCAGACGCCGATTGACCAATGGCCAGATCAAGACCGCAGCGCTGACCGCAGCCGCCATCACAAGCCAGATATTATTGAGTACAAAATTCACTGTTCGACCCTGTCCTTTTCCGCTTGCCGCGCCAATGCATGGCGCAGCAACTCATTCATCCCGCTCTCGCCGGCATTTTCCAGCGCTCGAGCAACCCGGATCGCCTCCTCGCGGTAGCCGGGGTAATTCGCAACCGCCAGATCCCATTGCGCGCGCATGCCCTCGACGTCCGTCGTCATTGCCAGAAGCAACGCCTGACGATAAGCAAAATCATTGGACGGCTGGAATTGCATTGCGCGTCGATTGAGTTCGAGCTTGTCTGCCAGGTGTTCCCGATTCAGCAGCATTCGCCGGGCCAGGGCATGTTCAACGAACGGCGTGAACAACGAATTGCGCTGCAAATCGATCAATACCGCGCCCGGTGCCTGGATCAATCCAGACGTCCGCGTCAATTCAGGCGTCCGCGCCAGTCTGCGATCTTCACCCGATTGCGCCACGGCGCTGGCTTGACTGTTCGCGTTTCGCTGCAACGACTGCATGACGCGATAATCCCGATAGACGTTCACACTCGAAACCGCCCCGAGTATCACCGCCGCAATCAGGATCAACCGGCCACCGGGTCCATCATTTATCTTCGGTGCATCGCGCTCAATGGCGCCCATGACAATCGCCGCAATGCCCAGAAAATACGCGTACCACAGAGGATACTCTAGCATACTGTGCAGCCCGAGCACCGCGAGGACCGCCGCCATCCACCACCTCGGAGCATCGATTTTCGCGCCGCGCATGGACCACCCCCACCAGGCCAGGCCCCCAAACAGGATAACCAGTCCGACAGTCCCAAATTCCGCAGCTGTCTGGAACACCAGATTGTGGGCATGGTCAACGATACCTTCGTCATAACCAGAAGCCGGCAGTTTTTCCGCAAGCAGGAAACGATTCCAAGCGTATTGCCTGAACCCTACGCCGAGAACCGGCGCGTCCCGGAACATCACCTGCGCTTCATCCCAGAAACGCAGCCGCGTCGGCGAGGATAGTCCAAGCGACTGGACACGGGCACCCATGGTTTCAACGGCTATCGACCGTTGCGGGAGCAGTCCCGCCACGGCCCACTGCACCAGCACCAGACCGGCGAAAACAAAAATGCTGTACACCAGCAGCCGCCTCAGTTCGACGGATGGCCTGGACACGTGCATCGCAAGCGATAGCACCACGAATGCGAGCGCGTACAGCCACACGGTCCGCGAGCCGGAAACCGCCAGCACGGCAAGCAGGCTCAGGCACAGGATCAAGGCGGGAACAAGACTCAAGCGTCGCGTGCACCACAGATACCCGGTCGAGGCCAGTCCCAGGAAAAGATAATTCGCCAGATGATTCGGCTGCCCGGTATTGGCATAGATGCGTCCATGCAGCTGGGGCAACATGAGTGGGGCCAATGGCGAGGCAACGCCCAAAAGTTGCATCAATCCGATCAGCGCGCTCAACAGAGCACCGGCAGCCAGAAACCACGAGAGTCCGGTAACGAGCGCGTCCGCGCCGAGTATCCCTGTCAGGCGGTTGGCCAGCATGGCCAATGCGGCTGCCCACAGCACATAGACCGCGCCGAGCAAATTCAACTGTCCGTAGACCACTTTGCCCAGGGCAATCTGTAGCGCCATCAGCATCGCGAAACCGAGAAACAGGATGCTTGCTCGCGGCAGGCGCATATCGGTCCACAACGCTCGCGAAGCCATCAAGGCAATCGCCAGTAGTCCGAGCGCCAAAGCGACCACTTCACCGTAGAAACTCGGTATCGGCGGACGAAACACCGGGCTCAGGAACGGAAACACACAGGTCAATCCCAGCAGCAGTAAGGCCAGCTTCGCCACCGAATGCGGGCGATTTAACACAATGAAATTCGGCAAGGCTGGCTTTGAATGCATTTCCGGCAGTCCTGAAATCGGCGCGACACTGGCTTATGCGGGTAATACAATTCCATTCTCGCGGTGATTATGCGCAGTCCAGGGTCTTTCCGCAGAACTGATGACGCAGGCTGGCGCACCCGCATTTCACCACTAAGCCATCATTACATGCTTCCATGAAGAAAATAGTACTTCTGCGTCACGGCGAAAGTATCTGGAACCGGGAAAACCGGTTTACCGGGTGGGCCGATGTTGATCTTTCCACGAAAGGAATTGAGGAAGCCCATCAGGCCGGGCTGCTGCTCAAACAAGAAGGTTTCGATTTCGATCTCGCGCATTGTTCGGTGCTCAAGCGGGCAATCCGGACCTTGTGGATCGCGCTTGAGGAGCTGGACTTGACCTGGATACCTCAGCAGCTTTCCTGGCGTCTCAATGAACGTCACTATGGCGCATTGCAGGGTCTGAATAAGGCTGACACAGCCGAGCGCTATGGGGAGGAGCAGATTCTGGTTTGGCGCCGCAGCTACGATACCCCGCCGCCGGCGCTCGACCCGGGCGATGCCCGCTTTCCCGGAAACGATCGACGCTACGCCCGCATTGATCGACGCGAGCTGCCCCTGACCGAGTGCCTTAAAGATACGGTTGCGCGCTTTCTGCCCTACTGGAACGATGTGATCGCACCACAGGTCAAAGCCGGTCAGCGCGTCATCGTGGTGGCGCATGGAAATACCATACGCGCGCTGGTGAAGTATCTCGACAACGTATCCGAAGCAGACATCGTGGGATTGAACATTCCGACCGGAATTCCGCTGGTCTATGAATTGGACGATTCGTTGCGGCCTCTGCGCAATTACTATCTGGGTGATGCGGAGGTGGCCAGGCAGGCCGCCGCGGCCGTGGCGGCGCAGGCGCGCGCCAGGTCTTGACCATTTTTCTGGCCGTGAGCATCGTTCAGTTCCTGGGAAGGGCTCCGGTATTCAGCACAGGCCAAAAAGCTGCTTCCTCGCTCCTGGCCGCGCTGCTGCTGGTGTGCGCGGCGAATGGCGCCTTGGCCGGACCGGAGGATGATCTCAAGGACCTTCGCAGCCGCATCAATTCCCTGACGAAAAAGCTTACCGAATCGGAAGATTCCAAGACGGATGCCGCCGATGCCTTGAAGGATTCGGAGCGCGCAGTCAGCGAAACCAGCCGCAAGGTGTTCCAGATCGCGGGCCGGCGCCGCGCCGCCGACACCGCATTGACCCGGCTTCAATCGCGGATGCGTGACTTGCGCAATACCATAAGCAATGAACAGTCAACACTGGACCGGCTGCTCTATCAACAGTACGTCGGCGGACAATCCGACGCCATCAAGCTGGTGCTGAACGGCGAAGACCCGAACGAAATCGCGCGCCAGCTGCACTATCTGGCTTACGTCTCGAAAGCGCGCTCTGACCTCCTGGGCAGCCTGAGGGAGAACCTCGCCAGCCTGCAGAAACTCACTGACGAAACCAGTCACAAGAGCGCGGAGCTGCGTGCTTTGCAGAGTGAAGAAACGCGGCAGATGCGCAAGCTGGAGAAAGAGAAAGTGCAGCGGCAGCAGGTGTTTGCAAAGGTATCAAAAGACATTGAAAGCAACCGTGCACAACTCTCGACGCTCCGGCGCGACGAAGAGCGGCTTTCGAAATTGCTTGAAAAGCTGGCAAGCGAAGCGGCCCGCAAAAGCGGCAAGAAAGTCAAGAAACGCCTGACAAATCAGGCTTTGCCGAACGCCGATACCGGGTCCGGGCCGTTTCGTCAGCTCAAGGGTCGTCTGCGGTTGCCCGTAATTGGTGAACTAATCAATAGCTTTGGTGGACGAAGGCAGGATAGCGGTGCTTTCTGGAAAGGCTTGTTCATAGCAGCGGAAGCCGGCCGGCACATCAAGGCCATCGCCAGCGGGCGCGTCGTCTATTCGGACTGGCTGCGCGGTTTCGGCAACTTGTTGATTCTCGACCACGACGACGGTTACATGAGTTTGTACGGCAACAACGAATCCTTGCTCAAGCAGGTCGGAGACGAAGTCCGGGCGGGCGATACCATTGCGGCGGCAGGCAACAGCGGTGGCAATCCCGATTCGGGTTTATACTTTGAACTGAGATTTCAGGGAAAGCCTTTCGACCCCATCCCCTGGGTATCTTTGAAGTGACCCCTCGGGCGTCACAGAATCCAGCCGCTTGGGCAAAGCTTTTATTGGCAACACGGGCGACCGCCACAATTTGAAGTGAAATCGCGCGCCATCAGATGTCGCGCACATCAGGAGTCAACAGAATGCAAAGAAAATTTCGGCAGATAAGTCTGATCGTTTTCGGCACGATCCTCGGCGTGCTGATCAGTCTGAACTTTTCCGCCGTGGCGCAAAAAAGTGCCGGCCCGCTGCCAATCGAAGACCTGCGCGCGTTTACCGAAGTTTTCGGGCGCATCAAGAACGACTACGTCGAACCGGTCGATGACAAGAAGCTGATTTCCGAGGCCATCAACGGCATGTTGTCGGGCCTCGACCCGCACTCCGCTTATCTTGATGTCGAGGCATTCAAGGACCTGCAAGTCGGCACCCAGGGAGAATTCGGCGGTTTGGGAATTGAAGTCGGGATGGAAGACGGTTTCGTCAAGGTTGTCGCGCCCATCGAAGATACGCCGGCTTGGCGCGCAGGACTCAAATCGGGCGACCTGATCATCAAGCTCGACGAAACCAGCGTCAAGGGCATGTCGCTCAACGATGCCGTGAAACGCATGCGCGGCAAGCCTGATACGCCGATCACGCTGACCTTCGTACGCAAGGGCGACACCAAGCCACGCGTGGTGACGCTGACGCGCGCCGTCATTCAGGTTCAGAGTGTCAAGTCCAAGTTGCTTGAGCCCGGTTACGCCTACTTCCGTGTTACGCAGTTCCAGGAACACACCGGCGAGACGCTGGCCAAATTCATCGAAAAACTGTTCAAGGAAAACAATGGCCCGATGAAAGGCATCATTCTCGATCTGCGCAATGACCCTGGCGGCCTGCTCAACAGCTCGGTGGCCGTATCGGCGGCCTTCCTGCCGGGCGAAGCGCTGGTGGTTTACACCGAAGGACGCACCGATGACGCCAAGATGAAGTTGTACGCGCGCCCGGAGTTTTACCTGCGCGGCAACCGGGACGACTACCTCAGGAAATTGCCGAAAGAGGTCAAAACACTGCCGATGGTGGTACTGGTCAACAGCGGTTCGGCATCGGCATCGGAAATTGTCGCCGGCGCTCTGCAGGATCACAAGCGGGCGGTCATCATGGGTACGCAGACTTTCGGCAAGGGTTCCGTGCAGACCATACTTCCGCTGGGCAATGGCACGGCGATCAAGCTCACCACCGCGCGCTACTTCACGCCGAATGGACGCTCGATTCAGGCAAAGGGCATTACTCCCGATATCGTGGTCGAAGAAGCGACCGTGACCGATGGAGACATCGCCCTCAGAGTGCGCGAGGCTGATCTTAACCGGCATCTCGGCAATCCGCAGGGCGAGGCCGGTGGCAGCAAGGCTCCTGTGCCGCAGCCGCAGTCCGCCTCGCCCGCGCCCTCGGCGCCGAAAGTCGAAGACAAGCCCGCCGACGACGGCACGCCACCGGACATCGTGGCCAAGAACGACTATCAGTTGAATCAGGCTTTGAATCTGCTGAAAGGCTTGCAGATTCTCGGCAGGCCGTAGCCGCCGTTGGATTGCGCCGCTGACTAAAGGACCTGGCGGCGACGCCAGTACTACCGGAAGGCCCGCCCAGCGCGGGCCTTCCGCGTTAAGATGTCCGCGCAACCGGCAATTGACCCACCGCATTCGAACTGCAATGGACGACACCCAGTTACTGCGCTACAGCCGCCATATCCTCCTGCCGGAAATCGGCATCGATGGGCAACAGCGGTTGCTCGACGCTCGCGTTCTCATGATTGGCGCCGGCGGCCTCGGAGCGCCGGTTGCGCTCTATCTGGCGGCGAGCGGCGTTGGTCACTTGACGATCGCGGACGACGACACGGTCGATCTGACCAACTTGCAGCGCCAGATTGTGCATTTCACCGATTCCATCGGGAAGCTGAAGGTCGATTCCGCACGCGATACGCTGATGCGCATCAATCCTGAGACCGCCGTAACTCCGCTCGCCGAGCGCGTGGCCGGTGAACGTCTGGAGCAACTGGTCCGGGAGGCGGACGTGGTGGTCGACTGCACGGATAATTTTGCCACCCGTCATGCCATCAACCGCGCCTGCGTGCGCTTTTCCAGGCCACTGGTTTCCGGTGCCGGTGTGCGCTTCGACGGTCAGATTACGGTATTCGATTTGCGTGCCGCGCAGAGCCCCTGTTATCACTGTCTTTTCCCGGAAAGCGGTGACCTCGAAGACATGCGCTGCGCCGTGATGGGAGTGTTCGCTCCACTGGTCGGCATGGTCGGTTCCGTTCAGGCCGCCGAAGTGCTGAAATTGCTGATGGGCATAGGCAAGAACCTGAACGGCCGGCTGCTGCTGCTCGACGCGCTGAGCATGGAATGGCGCAGCGTCCGGCTGAAGAAAGATGCCCAGTGCACGGTTTGCGGCGGAGGGGACACCACTCAGCGCGACTTGTCGCAAGTCTGTACTACCGGCCCTTAGCCCGGCTCAGTCTTTTCGATACTCGACGCGTGTGCGCCCGCTGGCGGCGGACGTGTATATCATTTCCTTGCCGGTTACTTCCTTAAGTTTCCAGGCGGCGGCGAAACCCGACGGCATCAGACTGGGCAGAGTGGACGTCTCGATCTTCGTGTGCAAATAGCCATCGCGCACCGACCAGTTGCCGCTGGCGGAAAAGTAATACACCAGTCGGCCATTTCTGATTTCGAAGTTGGGGCGATTGGGCAAGTCAAAATCGGCCGGTACC
>JANNTE010000144.1:0-1522 GCA_031403365.1 Betaproteobacteria bacterium | reverse complement strand
GCTGCTGTCGTATTCGCTCCAGCCGTGGTGGGCAAAAGCCGGCGCGGCCGCCAGCAGACCGGCAACCAGAAACTTAAGTGAAACAAAGCGCATGATCAGCCTCCTGTAGTTGCAGACGAATGCCGTTCCGGGAAACACCATAACTATAACCCTCCGCAATCGCAGCGCAAGCCGACTGCAATGATTCGGCAAGTCGGCCATAATTGACACCATGAAACCCGACGATTCCCGCATTGCCACCATAGAAGTCCTTTATTTCGCCCGCCTGCGCGAGGCATTCGGTCGTGACCGCGAGCGGGCGGAGCTGCCTGCTGCCGTTCGCGACGTCGCGGCCCTGACCGCCTGGTTGCGCAGCCGCGGCGGAGCCTGGGAGGAGGAGCTTGCACCGGGCAAGCCAGTGCGCATCGCGGTGAATCAGGACATGGCGGCGGGCGATACCCCGGTTGGGAGCGGCGACGAAGTGGCGTTCTTTCCGCCGGTGACCGGAGGCTGATGATGGCGGTTCGGGTGCAGACCGGAGATTTCGATGCCGGTGTGGAAATGACAGCCATGCGGCGCGGCAATCCGAAGATCGGTGCGATCGCGAGTTTCGTCGGCGTGGTGCGGGACTTGAATGAGGGTGCGGAAGTTGCTGAAATGACGCTCGAGCACTATCCCGGCATGACCGAAAAGGCGCTGGAGAAAATTGTCGCCGAGGCGAGGGCACGCTGGGATATTTATGATGCATTGGTGGTGCATCGCGTCGGCACCCTGAAGCCAACCGACCAGATCGTGCTGGTGGTGGTGGCGAGTGCACATCGTGGCGAGGCGTTTCAGGCGTGCGAATTTTTGATGGACTATCTGAAGACGCGCGCACCATTCTGGAAGAAGGAGAAGACTCCGGATGGCGGGCGCTGGGTCGATGCGCGCAAGGTCGACGACGCGGCGGCCGACCGCTGGTCCTGAAGGTCTGCAGCGCATGGCCAAGTCTGCTGCGGCACGCAAATCCCGGGGACCGGACCTCAAACCGCAGATTCGTATCCTGTTCCGCAAGGCCATTGCGATGGGACCCGGCAAAGCCGATCTGCTGCGGGCAATCGAGGAAACCGGATCGATCTCCGCAGCGGCGCGGCAGATGGAAATGTCGTATCGCCGTGCCTGGCTGCTGGTCGACACCATGAACCAGGTGTTCAAATCGCCGGTGGTGATCACATTGACTGGTGGCAAAGCCGGGGGTGGTGCCGCGGTGACCGAGTTCGGCAGGGAAGTATTGCGGCGCTACGATGCCATGGAACAAAAAGCCCGGGCCAGCGTCGCCCGCGAATTGCGCCGCTTTACCGAACTGATGGACGGCGCCTGACGCCTGCCTTGGGTTCGGTGTGGCGGTGACGCGGCAGCCCGGCATGGCGCTGATGTCCTGCGACCGGCATGGTCATTCACGCATGGCAAATCGCGCATGGCAATTCACGCGTGACGTCATGTATTGACGCCATGAGAGCAAGCGGTTAGTCTTCGCCCGCCATCGTTATATATAAACGTATAC
>JANNTE010000143.1:0-16154 GCA_031403365.1 Betaproteobacteria bacterium | reverse complement strand
CGCCAAACTTCATCGCCAACCGGGTCGGCGTGTTTTCGATTCTTGCCACTTTTCATCACACCCGTGAGTTTGGCCTCGGTTTCGATGAAGTGGATGCCTTGACCGGTTCATTAATCGGCCGTCCGAAGAGCGCCACCTATCGCACGGCGGATGTCGTCGGACTCGATACGCTTGGGCATGTCGTCAACACCATGAAGGAGACGCTGCCCGATGATCCGTGGCACAGGTATTACGACGCGCCCGACTGGTTCAGGGGTTTGCTTGAGCGCAAGGCGTTCGGACAGAAATCCGGTGCCGGCGTGTACCGCAAGCAGGGCAAGGAAATCCAGGTTCTCGATCTGGCGAAAAAAGATTACCGTCCTTCCGCGGGCGAGGCCGATGCATCGGTCGTCGCTATCCTCAAAAACAAGAATGTCGCTGAACGCTTTGCGCAGCTGCGCGCGAGTTCGCATCCCCAGGCACAGTTCATGTGGGCGGTGTTTCGCGACATGCTGCACTACTGTGCGGTGCATCTTGAATCGATAGCGGACAATGCGCGCGACCTGGATCTGGCGATTCGCTGGGGTTTTGGCTGGAGTCAAGGACCGTTTGAAATCTGGCAGGCGGCCGGCTGGCAGCAGATGACGCAGTGGATCGCGCAGGACATCTCCGCCGGCAAGGCCATGTCATCCGCACCCTTGCCGGCATGGGTAACCGAAGCCGGTCGCGAAGGGGTGCACAAGCTGCAAGGCTCCTGGAGCGTGGCACAGCGCGGCTATCAGGCGCGTTCGCAATTGGCTGTCTACCGCCGCCAACCATTCCCCGATCGCCTCATCAGCGAGAGCGCAAGTTATGGCACGACCGTATTCGAGACCGACGCCGTGCGGCTATGGAGTACCGGTGACGATATTGGAATCGTCAGCTTCAAGTCCAAGATGCATTCTATCGGCGAGGACGTTCTCGACGGCATGATGCAGGCCATCGATGAGGCCGAGCGCGGCCTCAAGGGCCTCATCATCTGGCAGACCGAGCCGCCGTTCTCGGTCGGCGCAAATCTATCCGGAAGTGGCGCGAAAAAGAGCGAACAGAAGCCTACCGCCTTTGCATCCATGATGAAGAAATTCAAACGCGATGCCCAGTCGGCGGTTCTGAAAGCGGCGTTCAAGCTCAACGTTGCCGATTCGCTGATGGCCGGGCGTCTTGGGAAAGTCGAGCAGGTGGTCGAGCAGTTCCAGGCCACTTCTCAGGCACTGCGCTATTCGATGATCCCGACCATCGCGGCGGTGGACGGCATGGCGCTTGGCGGAGGATGCGAGTTCACCATGCATTGCGATCGCGCGGTTGCCTCGCTGGAGAGCTACATCGGGCTGGTTGAGGCCGGGGTCGGTCTGCTGCCGGCCGGCGGTGGTTGCAAGGAATTTGCCATGCGTGCAAACACGGAGGCGAAAGGCGGCGATGCCTTTGTGTTTCTCAAGAATTATTTTCAGAACGTGGCCACCGCGCAGGTGGGCAGGAGCGCCGAGCATGCACGCGAACTGGGATTTCTGCGTGCAAGTGACCGCATTGTCATGCACCGGTTCGAGTTGCTGCATGTGGCCAAGGCGGAACTGAACGCCCTGGCCGAGGCTGGCTACCGGCCGCCACTTCCCGCGCACAATATCCCGGCGGCGGGGCGTGGCGCAATTGCCACTTTCAAGATGGCCATGGCCAACATGCTTGCCGGGAGCCATATCTCCGAGCACGATTTCCTGATCGGGAGCAAGATCGCCTACGTCCTGTGCGGCGGCGATGTCGAGCCCGGCACCTTGCTGACCGAAGATTGGTACCTCAATCTGGAGCGGCAGGCGTTCATGGAACTGATTGCAACCGAAAAGACCCAGGCGAGAATCGAGCACATGTTGAAGTCGGGTAAGCCGCTCAGAAACTGATTCGGAGATGGAATAATGAGCAAACAGGTTCAGGACGCCTACATCGTCGCCGCCACGCGCACGCCGGTGGGCAAGGCGCCGCGCGGGATGCTGAAACATGCCCGCCCGGATGACATGCTCGCTCATGTATTGAGAAGCGCTCTGGCGCAGACGCCTGGTCTCGATCCCGCGACTATCGATGATGTGATCGTCGGTTGCGCGATGCCCGAAGCGGAGCAGGGCATGAATGTGGCGCGCATCGGCTTGTTGCTGGCCGGATTTCCGAACACGGTGTCGGGGCTGACGCTAAACCGGTTTTGTTCCTCGGGTTTGCAGGCGGTGGCGACCGCCGCGGATCGTATCCGCCTGGGCGAGGCCGAGGTGATGATCGGTGCTGGCACCGAAAGCATGAGCCTGATTCCGATGGGCGGGAACAAGATCGTCGGCAACGAGCGCTTTTTCGCCGGAGACGAAAATATCGGCATCGCCTACGGCATGGGCATAACCGCTGAAAAAGTGGCCGGACAATGGAAAGTGAGCCGGGAAGCGCAGGATGAATTCGCCACTGAATCACACCGGCGCGCGCTGGTCGCCATAGAGGCGGGTGAGTTCAAGCAGGAAATCTCGCCATATTCCCTCGAAGAGCACCTGCCGGATTTCGATCAGCACAAAGTTGTAACCCGCGGTAAGGTCCTGAGCACGGACGAGGGCCCGCGTGCGGGCACGACGCGCGAGGTGCTCGCCAAGCTGCGTCCGGCCTTTTCCGCCGGCGGGTCGGTGACGGCTGGCAACAGTTCGCAGACTTCTGATGGTGCGGGCGCGGTCATCCTTGCCAGCGAATCTGCGATCAAACGCTTCAATCTCCAGCCGCTGGGACGCTTTCTCGGTTTTGCGGTGGCCGGTGTGCCGCCGGAAATCATGGGCATCGGCCCCAAATTTGCGATTCCGAAAGTGCTCAAGCAGGCCGGCCTGAAACTCGACGATCTTGACTGGATTGAATTGAACGAAGCTTTCGCCGCCCAGAGCCTGGCGGTAATTGGCGATCTGGGTCTCGATCGGACCAGGGTCAATCCCCTGGGAGGTGCGATCGCACTCGGCCATCCGTTGGGTGCCACCGGCGCCATCCGCACCGCGACACTTCTGCACGGTATGCGCCGTCGCCGGCAAAAGTACGGCATGGTTACCATGTGCATCGGCACCGGTATGGGGGCGGCTGGCCTATTCGAGTCATTGCGGTGAACGCGGGCACGGCCCCGAAACCGGTCGGCGGCGAGCACGGGGAATCACTGAGAACGTGGTTTCGGCGCCAGCGATTCAATCTTTTTCCGGCGTTTTGGGGCACTGGCGCCAAGGTCATTTTTATCGCCGAAGACTTGCGCGCGATTCGCATCAAGCTGCCACTTAATTTTCGCACCAAGAATATCTATGGCACCTTGTTCGGCGGCGCCATGTATGCAGCGACGGATCCGTTGTATGCCATCCTGATCAAGGTGGGACTGGGTCCGGGCTATATCGTGTGGGACAAGGCTGGTGCCATTCGTTACCGGAAACCCGGCCGCTCGACCCTTTACGCAGAATGCAGCATCAGCGAGGCTGAGCTAGCCTCAATCAAAGATCGCCTGAACGACGAATCCTCGGTTGATCTGGATTACGAGATCGAGTTGAGCGACGTTCACGGCGTGGTGCATGCCGTGGTGCAAAAGACCGTCTTTGTGGCAAGGAAAGACAGCTATCAATTGAAGCTGCAACGAGATACCGTCTAACGTTGGTAGCAGACCTCTGTTTCAATATGTTCCGGTAAAATACCAAATACCCAACGAGGAGGAATCAAGCATGCAAGCGAGAACTGTCGTGTTTGCGACGATGATGGCAATTTTGACCGGCGGCGCACTTGCGGACACCTCCGGCCCGACCGGCGTTTGGAAAACCATCGATGACAAGACCAAGAAGGAACGTTCCATTGTTCGCATTACCGAAGTCAATGGCGAGTTCCGGGGTGTCGTCGAGAAACTCTTCGATCAACCCGGCGACGATCCGGCGCATCTATGCAAGGACTGCAAGGATGAACGCAAGGACAAACCGATTGTCGGCATGACCATACTGTGGGGCCTGAAGAAGGACGGTGCCGGCTGGGCCGGGGGCGAAATTCTCGACCCCAAGAACGGCAAGATCTATCGCTGCAAGATGACGTTGGGCCAGGATGGCAAGACCCTGAACGTGCGCGGCTTCATTGGAATTTCCCTGATCGGCCGCTCGCAGACGTGGTACCGGGAACAATAGCGACCGCTATTGCGGAAACACCTCCGTCGCCCGAGGCGACTCGTCGCTCGTCCGAGCGTCACATGTTCGGATAGTTGGGTCCGCCGCCGCCTTCAGGTGCGATCCAGACAATGTTCTGAGTCGGGTCCTTGATGTCACAGGTCTTGCAGTGCACGCAGTTCTGCGCATTGATCTGCAGGCGAGGGCCTGAGGTCTCATTCACGATCTCATACACTCCGGCCGGGCAGTAGCGCTGCTCGGGCGCGTCGTAGAGCGCGAAATTGACAGAGACCGGTACCGCCGCATCCTTGAGTGTCAGGTGCACCGGCTGGTCTTCGCTGTGATTGGTATTGGATATGAACACCGACGCGAGCCGGTCGAAGGAAACAATCCCGTCCGGTTTCGGATACGTGATCGGCCCAACCTCGTTTTTTTTCTTCAGGGTTTGGTGATCGGCGTGGACGTGATGCAGAGTCCAGGGCGCTTTCCCGCCGAAGACGATCTGGTCGATGCCCACCATCGCCGTGCCGGTATAGAGGCCCTTCGACATCCACGGTTTGAAGTTGCGCGCCCGGTGTAACTCTTCATGCAGCCAGCTCGACCGGAACAGCTCGGGGTAAGTGCTGAGTTCGTCCCCGCTGCGCCCGGCCAGCACGGCATCAATCGTGGCTTGCGCCGCAAGCATGCCGGACTTGATGGCAGCATGACTGCCCTTGATGCGTGAGGCGTTCAGAAAACCGGCGTCGTCGCCGATCAGTCCGCCGCCCGGAAACACCAGCTTGGGCAGCGACTGCAGGCCGCCAGCAGCGATCGCACGCGCACCATAGGCGATGCGTTTGCCGCCATCCAGAAAGGAACGGATGGCAGCATGCGTCTTGTAGCGCTGAAATTCCTCATAGGGATTCAGGTAAGGATTCGTATAGCCCAACCCGACGACAAAGCCGATGCTCACCAGATTGTCTTCCATGTGATAGAGGAACGAGCCGCCATAGGTTTCGCTGTCGAGCGGCCAGCCGGCCGTATGGATGACCAGCCCGCTTTGGTGCTTTTCAGGCACGATCTCCCAGAGCTCTTTGAGCCCGATGCCATAAACCTGCGGATCGCGGTCGGCATCAAGCCGGTACTTTTCGCGCAGCTGCCGGCCCAGTTGACCACGGCAACCTTCCGCGAAAAAAGTGTACTTGGCGTGCAGTTCCATGCCTGGCTGGTAATTCGGGCCCGGTTTGCCGTCCTTGCCGACACCCAGGTCGCCGGTAGCGACGCCGGTGACGGCACCGTGATCGTTGAAGAGCACCTGCACAGCCGCGAAACCAGGAAATATTTCAACGCCCAGTGCTTCCGCCTGTTGCGCGAGCCACCGGCACACGTTGCCCAGACTTACCACGTAATTGCCGTGATTGCGAAAGCACGCAGGCAGCAGAAAGTTCGGTACCTTGAGGGAGCCGCGTTCGCGCAAGAACAGAAAGCGATCCTCGGTCACCGGCGCGTTCAGCGGCGCGTTCATGGCCTGCCAGTCCGGGAAAAGTTCCGACAGCGCGCGCGGGTCCATCACCGCGCCTGACAGGATGTGCGCGCCAACTTCGGAGCCTTTTTCCAGAACGCACACTGATACGTCCTTGCCGCTCCGGACGGCAAGCTGCTTGACGTGAATTGCGCAGGCCAAACCTGCCGGCCCGGCGCCAACGACGACCACGTCATACTGCATCGATTCGCGTTCTGCCAAAGCACTCTCCCGGTTGTCGAGTCGTGCGACGCCCTCTGTTAACATCGCGCACGGTCATGGATGATAAACGCTTTCGCGCATGGACGAAAATTTGCAACGAGGCATTTGATGATGAAAAAAGAAGAAGGAAGGCTGGTACGGGTGGATCGCGTGCCGATGCGCTGGGGGGAGATGGATGCTCTGGGGCGCATGAACAATGTGGCTTATTTTCGCTATTTCGAGCAGGCCAGAATTTCCTGGTTCGATGCGCTGGGTGTCGATTACCGGCCGGGATCAGAGGGGCCGATCCTCGGTACGCTGAGTTGCAAATATGTGAGATCCGCTGTGTATCCGGTGGATATCGAAGTCACCACATATATCGGCAAACCCGGCCGCAGCAGTTTCGCGATGTTCCATGAAATGTACCGGGCAAGCGACCCGGCAACGCTTTACGCCGAAGCCCACGCCGTGATGGTGTGGATCGACATCGCCCAGAGCAAATCACGTCCGCTGCCAGAGTGGATGCGCCGGGAACTGGAAACTAGCAATTGAGCAGCGTTCCCGAGACTCCGCGGCTGTCGGGGCCGATCAGATAGAGGTAAGCTGGCATCAGGGATTCCGGTTGGCGCTGCGAAGCGGCGACTTCGCCGGGATGGGTTTTCGCGCGTGCAGGTGAGGCAACCGGCCCCGGAATCAGCGCGTTGGCCCGTACATCAGGTCTGGCCTTCCACTCCGCTGCCTGAATTTTCATCAGTGCTTCCAGTCCTGTCTTGGCTACTGCATAGCCACCCCAGAACGCTGCCGGCGGCTGGCTGTGGCTCTCAAGTGTGAATATCACCGATGCGTCGGTCGATCTGTTTAGCAGCCTTGCGCAAGCCTGGGTCAGGGCGAAGGGAGCCACAAGATTGACGCGTAACAAGCGGTTCCACTCTTCGGCGCTTTGTTGTTCCAGCGGTGCAAGTTTTTCGAAGTGCGCGGCGTTGTGCAGGATGCCATCGAGCCGCCCGAGCTGTGTCTCGATGGCATTGGCCACTGCATCGTAGTCGCGCGTTGAGGCCTTGTCGAAATCGAGTGGAATGGCTGCCGGCACCGGAAACCCCTGACTCTCAATCTCGTCGTAAACTTTTTCCAGCGCGCTCACATCGCGCCCGTGCAGGATCACCGTTGCACCATGCGCAGCAAAAGTAAGCGCGGCGACGCGGCCGATGCCGCGGCTGGCACCTGTGACAAGAATAATGCGGTCTTTGAGCAAGTCCGCAGGTGGTCGGTAATTCTTGATCTCAAACATGTTGCAGTACCAGTTGTGCGGCACGTACCCCACTGCGGACAGCCGATTCAATGGTGGCGGGATAATCCGACGCCGTGTAATCGCCGGCGAGAAAAAGACCGGGTACCGCCGTGGCATTGTCGGGGCGCAACAGTCCGGGTGTGCAGGCGAACGTGGCGCGTTTCTCGGCGATGACCTGATGCCAGAGCGGTGCGCCAAGGCCGGGAAACCGGGCGAGGAGTTCCGCGTGAACGGTGCGGGCGAGATCGTCGTGTGGGAGGTCTCGATGCGCGCCGTCCGCGGATATCACCACGCCGATCAATCCGTCCTGGCCGCACAACTGACCACGATCGAACAGCCATTGGGAATAAGGGGCTTCGATGCCGCACATGCGAAACGGCAGGAGCACACCGGCTGCGTATTGCAGATAAACGGAATAAATCGGCTGATAGGCGAATTGGCCGATCCGTTGCGCGAGCGGCGCAAGCGAAGTGAGCGGTGCCAGCAAGGCGCTGATACGATGAGAGGGCACCGCCACAACGACCTCGGAGAAATGTCTCGCGCCGGGGCTTAGCGCGAAATCATTGCCGTCCCGTTCGATGGTGTTGATGGTGGTGCCCATTTCGACGCTGCCGCGATGCGCCTGCAGGTATCGCGCCGCGCGTTCTGGAAACAATGCGGAAAAATCCACAGTCGGCAGCAGCAAATCACTGTCGCTGCGACGGCCATCGAAACTGTCGCGCAATACATTCAGAAAAATCTGTGCTGAGGCCTCGTCTGGCGGCGTGTTCAGCGCGGAAACACAAAGTGGATGCCATAGCAGTCGCGAAACTGTTTCGGGTTGTCGTTCGGCAACGAGCAATTCGCTCACGCTGATGTCCTGCGCCAGCCGAAAGCGTTTGCGCTTGACCCGGATCACGAATCGCGCCGCCGCCAGACGCTCTCGCAGATGAAGACCGCGTGCGAGCAACAGCGCGAATAACAGATTCAACGGCGCCGGCAATCGGCTGCTGCGCAGGCGAAAGTCCGGATAAATAGTCAATTCCAATGGCATGCGCAGCAAGCCCGCAGGCTCGCCCGGACTGCTGACCAGGTCAATAAGCCGCAGTGTTTCGCGGTAAGCACCGAGCAGAATGTGCAGTCCGTTGTCGAGTCGTCTGCCATTGATCTCGACTCGTCGTGCCCGTCCTCCCAGCACACGCGCCGCTTCAAACACCGTGACCGTGGCGCCACCACGGGCCAGTTCCACGGCGGCAGCCATGCCCGCGTATCCGCCGCCAATAACGGCGACGCGGGCCGCACCATGCGCCTTACTGCTCACGCATTGCCCCGCACGGCGCACTGCTCACGCGGTCAGCCAGGTGCGCCATGCGATCCACAATTTTCGGATCGGTGTCAGCGAAGTGCGCTGGTCGATAACCCGGCATCCGCCGTTGCGAATTTCGCGCAGTATGGTCTGGTAGATTGCGGCCATCACCAGACCCGGGCGCTGGGCTTTTCGATCGCCGGCAGGCAGGAGAGCGAAGGCTGCTGCATAGTAATGCTCGGCCCTGTCGATCTGGAATTCGACCAGTTTGCGCAGAGCTTCGCTGCCCTGAAGGTGAACGATGTCCGCTGCGGAAACTCCGAAACGCGAAAGTTCATCGAGCGGAAGATAGACACGGCCACGACGCGCATCTTCGCCGACATCGCGAATGATATTGGTGAGCTGAAAAGCCGTTCCAAGGTTCTCGGCGTACCTGAGCGTAGCGGGATCGTGATAACCGAAGATTTCGGCGGCCATCAAACCGACCACGCCAGCTACCCGGTGGCAATAGGACTGCAAAGTGGGAAAGTCCGGATAGCGGTTATAGCTGAGATCCATTTCCATGCCATCGATGATGGCGTGAAAATGCTCGCGCGGCAGAAGGAATGTCTGTACCACCGGAACAAGGGCTTTCGCAACCGGGTGCTGCGCAGAACCGGAAAAAGTACCCTCTATCTCCTTGCGCCACCAGGCAAGCTTGGTGCGTGCAATCTCGTGGTCCGCACATTCATCCACGACGTCATCGACTTCGCGGCAGAAGGCATAAAGCGCTGTGATCGCACGACGCCGCTCTGGCGGCAGGAACAGAAAGCTGTAGTAGAAGCTCGATCCGCTGCCCGCTGCTTTCTGCTGGCAATATCTCTCGGGCGTCATGGGTAAGCGAACAGGCTGCGGTAGAGCATGAGAGGCCAATCGGTGGAACGCAGCACCGGACGATGGCGAAACACGTCACCGCCGCCGGTCTGCAGCTTGTCGAGAACGCGCCTTCCTCCCATTACGATCATGCGCAGTTCCAGCCCGATGCGTCCGGGTAAAACCTGACCCAGTGGTGCCCCGGTCAAAAGCATGTCGCGCGCGCGATCAATCTGACAACTCATGAGATCGCACCAGGACTTGTCGGCATTCCGGCCCGCTATATGGGCTTCCGTCACCGCATATTGTGCCATGTCATCGCCTGGCAGATAGATACGGTTCTTGCGATAGTCGATTTCGACATCCTGCCAGAAGTTGATCAGTTGCAGGCTTGAGCAGATGTTGTCGGACCAGATCAAGTTGCGCGGTTCCGTCGCCCGGTACAGATGCAACATCAGGCGACCGACCGGATTGGCTGAGCGCCGGCAGTAGTCGAGGAGTTCGGCAAAGTTGGCGTAGCGAGATTTCACAACGTCCTGGGAGAATGCCGACAGCAGATCTCGAAACAGGTCGAGAGGCAGCTCAAATTCCCGAACGATCTCCGCCAGATGCGTAAACAGCGGTGTAGCTGGTTTCGTGCCGTTTTCGATGGCATCAAGCTGACTGCTGAATTCCGCCAGCCTGGAGAGCCGAAGCGCCGCCGGTGCGTCGCCTTCGTCGGCAAAATCATCCGCCTGCCGGGCGAAGGCGTAGATCAAATGCACCGGCCGTCGCAAGTGGGCGGGCAGAAGCACAGAAGCAACCGGGAAATTTTCGTAATGATTTACCGACATCAGGCAAGAACTCAAGGCGGGACAAGAGCAGGTGCCGCGCGCGCGGCTGCGGCGACACGCTTTTCGGGTGACGGCGGGGGGGCATTATATTAGAATGCAGGCAGCGCGAAAGTGGCGGAATTGGTAGACGCACCAGATTTAGGTTCTGGCGCCGAAGGGCGTGAGAGTTCGAGTCTCTCCTTTCGCACCAGATGCGCTGCATACCACGCCACGTGGTCTCCTTTCACCAACCGGAAAAACGCACTAATGCAAGCCCAACTGGAAACTCTCAGCTCCCTGGAGCGACGCCTCTCCGTTACGCTACCGCTCGACAAGGTCAATACCGAGGTCGATTCGCGACTGAAGCGCCTTGCGCGCACCGTAAAGCTGCATGGCTTCCGCCCGGGTAAGGTACCCATGAAGATTGTCGAACAGCAGTTCGGCGGTCAGGTTCGTCAGGAAGTGCTTGGCGATGCTGTCCAGCGCAGTTTCGGCGAAGCCGTGACGGAGAAGAATTTGCGGGTAGCCGGCTATCCACGCATCGAAATTAAACCCGGCGCTGCACCGTCGGACAAATTCGAGTACATCGCGACTTTCGAAATTTACCCCGAGGTCAGCATCGGCGATCTGAGCAAGGCAAAGATCGAGCGCCCGCTGGTTAGCGTGACAGACGAGGAATTGGACAAGACCATTTCCATATTGCGCAAACAGCGTACGCACTATCACGCAGTTGATCGGGGCGCGCGATCCGAGGATCAGGTGCGTATCGACTATCAGGGCTCGCTGGATGGCACGCCATTCGACGGTGGCACGGGCGTTGACCAGACAGTGCTGATCGGCAACGGGCAGTTGCTTGCGGATTTCGAGAAACATCTGATCGACATGAAAGCTGAGGAGACGCGGGAGTTTGGCCTGCGCTTTCCAGATACTTACCATGGCAAGGAAGTGGCAGGGAAGGATGTGCGTTTCACGGTTCAACTCAAGGAAGTGCGCGAACCGCATGTCCCGGAAGCCGATGCGGAGTTCGCCAAGTCCCTGGGTGTGGCCGACGGAGACCTGTCGAAAATGCGCACGGAAGTGAAAGCAAATCTGGAGCGCGAGGTCAAGCGCCGCATCGAGATGCGAGTCAAGGACCAGGTCATGAAGGCTCTTCTCGACGCAACCAAGGTCGAAGTACCGCGGGCGCTGCTGGAGGCGGAAATCGAGCGGCTCATGCAGAACATGCGTCACGATCTTGAGCAAAGAGGCTTAAAGGCGGAACAGATTCCAATGCCCAAAGAGGCGTTTGAGCCCGAAGCGGTTCGTCGGGTCAGTCTCGGTCTGATCCTTGCTGAAATGGTGAAATTGCACAAACTCGAGGCTAAGCCGGACCAGATCAAGGCCGTTATCCAAGGGTATGCTCAAAGTTACGAGAAACCGGAAGAAGTCGTGCGCTGGTACTATGGTCAGCCTGAGCGGTTGCGTGAAGTGCAGTCAACTGTTCTCGAGGAGAATGTAGTGCAGTGGACGCTATCGAACGTCTCGGTCGAGAATAAGCTCACTGCCTTCGATGATTTGATGGGGAATGCCCAATGATGATGCACGATCGGTACTATCCTGAACCTCAGGGCCTGGGCCTTGTGCCCATGGTTATCGAGCAAAGCGGAAGGGGTGAACGAGCCTACGATATTTACTCCCGCCTGCTCAAAGAGCGTGTGGTGTTTCTGGTTGGTCCTGTAAACGAGACGACGGCCAACCTGATCGTTGCGCAGCTGCTTTTCCTGGAATCGGAAAATCCCGAGAAAGATATTTCTTTCTATATCAACTCCCCCGGCGGATCGGTTTCCGCAGGCCTGGCGGTCTACGACACCATGCAGTTCATCAAGCCGGATGTGAGCACCTTGTGTATCGGCCAGGCCGCGAGCATGGGCGCGTTTCTGCTCGCGGCTGGAGCAAAAGGCAAGCGCTTCGCACTGCCAAATTCGCGCGTCATGATTCACCAGCCAATGGGCGGGTTTCAGGGTCAGGCTTCCGATATTGAAATTCATGCCCGAGAAATTCTGTACTTGCGCGCGCGCCTGAACGATTTGATGGCAAAGCACACCGGCCAGACGGCGCAAGCCGTTGAGCGCGATACTGATCGCGATAATTTTCTCAGTGCGGAAGAATCAGTGAAGTACGGTTTGGTGGATAAAGTACTGGTCAGTCGCAGCGAAGCGGCCGCCGCGGCTTGAGTGCGCGGCAGGGCTTTGGTCACTTGCACGCGTTCGACTGGCTGATGGTTGGAACGAAAGGAAAACATGGCTGAAAAAGCGAGTGGCGAAAAACTTCTTTACTGTTCCTTCTGCGGAAAAAGTCAGCACGAAGTTCGAAAGCTGATCGCCGGCCCTTCGGTCTTCATTTGCGATGAGTGTATTGAGCTTTGCAACGACATCATCCGCGAAGAAAGTCATGGTGAGGTCGCGGGCAAGGGAGTCAAGTCCGATCTTCCGGTTCCTCACGACATACGGGAAAGTCTCGACCAGTACGTCATCGGGCAGAGTACGGCCAAGAAGATTCTGTCGGTGGCCGTCTATAATCATTACAAGCGCTTGAAAACGGCACAGAAAAAGGATGACGTCGAACTCGCCAAGAGCAATATCCTGCTGATTGGGCCGACGGGATCCGGGAAGACCCTGCTGGCGCAGACTTTGGCGCGCCTGCTCAATGTGCCCTTCGTCATGGCTGATGCGACCACATTGACGGAAGCGGGATACGTCGGCGAGGACGTCGAGAACATCATCCAGAAACTGCTGCAAAAATGCGATTACGATGTCGAAAAAGCCCAGAGGGGCATCGTCTATATCGACGAGATCGACAAGATATCGCGCAAATCCGATAACCCTTCCATAACAAGGGATGTATCCGGTGAGGGCGTGCAGCAAGCCCTCTTGAAGTTGATTGAAGGCACCATCGCCTCGGTGCCGCCCCAGGGCGGTCGCAAGCATCCGAACCAGGAGTTCGTCCAGGTTGACACGACGAATATTCTGTTCATCTGCGGTGGCGCCTTCGATGGTCTCGAACGGATTATTCGGGCCCGTTCCGACAAGGGCGGCATAGGCTTTAGCGCGGAAGTCAAGAGCAGGGACAACCGCAAGGACATTGGCGAAGTATTGCGCGGCGTTGAACCGGAAGATCTGATCAAGTTCGGCCTGATTCCGGAATTCGTTGGGCGGCTACCGGTGGTGGCAACACTCGATGAACTAGACGAGGCCGCGCTGATCCAAATCCTTACCGAGCCAAAAAACGCCCTGCTCAAGCAGTATCAGCGCATGTTCAGCATGGAAGGGGTGGAGCTCGAGTTGCGAACTGAGGCGCTTAAGGCCATTGCGCTGAAGGCGCTGGCAAGGCGTACCGGTGCCAGAGGATTGCGTTCCATTCTGGAACACGTTCTGCTCGACATCATGTACGAGTTGCCATCACTCAATAACGTGGCGAAAGTGGTCGTAGATGAGGGCATGATTACGGGCGATACGCAGCCCATGCTGCTATATTCGGATCAGTCCAAACTGGCTGGTTCGGCCTGACAATCAGGCAGTTTGCACAAAGTACTTCCTGTTCAGACCCTTGCGCGGGGAGAAATTGTTTGACTGGGTGCCCAATGGCGCGGTTGAAAAAACTTAACCATCCCCAACCTAGGATCAAATTGATGTACTTAACGGGTGACCGATGACCTATCCTGCTGCTTCCGAAAATGCTGTCACCTACCCACTGCTCCCCCTGAGGGACGTCGTGGTATTTCCGCACATGGTCATTCCCCTGTTCGTGGGGCGGCCAAAATCGATCAAAGCTCTGGAAACCGCAATGGAGTCTGGCAAGAGCATTTTGCTGGTGGCTCAAAAATCAGCGGCGAAAGATGATCCTTCTCCGGAAGATCTGTATGGAATAGGCAGCATTGCCAACATCCTGCAAATGCTCAAGTTGCCCGATGGCACGGTGAAAGTTCTGGTTGAGGGTGTGCAGCGGGCGCGTGTCGTGGCTGTGACCGACATTCAGACGCATTACATGGCCCGGGCACTGCCAATTCCGGCGGACCCGGTTGAATCCACGGAAGTGGAAGCCATGCGCCGCGCGATGCTCACGCAGTTCGATCAATACGTCAAACTCAACAAGAAGATCCCACCGGAAGTGCTGACCTCGCTGTCGGGAATCGACGAACCGGGACGACTTGCCGATACAGTGGCCGCCCATCTGCCGTTGAAACTCGATCAGAAGCAGGCAGTGCTGGAGATGTTCGAGGTCAAGGCACGTCTTGAGCACCTATTGTCGCTGATGGAGGCGGAGCTTGACATCCTCCAGGTTGAGCGCCGCATTCGCGGGCGAGTCAAGCGCCAGATGGAGAAGAGTCAACGCGAGTATTACCTGAACGAACAGGTGAAGGCGATTCAGAAAGAACTCGGCGATATGGAAGAGGGCGCCGATATCGACGAAATGGACAAGCGCGTCAAGGCCGCGCACATGCCCAAGGAAGCCCGGGTAAAGGCGGAATCAGAGTTGAAGAAGCTGCGCCTTATGTCGCCGATGTCCGCCGAGGCGACAGTGGTGCGCAATTACATAGAGACGATGGTCGGCTTGCCATGGAAGAAGAAAAGCAAGATAAGTAACGATCTGGTGAAGGCCCAGGCCGTGCTGGACACCGATCATTACGGTTTGGACAAGGTCAAGGAACGCATTGTTGAGTATCTTGCCGTTCAGCAGCGAGTCGAAAAACTCAAAGGGCCGATATTGTGTCTGGTCGGACCACCCGGTGTGGGCAAGACTTCTCTGGGTCAATCCATCGCGCGTGCGACCAACCGTAAGTTTACGCGTATGTCTCTGGGTGGCGTGCGCGACGAAGCCGAGATTCGCGGCCATCGACGCACTTACATTGGCTCCATGCCGGGCAAGCTGCTCCAGAACATGGCCAAGGTGGGCGTACGCAATCCGCTGTTTCTGCTCGACGAAGTCGACAAGATGGGGCAGGATTTTCGAGGCGATCCGGCATCAGCGCTGCTCGAAGTGCTCGATCCGGAGCAGAACGACAAGTTTGTCGATCACTATATTGAAGTCGAATATGACTTGTCGGATGTAATGTTTGTCGCGACCGCGAATACCATGAATATTCCGGCCCCGCTGCTCGACCGAATGGAAGTTATCCGGTTGTCCGGCTATACCGAGGACGAAAAAATCAACATTGCGATGCGCTATCTTCTGCCCAAGCAGATAAAGAACAACGGGCTCCAGGAAGGCGAGATCTCGGTGTCCGAAAGTGCGATTCGCGACATTGTCCGCTACTACACTCGTGAAGCTGGCGTGCGCAGTCTCGAGCGCGAGATATCCAAGATTTGCCGAAAAGTCGTGAAATCCCTGCTCACCAAAAAGCGCGAAAATCGAGTAACGGTTTCGGCGCGCAACCTTGATCATTATCTGGGCGTGCGCCGCTATACCTATGGGCTCGCGGAGAAGCACAACCAGGTCGGCCAGGTAACCGGACTTGCCTGGACCGAATTTGGCGGCGAACTTCTCACGATCGAGACGGTGGTGATGCCTGGAAAGGGCAATATTCAACGAACCGGCTCCCTGGGCGATGTGATGAAGGAATCGGTGGAAGCGGCGCGCTCCGTGGTCAGGACGCGTGCAGCGCGCTTGGGTGTCAAGGACGACGCATTCGAAAAAAATGACATCCATGTTCACGTTCCGGAGGGCGCAACGCCCAAAGATGGCCCATCGGCTGGTATCGCGATGACGACATCGCTGGTATCCGCGCTGACTGGCATCCCGGTTCGGGCGGATGTTGCTATGACCGGTGAGATAACCTTGCGCGGAGAAGTGTTGGCCATCGGTGGCCTGAAGGAGAAACTGCTGGCGGCCCATCGCGGCGGGATCAAAACTGTATTGATTCCTGAAGAGAATGTGAAGGATCTCACCGAGATACCCGATAACGTAAAGAATCGGCTCGAGATCCATCCGGTCAAGTGGATTGATCAGGTGCTGGAGCTGGCACTGGAACGAAAACCCGATCCGCTGCCGGAGAAGGCGGATCCGGTTGCAATTCCGAAAGTGGAATCGAGCG
>JANNTE010000142.1:0-15107 GCA_031403365.1 Betaproteobacteria bacterium | reverse complement strand
CCGACCTGGAACGACCACAGATGTTCACCGGTCTTGTCGTTTACAGCGTTGAAGTAACCTTCCGGATCGCCGTAGAACACCAGTCCGCCGCCAGTTGCCATGGTGCCGCTGGTGGCCGGATAGCTCTGGGACTTGGACCAGACCAGTTTGCCCGTCGCCGCGTCGAAGCCCTTGATCATGCCTGCGCCCGCATTGAAGGTGATGACCTTCGCACCCAGGTACCACTCGCCGCGCTTCCACTCCATCTTCTTGGCCTGGAGATCCATCGCGAAGTCGTACACCGGCACGTAGACCATCTTGGTACGGTGGCTGTAAGCCATCGGGTGCCATTCTTTACCGCCGTCAAGTGACGGTGCGATATCGGTGGTCACCTTGTCGTACACAACATCCTTTTCCGGGTAGTTGTAGATCGGACGGCAGTTGTTGGACGGGCTGATCGGGGTCTTGACCCAGTTTACACGCTGCATCGGGGTAACCCAGACGCACTTGTGCTCCTTGCCAGCCTTGCCTGCCTGCGTGTTGACGCGATCGATACCGTAGATGTGACCATTGCGCGAACCATGCAGCCAGAGCTTCTTGCCGCCGACGTCAACCAGGATCATCTCGTTCACGCCGTCGTAATCGTACGGATCATTTGGCGTGTAGTTGAAGTAAGACTGGATCTTGCCGGTATCCGGATTGAGTGCCAGGTTGCTGTTGGTGAACAGATTGTCACCGAGGCGCACATGGCGGTCAAAGTCGGGACCAGGGTTGCCAACGGGCCAGTACAGCATGTTGGTTTCCTTGTCGTAGGCACCGGTAATCCAGGTGGAACCGCCACCGTATTTCCAGGAATCGCCTGCCCAGGTATCGTTACCAGGCTCGCCGGGTCCGGGAATGGTGTAGGTCTTCCAGACCGGAGCGCCAGTATCAGCGTCGATTGCCGCAAGCCATCCACGCACGCCATACTCAGCACCGGCGGTACCGAAGATGATCTTGCCGCGCAGGGCCATCGGCATGATGGTGAAGGTTTCGGCGTAGGTGTAGTCACCCATCTTCTTATCCCAAACTACTTTGCCGGTCTGGTTGTCGAGCGCCACGATGTGCGCGTCGAGCGTGGCCAGATAAACCTTGTTCTTGTAGACCGCCACACCACGGTTAACGACGTCGCAGCACAGTTTCGGGAACACATCGCCCGGAAGCTCGCGCTCGTACTTCCACATGGTCTTGCCGCTGACGGCATCGACGGCGATAACTTTGTTAAAGGACGTGGTCACATAAACCATCCCGTTGACGGCAACAGCCTGGCTGTCTTGCCCTTCCAGAACGCCAAACGACAGGTTCCAGACGGGTTTGAGCTTCTTGACGTTGTCCCGGTTGACCTGGGACAGCGGGCTGTAGCGTGTGGTCTGATAATCACGACCGTAATGGAGCCAGTTCTGCGCGTCCTTGTCGGCGTTCAGGAGCATGTCGTCCGTCACATAGTTTGGATAGAGCTTGGATTCCAGCGTATCCACACCTTGCGCGGAGACAACTCCCGTAGCGCCGAACGCCGCAACAGCAGCGATAGACACCGCAGCACGTTTGAGGTGCAACGATTGCTTCAGCATAATTTTTTAAAGCCTCCCGAAATGAAGTGAGCGGCGCTTCGAACTCTCTCGTAAACCATTACAAATCGATGCTTGAGAGCCCTGGAGCCGCGCATTTAGGTTTTGATTACTGCCTCGATGCGTAAAGCAAGAACTAACGTGCCGAGAATCTTCAGCAATCAGACTAGCCTTACCGCAGAGGGAAAATAAGATTTACGCTCTGGGTTGTCAACCTTTTTCTGCCGGTCCGCACGGGGATGCCACTCCGGACACGTATTGCTGCGACGCATCAATCCTGACTCGTTTCCTTGGCAGTCATGCGGGCACGGCCCGGGTGCCCACACTCCATGAAACAACTGCGCGCCCGCACTCCACTGCCCTGACCGGCATCACACATCGTCGTCCCCGGGCATCTGGTGAATTCGTCCGTGTGCAACCGCCATATCTTTTCGAGTTCCCGGAAATTTAACTGGACGAAATCGCCACGAAGTTGCCAAACTAAATCTCAATACTCGATCGTTGATCGTTTCACCTGCCAAAAATCTGATGCACACATCGAATCTTGGGCTAAAATTTTTTGGGCTGCTGGCCGTTTTCTCGATATTGACCGCGCCGCCTGCATCTGCAGATCCGCTGATCACTTACCGGTTGCGAATCAAGACGCATGAGCTACGCGTGGAAATTGCCAACACCGAAGAAACCCGCAGGCGCGGGCTGATGTATCGCGACCGGCTGGCGCAAAACAGCGGAATGATTTTTGTATACCCGCGTCCCGAAGCAGCGGCGATGTGGATGAAGAACACCGGAGTGGCCCTTTCCGTTGCCTTTATCGGTGCAAACGGGCGCATTCTCAACATTGCCGACATGGAGCCGTACTCGGAGCAAGCCCATGCTTCCGCGGGCGAGGCGGCCTATGCGCTGGAAATGAACCGGGGTTGGTTCAGCAAGCGAAAAATAATGCGTGGGGATTTGGTCGAAGGACTGAAAGCGCTTCCACCGGCCAAATAGATGCCCGGGCACTGCCCGGGCATCCGGATTACCGCAAACGCTATAGCGCCATGTGCGATTGCGCGACCATGAAGAACAGCATCGGAACCGACAACATCGTATTGGTGCGCGAAGCCAGAAAAGCCAGGCGCCGCGCCTTGTTCTTCTGCTCGTCGGTGGCGGGTACCATTCCGAGAATCTTCTTCTGATTCGGCCAGATGATGCCCCACACGTTGAGCAGCATGATGGTGCCCAGCCATGCGCCGACACCGATCTTTTCGTATCCGGCTTGAAGGGTGAAAGCAGCCATGAAATTCGCACCCAGCAATGCGGCACCCGCCAGCCAGGTGACCAGGGCGGCCCAGCGGAAATAGAACAGCGCCCGTGGCGCCACATGTTTGGTGATCCCGGCCGCAGTGCTGTCAGCCTGTGCCGCCTTCAGTGCCGCCTCCTGAACGAAGTTGAAGTAATACAACAAACCGATCCACATAACACCCGCCAGGATATGAATCCAGCGGTAAATTCCCGGAAGCATTTCCATGACTTATCCCCCTGCCAATGATCTGACGACAACAACCAAAATGACGGTCAGCACGAAGCCTGCTATGACCGTACCCCATAGAGAATCCAATGGATTTTTCATTTTTCCCTTCCCTCCTGTGAATCAAACGGCAATCAAACCCGGACAGTGTAGATAACGCGAGCAGGCACCGCAACAAGCATTCGTCATCCCCGGCCGGGCGCCTGCGCCGGGACGTTCGCCGGGTCGCCCTCGGCAACGGGATCCGCTTTGCGCACATCCTTCGATACCAGTAAACTTCAAGGCCTGCCGACATTCCTGCCGCTGTTCGTTCCATCAGCCTGCCTCCACACCGCGCAGGAATCAGGGCGCGCTCATGGATTTCCTAGGAGTCTAAAATTGCACGATTTGCGTTCACTTTCGCTGCACGGAATTCTCGCCGCCATCGCGCTGTCCGGGCTCCCCGGTTGCCAGAAGCCAGCTTCAAATGCACCGCCAGGAGGCATGCCTGCCCCGGAGGTCAGCGTGGTGGTGGTCGCGCCGCGGAATCTGCCGGCTAATTTTGAGTATATAGCCGAGATCGCGGGCGTTCGCGAAGTGGAAGTGCGCCCACGCATATCCGGCATCCTTGAGAAATGGAATTTTACCGAAGGCAGTAAAGTCACCGCCGGACAAAGCCTGTTTACGATTGACGCCGCTCCCTATCGTGCCGCATTGGCGAGATCCGAAGCAGAGCTTTCAGGCGCACAGGCAAGCTTAAGTCTGGCCCGGCGCAATTCCACACGACTCAAGCCGCTCTTCGAAGCCAGGGCGGTCAGCCAGAAGGAATACGACGACGCCACCTCCGGTGAACAAATTGCCGAAGCCCAGGTAAAAGCAGCGCAGGCTGCACTCACCGAAGCGCGGCTGAATTTGTCCTACACCCGTGTCGAAGCGCCGATTTCCGGTATCAGCGGCCGTGCCTTGCAATCCGAAGGCAGTCTCGTCCAGGCACAGCTGTCACTGCTGACAACGATTTCCCAGATTGATCCGATTCATGTCATTTTCAGTTTCGCCGAGACCGAGCACTTGAAACTCACCCGCGCCGTGGAGGAAGGCCGTCTGGCGTTGCCCAAGGGCGGCAAATTCGACGTCACACTCAAACTGGCCGACGGCTCCGAGTATGCGCGCAGCGGAAAAGTGGATTTCACCGACGTGCGTATTGACCCCGCCACCGGCACCATCGAAGCGCGCGCCGTCATCGCCAATCCGCAAGGAATTCTGCGCCCCGGCCAGTTCGCGCGCGTCACGCTCTCGGGCGGCGTGCGCCCGGACGCCATCGCCATTCCACAGCGCGCCGTACTGGAAGGCCCGGGCAGCAAGATCGTGCTGACGGTCAACGCACAAGGTATCGTCGAGCCGCGTCCCATTGAGGTGGGTGACTGGGCCGGTGACGAGTGGGTCATCCTCAGTGGCCTCAAAGCCGGCGATCAGGTGATTGTCGATGGGGTGGTCAAGGCGCGGCCGGGGTCGCCGGTGACGATTGCAAAATCCCCAGCCGCGAGCCCGGTCCCGCACGCGCAGACACCGGCCGCCAAGCCGGATGCCACTCCCGCCAAAAAATAACGTCCAGGGCACGCCCGCATGTTCTCGCGCTTTTTCATCGATCGCCCGATCTTCGCGGCGGTACTGGCCTGCTTCCTGGTCCTCGCCGGCCTTGCCGCCACGGGCTCGCTGCCAATCGCCCAATACCCGGAAATCGCCCCTCCGGTGGTCACCGTGCGCGCGATTTATCCCGGCGCCTCGGCTCAGACGCTTGAGCAAACTGTCGCCGCACCACTGGAAAATCAATTGACCGGCGTCGAGGACATGATTTTCATGTCGTCGAACTCCGGCTCCAACGGCCTGTTGGAAATTCAGGTCACCTTCAAGATTGGCGCCGATGCGGATCGTGCGGCGCTGAACGTCAACAACCGCGTCAAGCAAGCGGAAGCGCGCCTGCCGGAAGAAGTGCGCCGCCAGGGCGTGACGGTGGAAAAAGGCTCTTCGTCTTTCCTCATCGTGTACGGTTTTTTCTCGCCTGATGGCCGCTTCGACGACCTGTACACCAGCAATTACGTCACGCTCAACGTGCTCGACGAACTCAAGCGCGTGCCTGGCACCACCAACGTGCAGATATTCGGCGCCAAGGACTATGCCATGCGCGTCTGGCTGCGGCCGGACCGCCTGACTCAGTTCAAGCTGACGGCCGAGGACGTGGCGCGCGCCATCACCGAGCAAAATGCCCAGTTCGCCGCCGGCAAGATCGGCCAGACGCCGACCGGTGGCCCGCAGGAACTGGTCTACACCATCACCACGCGCGGGCGCCTGGCAGAAGTGAAGGAATTCGAAAACATCATCGTGCGCGCCGCACCCGGCGGCGCAGCGGTGCGCCTCTCCGACGTGGCGCGCGTCGAACTGGGTTCGCGCGACTACGAATTCATCGGCCGCGTCAACGGCAAGCCCGCCACACTGCTCGGCATTTTTCTGCAACCCGGCGCAAACGCGCTCGACGTGGCTGACGGCTGCAACGCGGTCATGGAAAGGCTCGCGGCGCGTTTTCCAGACGGGCTGACCTACGCCAACGTCTACGACACCACGCGCTTTGTCAAAGTCTCCATCCGCGAAGTTGTGAAGACCTTGCTCGAAGCCATGGCGCTGGTGTTTCTGGTGGTGTATGTATTCCTGCAGAACTGGCGGGCCACGCTGATCCCGTTCGCCGCCGTGCCGGTATCCCTCACCGGCACCTTCGCCGGATTGTTCCTGCTCGGCTATTCGATCAACACACTCACTTTGTTCGGCATGGTGTTGTCCATAGGCATCGTGGTGGACGACGCCATCGTGGTGCTGGAAAAACGTCGAGCGCATCATGCGCGAGGAAGGATTAAGCGCACGGGAAGCGGCGTTCAAGGCCATGAGCGAAGTCACCGGGCCGGTCATCGCCATCGTGTTGGTGCTATGCGCGGTGTTCGTGCCGATCGCATTCCTGGGCGGACTGACCGGCGAATTGTATCGCCAGTTCGCGGTAACCATCTCGATTGCCGTGGTAATTTCCGGCTTTACCGCGCTGACGCTGACCCCTGCGCTGTGCGTGGTGCTGTTCAAGGGCGGCAAGCATCGCGAACCCGGCGCCTTCTTCCGCTGGTTCAATCGCGTGTTCGCCCACACCACTCATCTATACGCGAGCGGCGTGGGCTGGATGTTGCGTCATGGCGTCATCGGCATGATTCTGTTCGCCGGCATGGTCGCCGCCGCCGTCGTGCTCTGGCGCATCACCCCCACCAGTCTGGTACCCGACGAAGATACCGGCTATTACATCGGCGCGGTCTTTTTGCCCGATGGCGCGACCCTGCAACGCACCGACGCGGTGGTGCAGAAAGTGACCGAAGCGCAACTGTCGAACCCGGCCAACCAGTTTTCCGTCGCCTTTACCGGCCTGGATTTTCTCGGTGGCGGTTTTCGCAACAGCGCGGCGACGATCTTCGCCTCGCAAACGCACTGGGATGATCGACCGGGCGTCTACACTCAGCAATTGGTGGGCGAATTTTTCATGAAAACCGCCGGCATCAAGGAAGGCCTGGTGCTCGCCTTCCCGCCGCCGCCGATTCTCGGCCTGGGCAACGCCGGGGGCTTCGAGTTCTACATCCAGAACCGCGGCGACGGTGGCCCGCAACGCACGGCCGAAGTCATGGGCAAGTTCCTCGAACGCACAGCGAAGGATCCGCGCTTCCTCTATGTGCAGACCCTTTGGCGTCCGAATGCGCCGCAATTGCGGGTCGATGTCGACCGCGAGAAAGCCAAGGCGCTCGGCGTGCCGCTCGATACGCTATACAACTCGCTCGCCGCGACGCTGGGTACGTTCTACGTCAACGATTTCAACAAATTCGGCCGCACGTGGCAGGTCTTGATGTCAGCCGAGCCGGATCAGCGCAAGCGTCCGGACGCCATCGGTGATCTGTATGTGCGCTCGCAGAGCGGTCAGATGATCCCGATGAAATCGCTCGCCAGTGTCAGTTACTCGTCCGGACCGGACTCGCTGGACCGCTTCAACAATCTGCCATCGGTGAAACTGTTCGGCCAGGGCGCGCCGGGCATCAGTTCCGGTCAGTCGATCCAGATGGTCGAGGAGATCGCCGACGAAGTGCTGCCGGCGGACTTCAGCTACGACTGGGGTGGCGCATCGTTCCAGGAAAAACAATCGTCCGGCACCTCCACGCTGGCCCTCGGCATGGCGGTCATCATGGTGTTCCTGATTCTCGCTGCGCAATACGAACGCTGGTCGCTGCCGTTCTCGGTGCTGCTGGCGCTGCCCTTCGGCACTTTCGGGGCCTTCGCGGCGATCTGGGTGAATAATTTCAAATTGCCCTTCTTCGGCGGCACGCCCTTATCCAACGACGTGTATTTCCAGATCGGCCTGGTCACCTTGCTCGGCCTCGCGGCCAAGAATGCGATTCTGATTGTCGAATATGCCCTGCACAAACAACAGCAGGGTCTGTCGGCTTCCGGCGCCGCACTGGAAGCCGCGCGCCTGCGTTTTCGACCGATTCTGATGACCTCGCTCGCCTTCATACTCGGCGTGCTGCCGCTCACGCTGTCCTCCGGCGCGGGCGCAGGTGCGCGCCATTCGGTGGGCACCGGCGTCATGGGCGGCATGCTCGCGGCGACGTTCCTGGCGATCTTTTTCATTCCCATGTTCTTCAAGCTCATGAGCGGCGGAGGGCTCGGCGAGCGGCGCAGCACCGCACAGATTCGCGCTGAAATCGAGCAACACAAGGCGGCGGAATCGCGCGCGACTGGAACTCCTCACCACGCGCCGCCGCAGGGAGACCTGGCGTGATGCGTTTGCGATTCAGCGCAGCGGCGCTTGCAACGCTGGCGCTGGGCGCCTGCATGAGCCTCGGGCCCGATTACCAGCGCCCCTCCGTAGAAACTCCCGCGCAGTGGCCGGGTGCGGGCCCGGAGGAAGCAGTTTCCGCAACCTGGTGGAAAGCCTACAACGACCCTGTACTCGAACGCCTGATCGACGACGCATTGCTGCACAATCTCGATTTGCGCCGCGCAATCGCCCGCGTGAATGAAGCGCGTGCCGTGCTCGGCATCGTGCGCGCCGACCAGTATCCGGGCGTCTCCGCCAGTGCCGGCGCGTCGCGCAATCGCATGAGCCAGGAGGGCGCACTGTCCCCGCCCGGCGTCCAGCCGGAGTATTCGAGTCATCGTGCCACGCTCAACGCCAGTTACGAAGTCAATTTCTGGGGGAAATTCAGCCGCGCCAGTGAAGCGGCCAGGGCGGAGATGCTGGGATCGCAATTCAATCGCGAAGCGGTCCGGCTTGCGCTTATTGCAGATATCGCCCGGAACTACTTCAATCTGCGCGCGCTGGATGCGCAACTGGCGATCACCAACCGCACCGTTTCCACGCGCCTCGCCTCCACAGCGCTTCTGCGCATGCGCTTCGAGGCCGGGATCACATCGGAATTGGAACTGCGGCAATCGGAAGCGGAAACCGCACAAGCACAAGCTTTTCTGCCGCGGATTTCCCAGCAGCTCGCGGCGCAGGAAACCGCGCTCAGCGTCCTGATTGGACGCAGCCCTCGAGCGCTGGTCGAACAGCCGCTTGAGCGTGGTGCCGCCATCGAAGCGTTGACCACGCCGCCCGCCGTGCCGGCAGGATTGCCTTCGGCGCTGCTGGAACGTCGCCCGGATTTGCGCCAGGCCGAACAGAGTCTGATTGCCGCCAATGCGCGTATCGGTCTGGCCAGGGCCGCGTATTTTCCGTCGATATCGCTGAGCGCCTTTCTCGGCGGGGAAAGCGCGAGCTTGTCCTCCCTGTTCAACGCCCAGGCGCGGATCTGGCAGCTCGCCGGCTCTGCGACGCAAACGCTGTTCGACGCCGGTCGTACCGGCGCGCAGGTGGAGGTGGCCCAGGCGCGCCAGCAGCAGGTGCTGGCGCAATATCAAGCCGCGATCCAGAACGCATTCAAGGACGCACTCGACGCGCTGGTCGCGCAGCGCGCAGCGCGCGAAATCGCCGAGGCCGAACAACTGCGCATCGACGCCCTGCAAGCCGCGCTGCGCCTGGCACAACTGCGCTACGACAACGGGATTTCCAGCCTGCTCGATGTGCTGATTTCCGAGCGCGCCCTGCTCGACGCGCAATTGAACCGCGTCGACGCACAACGCGCGCAACTTTCCGCCAGCGCGGATTTGTTCAAGGCGTTGGGCGGCGGATGGGATGGATCGGTCGCAGGCAGCACGGGCGATTCAGAGAAAAACTAAACCGCGCACTTCGATCGTTCCGGCCCGGCATCCGGGTCCTCCTCCTGCCGGCCAGCACGCATTCTGCTAATCTGAACTGCCTTACCCGCAATTAAAATCACGGAGGAATCATGGCCGAGACCGTCAAATACCTGCTCGCCGAAGAGCAGATGCCGAAGGCCTGGTACAACATCGCGGCCGACCTGCCGGTCCCGCTCGCCCCGCCGCTGCATCCGGGCACGCTGCAACCACTCGGGCCGGATGATCTCGCGCCCTTGTTTCCGATGTCGCTCATCATGCAGGAGATGTCCGCTGAGCGCGAGATCGAGATTCCGGGCCCGGTGCGCGAAATCTACCGGCAATGGCGTCCTTCGCCTCTGTATCGCGCACGCCGTCTGGAAAAAGCCCTCGATACGCCTGCGAAAATTTATTACAAATACGAAGGCGTGAGCCCTGCCGGTTCACACAAACCCAATACAGCGGTGCCCCAGGCCTTCTACAACCGCGAAGCCGGCATCCGCAAGATTTCCACCGAGACCGGTGCCGGTCAATGGGGATCGTCCCTGGCCTTCGCCGGCGCGCTGTTCGGCATCGAAGTTCAGGTGTTCATGGTCAAGGTGTCGTATCAGCAAAAACCTTACCGCCGCGCGCTGATGGAAACTTACGGTGCGCGCTGCATCGCCAGCCCGTCAATGGAGACCAATGTCGGACGCGCCATACTCGCCAAGACGCCGGACAATACCGGATCACTTGGCATCGCCATTTCCGAAGCCGTGGAAGTTGCGGCCAGCCGCGACGACACCAAGTACGCGCTGGGGTCGGTTCTCAATCACGTCTTGCTGCACCAGACCATCGTCGGACAGGAGGCGATGAGGCAACTGGAGATGGCGGGCGATGATCCCGACATCATCATCGGATGCACCGGCGGCGGATCGAACTTCGCCGGCATCGTGTTCCCCTTTCTGGGCGCGCAACTGCGCGGCGGCAAGAAGCGGCGCATCATCGCCATCGAACCGGCCGCCTGCCCCAGTCTGACCAAGGGAAAATTCGCCTACGACTTCGGCGACACCGGACACCTCACCCCACTGGTAAAAATGCACACGCTCGGGTCGAGCTTCATTCCGCCCGCGCTCCATTCCGGTGGATTGCGCTACCACGGCATGGCGCCGCTGGTCTCGCACGTCAAGGATCTTGGACTCATCGAGGCGCGCGCCTATAAACAAGTCGAAGTGTTCGCAGCCGGCGTGCAGTTTGCGCGCGCGGAAGGCATCGTTCCGGCTCCGGAAGCCAATCACGCGGTCAAGGGCGCGATCGATGAGGCCATCCGCTGCAAGCAGGAAGGCAAATCACGCACGATTTTGTTCAACCTGTGCGGCCATGGACATTTCGACATGCAGGCGTATACCGACTACTTCGCAGGCAAGCTCTCTGATCGCAGCTACGACGAAAGTGAACTGGCCATGGCGCTGGCCGGTTTGCCATCGGTGCCGGCCTAGGAGACGGTAACCTCGGCGGCACAAACCATCGAAGCACATGCTCATTCCAAAATCGGAGATCAAAGCGGCGGCGGCGCGCATACGCCCACATCTTGCACCCACACCGCTAATGCGCTCGGGCTACCTGAGCGACCAGCTCGGCGCAAATGTGTTTCTCAAGCTCGAGACCTTGCAGCCGACCCACTCGTTCAAGGTGCGTGGCGCCTTTAGCGCACTCACCCGGCTGGCCAGAACCCAGCTTGAGCGTGGCATCGTCACCGCCTCTGGCGGCAATCATGGACTGGCGCTGGCCTACGCCGCCGGCAAACTGGGCGTGCCGGTAACGGTCTATCTGCCGGAATCGGCCATCGAAGCCAAGCTTTCCGCCATACGCCAACTGCGCGCCGACGTCGTTATCTTCGGTGCGGCATGGGACGAAGCCAACGCCCTGGCCATGAAAGTAGCCGCCGAATCCGGCCGTGCTTACATTCATCCGTTCGACGATCCGATGGTCATGGCAGGCCAGGGCACAATCGTGACGGAACTGCTCAAGCAACTCCCCGACCCGGACCTGATCGTCGCCTCGATCGGCGGGGGCGGGCTGATTTCGGGAATCGCCAGCGCGGTAGAACACTACGCGCCAGGCATGCAGGTATTCGGTGTTGAAACCGAAGGCGCGGATTCGATGTATCAGAGCTACAAGGCTGGCAGAATCGTCGAATTGCCGGCCATCACCTCAATCGCCGAAACCCTTGGTGCGCGCAAGACCGGGCAAACCCAGTTCGATATCGTCATGCGCTACGTGACCAACCTGGTCTGCGTATCCGACAACGCCGCCATCCGTGCGTTGATTGCCATCCTGCAGGAAGAAAAACTGCTGACCGAACCCGCGGCCGCATGCTCGGTTGCGGCGCTGCTGGAGGGAAAGATTCCAGTCAAGTCCGGCGAAAACGTCGTCGTTGTGCTGTGTGGCGCAAACATCGCGCACGAAAAAATTCACGAATGGGAATCCGCTGCGCGTAATCTGGGCGCCAAGGCGCATCGGCGCAAAAGCGACCCGAAGTAATCAGGCGATTTCGCGCAGCACCGCGCTCCAGGCTCGCGCGAGATTTCCCCGGTCATAGCCACCACCGCCAAAAGCCATCAAGCGCCCTCTGCAAAATCGTTTGGCGATTTGCGTCAGGCTGCGCGCCGCGAGCGCATGCGTGGCTGGCGAATACTCCAGATGCGCAAGGGGATCGCCCTTCAGTCCGTCCGCGCCGCACTGGAACACCACGAACTCCGGTGCAAAGCGGGTCAGGTGCGCCTCGACCCGCTGCCAGGCCTGCGCGAACTCGCGGTCACCCGATCCTGGCTTGAGCGCAATGTTGAGTTTGGTGCCCTTGGCCGCGCCCGCGCCGGTTTCGTCTTCCCCGCCGGTGCCGGGATAAAGATAGCGGCCATCTTCATGAATGTCGGCGAAGATCAAATCAGCATCGCCTTCAAACGGATAAAAAATTCCGTCGCCATGGTGGACATCGATGTCCACATAGGCAATGCGCTTGACGCCATACTCGCTGCGCAGCGTTTCGATCACCACGCCCAGATCGTTGAACACGCAGAAGCCCGCGGCGTGATCGCGTCCCGCGTGATGCAATCCACCGATCGGCTGCAGGCTGCGGACGATCTCGCCGCGCATGATGCGCGCAAGCCCATCGAGGGCCGCTCCGACGACATGAGCCGAGGCCTCATATACGCCGGGAAAAACCGGCGTATCGCCATTATCCAGAAATTTCAGTTGATCGCGCTCCGCATGGCGCACGGTTTCGATATGACGTTGCGTGTGGAATCGGCCGATTTCCTGCTGCGTGGCCATGCGTGGCGCGCAGCTTTGAACTGCAGTGAGCAGGCCTTGCGCTCGCGCTTCCTTGAGAAAGGCATCCTGGCGATCGCCCCCCAGCGGATGGCCATTGACAAAGCCGTAGCGCCCGAGCGCCTCGCCAGCATACAGGCAGGCGTTTTTCGCCGCTGCATCCTTCACCGCCGCGGCATCAAGCCGATCGACCATCAGAATTGCCTTTACGCCCAGCAGTCCGGCCGCGATGTTACGCAGCGCGGCACGGCGACTGGCAAGGCGTTCAGAATTCGCGCCCACAATGCCAGCAGGTCTGAAAATGGCTCGGGTTGTCTTCATGGCAATGCGGACACGATACCGGACTGGCTTGCACGCGGGGCTGCTCGAACTGACGAATCAGCTCGCGCGCTTGCGCCATATCCGCTTCATCCATGATCCAGACTTGCGGCCAGGCCTGCTGAAAAGGAATCTCGCCCATGGCGCTTTGTGCGTTCTCATTGAATACGCGCGCATCAACCCCGGCCTGCACCAGCAATCCCATCACCAGGTGCGCATCGGGCAGCGTCGGCGCGGAGTAGATTTTTTTCATCCGAACAAATCCATCTGTCCGTCCAGGCGCGGCGGCCTGAACCGGGTCGTATCCAGCGCGCGCCGCTCCAGATTCAGCCTCAGGCGTTTGCAGGCGCTACCAAAGCGCAGTTTGAGCAAATCCGCGAAATCCCCGCTGCCGCGCATGCGCGTGCCGAACTGCGGATCGTTCTCGCGTCCATCCCGCATCTGCTTCAAGCGGCTCATGACATGCGCAGCCTTCAGCGGATAGTGCTGCGCCAGCCAGTCCTTGAACAGCGTCTTCACTTCATAGGGCAGGCGCATGAGCACATAGCCGGCAGATTGCGCACCAGCCCTGCTCGCCGCTTCAAGAATGTGCTCGGTCTCGGCATCGGTCAGAACGGGCACAATCGGGGCCACCATTACGCCGACCGGCACGCCGGCGTGCGCAAGCCGGCGAAAGGCCTCGATGCGGCGCGCCGGCGCCGAAGCGCGCGGCTCCATGCGGCGCGCAAGATCATGATCGAGTGTAGTCACGGAAACAAACACGCTTGCGAGACCCTTTTCTGCCATCGGCGCAAGGATATCGAGATCGCGCTCGACCAGCGCGTTCTTGGTAATGATGTTGACCGGCTGATTGCACTGCGCAGCGACTTCCAGAACAGCCCGGGTAATTTTCCAGGAGCGCTCCGCCGGCTGATAGGCATCGGTGTTCGCACCGATGGTGATGGCGCTGCACACGTAGCCGGATTTGGCCAGTTCCTCGAGCAGAACTTGCGCCGCGTTTACCTTGGCGAACAACCGGGTCTCGAAATCCAGCCCCGGCGAGAGATTCAGATAAGCATGCGAGGGACGCGCATAACAGTAAATGCAACCGTGCTCGCAGCCGCGATAAGGATTGATCGACTGGGTAAAGGGAATATCCGGCGAATCGTTGCGGCTGATGATGCTTTTGACCCGCTCGGCGGTGACCGAGGTCTGCGGCCGCCGGACATCATCTTCGAGCGTCCCTTCCCAGCCGTCGTCAAAGGCTTCGCGCAAGGCCTGCTCGAAGCGTCCTTCGGGATTGATCGACGCCCCCCTTCCCTTGTGCAGGGAGCCATGGTTTCCGGCTGCGGTCTTGAGCGACATGCTGTAATTATATACAGATATTGGGCCATGCAGGATGGTTCACCGGCGGCAAATGGCGGGCAGCAGCCGGCACCTGCCGTCAACGGGCCGACTTTCTTGACCGCGGTTCACTGTCCACCAATATGCATCGCGCACCGCCACTACAACCCCATCATCCGCGCCGTCGCGCGGCACAACTCCGACTCAGGATCGGAAAAGGTATTCAGAATGGTGAAATGGTTGTCATCCGGACAGGGTATGTCCGCAGCTACGACACCGGCCCACTGGCTGGCAATCAGCGCATGCTGTTCCTTGAACCCACCCAGTTCACGCCCGCCCACGGCGATGTGGAACGGCGCCCTGGTTGCGGGCGGCAGCAATCCCGGGCTCAGCTTCAATGCATCCGTTTCATTCAGCCGGAGGTCGATATTCACCGAAGGTGTATGTGCAATTGGACCCAGATCGTAAATGCCGCTGATCGAGAGTCCCCCCTGCATGACTTTCTCCGGTAACCCGCGTGAATAGCGCGGCCACTGCGCCGCCATGCACATTGCGCTCAGATGACCGCCCGCGGAATGCCCGGCGACAAACATGCGGTTGCGCGGTGCGCCAACCTCGGCGGCGTTGCGGTAGAGCCAGGCCCCGGCCTTGAGGCATTGCAGCACGATGCCCTCGACTTTAACCGCGGGGCACAGGGAATAATTGACGGCCGCGACCGCGGCACCGGCGTTCACGAACGGTGTCGCCACAAAAGAATGCTGCTTCTTGTCGAGCGAGCGCCAGTAGCCGCC